>JAHEGZ010000020.1 GCA_024644865.1 Aurantimicrobium sp.
CGCCCGACGCTGTTCGACTTTGTCGCCGAGCCCGCCGAGCGTGCTTGGCGCTGGAAAGAGGTCACCGATGCGGTGCTCGCGGGTGATGTCACCGTGCGGATCGACCAGACCTACCCTCTGGCCGACGCAGCCCAAGCTCACCGCGAGCTCGAGGCTCGTCGCACGACGGGCAAGTCGCTGCTGATTCCCTAGTGAGTCACTGGCATCAGGTTGGTCGTCAAAAACTGACCCGTCGGCGCTGTGACGAAGCAGTCGAAGTGGGGCGCGCGCGACCACTCGATTTCCGTTTGGGGATAGGCGATTTCAACTAGCAGTTCTGAGTAAAGTTTGGCAGCGACGGAATCCATGATCGTCGGGTTCGCGCATAGTTTGGCGGCCTCTTTCGCCACAACCTTCACTCCCGGAAAATCATCGGGTGCGCTCGGCGCGGCAGCTCTCACGAGAAGCTGCGCGCTGTGGGCGGCATCACAGGAAACCACGGTGTAGCTGTCTTGCCACGCGTTCGCAAACCCGATGACGCAGTCACCAGGATTCAACTTTTCCCACGAAACCGTCCCGTACTTGGGCGCGGCGACTGTGTGGCCCGGTGACGCGACAGGTGTCGTCGCAGTCATCGACTGCTTGCCGAACCAGAGTCCGCCAATAACCGCTGCCGCAATGAGAAGCACCAGAGCCAGAATCAGCCCGATCCAGCCCAGCGCCTTCATGGCTTACTCGAGCCCGAGGTCGGCCAAGCCGATAGCCGAGAAGTACGGGTAGCCGGCAGCTTCGATGCGCTCTTTAGCGCCCGTGTTGCGGTCGACGACGACGGCAACACCCACGATGATGGCACCGGCCTTTTCGAGTGCCTCGATGGCGGCCAGCGGCGAGCCTCCGGTGGTCGAGGTGTCTTCGAGCACGACAACGCGCTTGCCATTGACGTCAGGGCCTTCGACCTGGCGACCGCGACCGTGGTCCTTGGGCTCCTTGCGAACAACAAAAGCGTCAATGGATGCGCCAGCCGCAGCACCCGCATGCAACACGGCGGTCGCAATCGGATCAGCACCCATGGTGAGCCCGCCGACTGCATCCACGTTTGGAATCTGCTGTACCAGCTCGAGCATCACTTTGCCGATGAGGGGGGCAACACGGTGGTCGAGGCTGACCTTGCGCAGGTCAACGTAATAGGTCGCCTTCTTGCCGCTCGTCAGCGTGAAGTCCCCATGAAAAACGGCGTCTTCGGAGATGTACTTAATCAGCTGGGCACGTGCGTCGGTCATGTTTCCAGCCTACCGTTGGTGGTCTCGATACGCCCTGCGGGCTTCTCGACCAGGGACGGCACTAGGAGACGCGTTCAGTCAGCCACGAAATAACGTCGTCGAGAACCTGCTGCTTATTCGTCTCATTGAACACCTCGTGCCTGGCGCCCGGGTAGACGATGACGCTAACGTCGGTCTGGTTCGCGCGTTTGATGTAATCGTCGGCGAGCTTGAGGGCGCTCTTCTCGCCGCCGAGTGAATCTTCTTGACCGACCGCGATGAGAATCGGCACCTCCGACATGTACTTGAACGGGCGGCCGAAGAGTCGAAGACCAGCAGGGATGCCATAAATCTTGAGAACGTCGGCGTCGAATGTCCATGGGTCTTCTTTGAAGGCCTGCCACACAGCCGGGTCGCGGCTGAGCCACTCGTGTCCGGTGCCGCCGGGCACTTTGAATGGCTTGTTCAAATCACCCGCGGCCATGTTGCCGAGCGTGCGCGAGCAGGCGCCGGTAAAGATGACGGCCTCGTAGTCGGCCGCGTGGTCGTTGATCAGAATCTGGCCGTGGATTGATCCCATACTGTGGCCAAGCAAAACCACCGGCAGCCCGGGGTTTTCCGAGCGGATGATTACGGTGAGTTCAGTCAAGTCTGCGATTGCAGCGGTGAGCCCGCCAGGCCCGAGTGCGCCGAGCTTGCTTAGGTCGCCGCCGGCGGCTTTGACGCCGGTGCGGCCGTGGCCACGAACATCCGGTGCGTACACAATGTAACCGGCCGAATTGAACGCCGCAGCGACGTGGTGGTAACGACCCGCATGCTCGCCGATGCCGTGCACGAGGAGCACGACACCGCGGGCCTCTTTCACGTTGTCGAGCTCATAGGCGTCGTAGGTGATCTCGACACCCCAGGCATCGGTAAAGGTTGCTTCTCGACGAGCCATCAGCGCACGCCTCCCATCATCTTGATAATCCACCGGCTCAGCAGAACGAGCACGACGCCGATGGCGATTGCGGCGATACCCGAAATTGCGAAGTACGCGGACGAGTCCTGCTGGTTGTAGAACTGTGCGAGCTGGCCTGACATCGCGGTTCCCAGAGCCGATGCCAAGAACAGTAGGGCGATCATCTGCGTGCGGAACGCCTGAGGCGCGAGCTTGGTTGCGGCAGAGAGTCCGACCGGTGAAATCAGCAGCTCAGCGATCGTGAACACGAACAGGATGCCCACCAGTGCCAACAGCGGAGCCGCGTGAGCACCCGCATGAGCAATCGGCAAGAAGAGCAGGAATCCGATGCCAACGCCCATGATTCCCAGCGCAAACTTGATCGGTGTGCTCGGCTGTTTAGTGCCGAGGCGAGTCCACAGAGCGGCGAAGACACCCGACAAAACGATGATGAACACGGGGTTGATCGACTGCACCCACGAGACAGGCATCTTCCAGCCGAAGATGTCCAAGTTGAGTTGGTCGTTGGCGAACACCGTGACCACGGTGAACTGCTGCTGGTACAGCGACCAGAATGCCGCGGTGCCGATGAACAGCGGAATGAAGGCCGCGACCCGCAGGCGTTCGATGTGGGTGATGCGCGAGCTGGTCAGCATGACGATGAAGTACGAAATTGCCGCTGCCGCCGAGGCGAGAGTGATGACGCCAGCCAGGTTGTCGACCCGAATCACCTGGGCCCAGAGCAGCACCGCGATAACCACGAGACCACCCACGGCGAATGCGAGAATGCCCCACCGGTTTTGCTTGGGCAGCGGGTTGGGCACATCCCGGGTTGAGGCCGGCAGGCGTCGACGACCGAAAGTGTACTGGGTGAGCCCGGCGGCCATTCCCACGGCGGCTAGGCCAAATCCCCAGTGAAACCCCATGGTCGTCTGAAGCAGGCCGGTCGCCAGCGGTCCGGCGAACGCGCCTAGGTTGATGCCCAGGTAATACAGCGAGAAGCCCGCATCGCGGCGAACATCACCGGGCTCGTAGAGCTGACCGACCACGCTGGTCGCGTTCGACTTCACGCCACCGGCTCCGAGAGCAATCGTGATAAGACCCACGGTGAGGCCGGCGTACGAGGGCAAGACAGCGAGAGCGATGTGTCCGAACATCACCAGTATCGCTGCGTAGAAGAGCACGCGTTCGGATCCGAAGACGCGGTCGGCAAGCCACGCGCCAGCGATTGTCGCGAGGTAGACACTTCCGCCGTAGGCCCCGATGATTCCGACGGCAATCGGCTGGGGCATCCCCAGACCACCTTGAGCGACGGGATAGAACATGTACAGAAGCAGGATGCCCTGCATGCCGTAGAACGAGAACCGCTCCCACATCTCGACGCCGAAAATGGTGACGAGGGGTCGAGGTTGCCCGAAGAAGGTTTTCTCGTTCAGCTTGATCGGCATCGTTGCGCTCATCCCGCTATCGTTTCACAAGTGAAGAAGACTTACGACGTTGTCATTGTCGGTGGCGGCCACAACGGGCTGACCGCCGCCGCCTATCTGGCCCGAACGGGTCGCTCGGTGGCCGTGTTCGAGCGCCTCGACCATGTCGGGGGTGCGGCAATTTCGACCGAAGCTTTCGAGGGCGTGGATGCGCGACTCTCGCGCTATTCGTATCTGGTGTCGCTTCTTCCGCAGCGCATCATCGACGACCTGGGTCTTGAGATCCGACTGGCCCGCCGTCGCTACTCGTCGTACACCCCGGTTCCCGGCGCCCCCGAAAAAGGATTGCTCGTCGACAACCAGGACGCCGCAACCACCGCGGCTTCGTTCGCGCGCATCGGCGAGGCAAGTGACGCTGCCGGATTCGCAACGTTCTACGGCAAGACCGCCCGTCTTGCCGAAAAGCTCTGGCCCAGCGTCACCGACCCGCTGCTGACTCGGTCGGAAGTGCGCGACCTGGTCGGCGACGACGAAATCTGGAACGCGTTCATCGAACGCCCGCTTGCCGAGGTCATTGAAGCCGACCTCACGGGTGACATCGCTCGCGGAGTAGCACTGACCGACGGTCTCATCGGCACATTCGTCTCAGCAGAGTCAGAGTCACTCGATCAGAACCGCTGTTTTTTGTACCACGTGATTGGTGGTGGCACCGGCGACTGGGACGTTCCGGTCGGCGGCATGGGTGCCGTCTCGGGCGAACTGACCCGAGCAGCTCGCCAGGCGGGTGCCGAGATCATCACGTCGGCTGAGGTAACAGCGATTCGTGGCGGCAGCGCTGGTAGAGCGTCCGAGGTTGACGTCACGGTTGAAGGTGTCTCCCACACGATTAACGCCGACTGGGTGCTGGCGAACGTGTCACCGTGGGTGCTTGGTGAACTCACTGGCAAACCACTGCCCGCCTCCGTGCGCCCGGAGGGCGCTCAAATTAAAGTCAATTTGTTGTTGAGGCGACTGCCGAAACTTGCTGACACCTCGGTTACCCCCGAGCAGGCATTCGGCGGAACTTTTCACATCAACGAGAATTACTCGCAGTTGGCCGCCGGATACGCATCCGGTGTGGCTGGCGAGATTCCCTCGCCTCTACCTTGTGAGATCTACTGCCACTCGCTATCTGACCCGAGCATCCTTTCGCCGGAGCTTCGGGCCGCCGGCTACCAGACGCTCACCGTCTTCGGACTCCACGTTCCGCATGCTCTACTCACCCGCAAGAACAACAACGAGATGCGAGCCAAACTCGTGGCCGCCGTGCTCGAGTCGCTCAACTCGGTTCTCGCCGAACCGATCGAAGACTGCCTCGCCCACGACGGCAACGGCGAGCTGTGCGTCGAGGGTAAGACTTCGATTGACCTCGAGGATGCCCTCAACATGACGGGCGGAAACATCTTTCACGGACTGCTCTCGTGGCCGTGGCTCGAAGACGACGCCGACCTGTCGACGCCAGCTGCTCGGTGGGGTGTGGGCACGGATCACCCGCGCATCCTGATGTGTGGCTCGGGCGCTCAGCGCGGTGGTGCCGTCAGCGGCATCGGCGGGCACAACGCAGCTATGGCATTGCTCGAGAGCTAGTCGCTGGTTGAGTTGCGCGAAGCGCGCATCGAAACCAAAAACTAGTCGAGCAACAGCGCGGGCTCTTCGAGCACGCTGGCGACGTCCGCGATAAAGCGGCTGACCACGTCGCCGTCGATCACGCGATGGTCGAAGCTTCCGCCCACGGTCGTGACAAAGCGCGGACGAACTTCGCCGTCGACAACCCACGGCTTCTGCTTGATGGTTCCGAGTGCGATGATTGCGCACTCTCCCGGGTTGAGAATCGGGGTACCGGTATCGACGCCGAAGACGCCGATGTTGGTGATGGTGATGGTTCCGTTAGCCATATCGGTCGGCTGTGTCTTGCCGTCGCGGGCATCCAGGGTCAGCTTCTCGAGCGCCTCGGCGAGCTCGCGCAGGTTCATCGCCTGAGCCTCTTTGATGTTCGGCACAATCAGTCCGCGCGGAGTCGCGGCAGCGATACCCAGGTTTACAAAGTGCTTGACGATGATCTCTTTGTCGGTCCAGGTGGCATTCACGGTGGGGTTCCGTCGAACCGCCCAGATGATGGCGCGGGCCATGACCAGTAGCGGTGACACCTTGACCCCGGCAAAGTCGGGAGAGTTCTTCAGGCGCTTGATGTACTCCATCGTGCGCGTGGCGTCGACGTCGACGAATACGCTCACGTGAGGTGCGGTGAAGGCGCTCTGGGTCATCGCCGTGGCAATGGCCTTGCGCACGCCCTTGACCGGGATGCGCTCTTCACGCTCCGCCGGCAAATCGGGCGTCACAATATTGCGGAACACGCTGGCCTGTGAGGCATGACGAATCACATCGTCACGCGTGATCTCACCGGCGATGCCCGTGCCCTGAACTTCGGCCAGATTGACGTCGAGATCCTTGGCTAGCTTGCGAATCGGCGGCTTGGCGATAACCGGCAGCGCATCGGCAATCGGCAGGCTCGAGCGAATAGGCGCGGCGGGTGTGGCTGGCGTAACCGCGGATGCGGCGGTAGCCGGGGCACCCGGTTCACCCGGAGTGTGTCCTGCCTTTGCGGCAGCGGCGGCATTGGCTGCCGCGTGACTTGCCTGAGCAGCGGCGGCGTGACCGCGACGACGCCGGGTAGCGCCGTGTCCGGCAACTCCGTAGCCGACCAGCACGGCGCCGGAGCCTTCTGTTTGAACGTCTTGTGCGCCATCCGTTTCGGTTTCGTCAGTGACAAAAACCTCGTTTGCCATGGCGGCCTGAGCCAGAGTGGGAGTCGGAGCGGTGAGCTGAGAGTGGCCCTCGCTCGAAATCGTGATGATCGGGGTGCCCACCTCGACGGTGGTTCCTTCGGGCACCAGGAGTTCAGTGACAACACCCTCAAACGGGCTGGGCAGTTCGACGAGCGACTTGGCCGTCTCAATCTCGACCAGAATCTGGTTGATGGTGACTCGGTCGCCCACTGCGACCTTCCAGGTGACGACCTCAGCCTCGGTCAGGCCTTCGCCCACATCGGGCAGATAGAACTTAGATGCGCTCACGTCTGCTCCTGTCAGTAACTCAGTACTCGGTCGACAGCATCGAGGATGCGGTCTGCGTCGGGAAGGAAGATGGTTTCCAGCTTGGCCGGCGGGAACGGAGTGTCAAAACCGGAGACGCGAAGCACCGGAGCCTCGAGAGAGTAGAACGCGCGCTCAGTGATCGTGGCCGCAATCTCAGAACCAAGGCTCACGTTTTGCGAGGCCTCCTGAGCTACGACAACTCGACCGGTCTTGCGAACCGACTCAAGAATGGTGGGGTAGTCAACCGGAGAGAGCGAGCGCAGGTCAATGACCTCGACGCTGGTACCCTCTTCCTGAGCGATCTCGGCTGCCTGAAGCAGCATGGTCACCATGGCGCCATGTCCTACGAGTGTGACATTGGTTCCGGGTCGAGCGACTCGCGCCGAGTGCAGAGGCGTGGGGTTGCCCGCGAGGTTGACGTCTCCCTTGGGCCAGTAACGGCTCTTAGGCTCGAAGAACAGCACAGGGTCATCCGAGGCGATGGCTTCTTGAATCATCCAGTACGCGTCGTGCGCGTTGCTGGGGCTCACCAAGCGAAGGCCCGCCGTGTGCGCGAAGTACGCCTCGTTGCTCTCCTGGTGGTGCTCAACCGCACCGATGTGTCCGCCGTAGGGAACACGGATGACCACCGGCATGGGTAGCTTGCCCTCGTGACGGAAGGTCAGCTTGGCGAGCTGGCTGGTGATCTGGTCGAACGCCGGGTAGATGAATCCGTCGAACTGAATCTCACAGACCGGGCGGTAGCCACGCATGGCCAAACCGATAGCGGTACCGACGATGCCCGACTCGGCGAGTGGGGTATCAAACACGCGATTGGTTCCGAACTCCGACTGCAGTCCCTCGGTGATGCGGAAGACTCCACCGAGCGTGCCGATGTCTTCGCCCATAATGAGCACTTTGTCGTTGTCGGCGAGCGCCTTGCGCAGACCCGCGTTGATGGCTTTGCCGAGTGGCATGTTTTCAATGGTCACGCGGCACCTCCCTCCTCACCGAACGAAGTTTCGTAGGACTGGAGCCAGGCTTTCTGCTCTTCCATCACCGGGTGCGGATGCGAGTAGACCTTGTCGAAGGTCTCAAAAATGTCGGGGTTAGTGACAGTCAGCGTGCGGTTGCGAATATCTGCGGCGAAGTCAGCAGCCGACTCGTGCACCTCGGCAAAAAACGCGCCGTCGGCACCTTTGTCGCGCAGGAAGGCCTCCAGGCGTGAGATCGGATCTTTGGCAATCCACTCTTCCAGGTCGCTTTCGCTGCGGTACTTAGTTGCGTCATCGCTCGTGGTGTGCGCCTGAATGCGGTACGTCATGGCCTCGATGAGCGCCGGACCCTTGCCCGAGCGAGCATCATCCATGAGCTTGGCGGTGACGGCGTAGCTGGCGAAGACGTCGTTGCCGTCGACCTGAGTGCCGGGAACGCCAAAGCCCTCGCCGCGACGGTAGATCGGAACGCGCGCCTGAACACTCACCGGGACCGAGATGGCCCAGTGGTTATTCTGAACGAAGAAAACCTGCGGAGTTTGCTGGCTGGCCGAGAAGACGAGTGCCTCACTGACGTCGCCCTGGCTCGTTGCGCCGTCACCGAAGTAGACGATGACTGCCTGGTCAGTCTCGGGGTTTCCGGTGTTGTAGGCACCGTCAAACTTGATACCCATTGCGTAGCCGGTTGCGTGCAGTGCCTGCGAGCCGATGACCAGAGTGTAGATGTGAAAGTTGTTGCTCTCGCGAAAGTCAAAACCGCCGTGCGTAATGCCCTTCATGACCTTGATCAGGTTGAGCAGGTCTAC
>JAHEGZ010000027.1 GCA_024644865.1 Aurantimicrobium sp.
TCGGCGAGTGGAGTTCCGCGCTCGAGCCCGGCAATCAGATGGTCCAGGCTTCTCGAGAGCGGCGCGATGTCGAGTTTTGCGGTGAGTGCTGCAAGTGCATCCGTCACAGGCACGCCCAACGCCGAAGATCGTTGTACGTTGCGCAACTCGTGACTGAGTGGACCTGCTCCCCGCGTAGCCACTCGCCCGAGCGCCTCAGAAAGACCCTCCCCTGCGGTCAGGCAGATTGCGAGCAGCTCGCACACCACCGGAAGCTCCTCAAGAACCAGTGCGGTACGCACTTTGGCAGCGCGCACCAGCATTTGGCGACGGATGATCACGCCGCCGGCTGCGCCAACCACGGCGAGCGCAAACAAACCTGCGAGGCTGCCTTGACCAAGAGCGATGGACGCCCCACCGACGCACGCTCCGACGAGTGACCCGAGTAACCCGAACTCAACTACCCGCACCCGCCACTGCTCGACAGTGACATCCATACCTGCTCGCGCCAGCGCTGTCGCTACCCAGGCATTCGAACCGCCCAAGACATTCTTGGCAGAGCCCGGCAGCCTGCTCGCAACGAGTCGGGACAACCCCGGCCGCTGCAGTCGTTGAGCCACAGCCCGGTGGGCCTCTACGGAGATGCCCGACACCCAGGGTGCCACTCGGCGTTCCAATCGCGAACCGGATGGCCACGCGACGCGACTTGCGATCAACCAGAGGCCAAAACCGCCGCTGAGCCCTGCCCCGAGTGCAACCCAGGCCAGCCCCGTCATGACGTAAACATTCGTGTCGGTGTCGGTGTGCGGCCGAGCATCAGCATCAGCCGGTAGGCCGCAACACTGAGAGCGAGTCCGGTGATGATCAATGCCAGCCCGGCTGGCGAGTTATAGGCCACGGCCGCCTCCGACCTAAAAGACAGTAAAACTAGGACAACCCACGGTGCAGCGACTCCAACCCGCGCGGCCACCCGAACCCAACTTTGTTTGGCCTCAACCTCACGACGCGTATTCCGATCACGACGAATCTGATCGGCAAGTTCACGCAGCACTTCGACCACTCGGGTACCACCAACTTCATAGGCCACGCGAACCGTTTCGATCAGTAGGTCACCCGTCGGCGACGCCCACGCATTTTTGAGCTCATCGAGACTGGCGCTGACATCTCCCGACACCTGCACGGAAACCCAGAATCGCTTCGCTGGCCCAGCGATGGCGCTCGGACCCTGACCAGAGGCAACCGCGAGAGACTCCAGCAGGCGATCACCGGATCGAACCCCCGAAATGACTGCCTCGATGAGGTCTGGGTAGGCCTGCTCTACTCGTCGACTCAGCCGTCGTCGGCGTCGGCCAGCTACCCAGTGCAACGCCAGCGCACCGACGAGCCCAGCCGCGATGGCCAGCCCGACTACTCCCGTCGCGAGAAGAGCGAAGGCACCGCATCCGAGAGTCAGGGCGGTGGCCGCTAAAACTAGCCCGATGCTCGGGCGCTCTCTTGAGGCAGGACGCTCGCGTTCGACTTCAGGTGACGGCACACCCCGCCTCATCATGAGCAGAAAAACGCCCAGCCCACCGAGTAGACCCAGGCACAGCGCCAGTGCCGTCAGCGCGGCGCTCATGGATACACCCGCTCGGTCGTCAGGGCTCCAGCGCGCACCTTGCCGGTCACTCGCGCGATCTCTCGCACTCGACGACGGCCATCAGCCTCGAGCGCGCAATGCACGACGAGTCCGATGCACGAGGCAACCGCCGGAACCACAAAACTCGCATCGATATTGCGGCCAGCCAAGAGAGGCAGCGTACACAGTTTGGCCAGGGCATCAGCGGCCGAATTGCCGTGGATGGTGCAGGCGCCGGGCAAACCGCTGTTCAGGGCGATGAGCAGGTCGAGACTCTCGGCCTCACGAACCTCACCGACGACCAATCGATCGGGGCGCATGCGCAACGCCTCTTTGATGAGCCGGCGCAGAGTGACTTCACCGGCGCCCTCGAGATTGGACTGCCGACACTGCATCGCCACGACATCGCGGCCGCCACAGTTCAGTTCAAACGTTTCTTCGACGGTGACGATTCGATCCCGCTCTCCAACCGTTGCCAAGAGCGCATTAAGCATTGTGGTTTTGCCCGCCTGCGTCGCACCCGAAACCAGGATGTTCGTGCCAGCTCGCATCTCGTCGGCGAGAAGTTGCGCGGCCGCCTCCGTCAGTGACTCGTTCTTCACGAGGTCGTCGAGCGTGCGCACAGTCGATGAAAACTTGCGGATGTTTACCGACCAGTGCCGCGAGGTGATGTCGGGAATCACCACGTGAAGGCGAGAACCGTCGGGCAGAGAAGCATCGACGAATGGGCTTGAGGCGTCAACGCGTCGACCCGTGAACTGCAACATGCGCTCAACGATGTGGCGAATCTGCTCGGGCTCGAGCCGCAGCGCAGTGAGTTCTGGCTGCCCTCCTCGAGCGACAAAAACGCGATCGGGCGCGTTGATCCAGATTTCTTCGATATCGATGTCGTCAAGCAGCGGCTGCAGGGCTCCAAAGCCGGCGAGCGCGGCCATGGCCTGCTCCACCAGGGCACTCTCGTTGCTGGCCGAAAGATCGGCGCGGGTTTCCAAGAGGGAGCGAACACCGCGCTGTGTGCGCTCCCTCAGGGTCGGGTGGCCAGTGTGAGGGCCAACATCGGTCGTGTCGGCCAGGACGCTGGCACGAACCTCCTCGATCAGAGCGCTGAGGGCAGAATTCATGACCCCGAGCTTGCTCAGGTCGTCACAAGGGTGGCGCTAATTTTCCACAGCGCGGGCCTGCCCCCACAATCGCGGGGAAACCGAGCTACTTGCCCAGCGGTGCCGATACGCGAGCGATGATTTTCTTGCCCAGTTTCTGCAGGGGCGCCTCAACGAATCGTCGCGCAAGAAAGGTGATGAGAATGCAGACGAAGGTCAGGCCACTGGCTTCGAGCAAGAAGAACCAAATCCAGTCATCGTTGTATTTACCACCGCTGGGGGTGCCCATGATGGTGTTCCAGGCCTGCATGAGCGGCTGGTGAAACACATAGATACCAAACGAATAGGTACCGAGGAAGGCGAGGAACTTGCCCCAGCGACCGTTGGGATTAGCGGTGAATGTGGAGACCTGCAGAATGAGCAGAGCAAAGATGGGCGCCGCGTACAAGGTGATGGCGTAGCGGTAGCTATCGAAGTGGGTTTCCTTCTCAATAAAGGGGAGTATCGCCACCAACGCGAGAGCGATGACGAGCATCCACCAGTTTCGGAAGCGTGCGAGCAGATCAAGATTCTTTCGCAGGAGAAGGCCCAGACCGAAGCCGATCATGGCGCGACCGAGTGCTTCCCAACCACGAATCGGGCCGATGCCGTCGATCCATTCAGTGTCGTTCATCAAGCCCCAGCCGAGCATGCCGTAGCCGACCACGATTAGGCCGATAATGCCGATGCCATATTTGAGCCACGACAACGCGCCATAGATGAGGTTGGCGAACCACTCAGCAGAAAGTGACCATAACGGCACATTCATGTACAGAGCCGGCGGAACCCAAATCTGCAACAACAAATATGCCGAGGCAAAGATGCCCACTTTGTGGAGGTCTGACATGCCAGTGACATAGCCAAAGGGCGGATCCCAGTTGTCGTGAAGCATGAAAACATCACGTTCAAGTTGCAGGACAAACGTGGCGATGAGAAGCGCAACGATGACGAGTGGCCAAAAGCGGAAAACGCGCTTGAGGGTAAAGGCCCCGTAAGCCCGGCCTAGTTGACGACGCTCCTGAGGGATGCTCGGCCACAGCACAAAACCACTCAGCACAAAGAAAAAATCGACAAGCAGATAGAGCGAGTCCAACTGCGGAAAGTCACTCGTGGCCGAGACCACCACGTGGAACGAGAGCACGCCGATGGCGGCAAGCCCGCGCAGGCCGTCCAAGGGCAGGAAGCGATTTTCCACGAGTGCGCCATCCGTCTCTCTCAGGCAGTCGTAAGGGCAAGACTAGCGAATGAGCGGGCAAGCCACCGAGCATAGACTTGAACCACCAGCGGGAGTGGTGAAATGGCAGACACGCCAGATTTAGGTTCTGGTGCCGCAAGGCGTGAGGGTTCAAGTCCCTCCTTCCGCACGTGATTATTCATGCAGCAGCATTCGACGTTCAACTGACCGACTTTCTCGGTCACGTTGGAGTATTCCTCTTCTACCTCGCAGTCTGGGGTCTGGTCTTTGCTGGCACCGGTCTGTTCGTGGGCGTGTTTATTCCGTTCATCACGGGCGACTCGCTGCTGTTTGCCGCAGGCATCGTCGCGGCAACCGCGAGCGACAAGATCAACATCGTCGTTCTTGCCCTCGGCGTCGGCATCGCCGCCTTCATTGGCGACCAGCTCGGCTTCATTCTGGGTCGCCACCTCGGCCGCCCCTACCTTGACAAGAAAACCGGCCCGCGCATGACCAAACTGGTCGCGAGAACCGAGAGGTACTACAACAAATACGGCTGGTGGTCGGTGGTCGTTGCTCGCTTCATTCCCTGGGGGCGAGTGTTCGTTCCCTGGATCGCCGGCATCGGTCGAATGAACTACTTCAAGTTTCTGACGAGCAATCTGGTGGGTGCGTTGGCTTGGGGTGTGGGCTTGACCATCGTGGGGTACTTCGCCGCCTCGATCCCGCAGGTCAAGGTCGCCGCGTACATCATTGGTGGTGGGTTCATTTTGGCGTCGCTCATCGTAGGTTTCAGAACGTGGATGCTCGACCGCCGCGAACGCAAGGCAAGTTCTCAGAACTAACCACGGTAGCCTTGAGTCATGCTTACCAGCGCGCTCATGGGTGCCATTCCGGGTCTTGATCCCCACGGTCTGATTCAAACATTCGGTCCGTTCGCGCTTCTCGGCGTCGGCCTCATCGTCTTCGCCGAAACCGGTCTTCTCATCGGGTTCTTACTTCCCGGAGACACCCTGTTGATTCTCTCCGGAATCCTGGCGAACGAAAAAGCCGGCTCAGGAGTTAACGCCTTCGGTACGAATGTGTGGATCGTCGCCCTCGTGATCGGTCTCGCGGCCTTTCTGGGCGGTGAGGCCGGCTACTTGATCGGCCACCACTTCGGTCCGCGCATTTTTGAGCGCAAAGAGAGTGGATTCTTCTCAAAACAGAATGTTGATCGCACGAACGCATTCTTCATTCGCTTCGGCGGTGTTGCTGTGATTCTTGCTCGCTTCGTTCCCGTTGTGCGCACATTCGCTCCCATCGCGGCTGGTGTCAGCCACATGCCCTGGAAGAAATATTCGCTGTACAACCTCATCGGCGCAGTTATCTGGGGTGTCGGTCTTACGATGTTCGGCTACCTCATCAGCATGATTCCGGGGGTGCCCGAGTTCGTCGAGTCGTACATCGACGTCATTCTCATCGGGGTCGTGCTCATCATCGCGATTCCCACCGCAATCCACTACGTGCAATCGGTTCGGAAGGCGCGCCGGGCAGCCAAGAGCAAGCACGGCTCAGACGAACTTCCCACCGACGCCGAGGTCGTTTTGCCACCCGAGGTCTTCGACCCCAAGCACCACGGCGAGCACAACCCGAAGGCTTAGCTGAACGCGTCGGCCGGAACATCCTTCTCGTCGTTGACGATTGCCTGAACCAGGCGTAAGGCAACGGCCTCAGGATCGAGACCAGTTGCCATGGCGGGTGCGGTTCCCGCAAGGGGGTGCAGTGATAGCTCGGTCATCGTGTGCCCGGGGCGCGCGTCTAGCAGGCGAATGCCACTGCGGCGCAATTCACGGGATGCCGCAGCAACGAATGCTTTGAGCCCCGCCTTGCCCGCGCCGTAGGCAGACATTCCCGTGGTGGGCATATCTGCGATGACACCGCTGATCGTCAGAATGAATGGGTCACGCCCCGCAGCGGCTGACTCGGCCAAATACGCTGGCGCGGCGCTGATGATTTCGACCACGCTTTCAAGGTTGATTGCCGTCAGAGCGCGGGCAACTGTGTTCGGCAGTTCTCCGGCGGCCCCGAAAGCAACGGCTCCGTGGGCGGCTACGATTCCGTCCAGCGGGGTCACGGCCGCAGCACCAAGCAGGGCAGTGCCCGCTCCCGGAACGCTGAGATCAACCGTGTATCGAGCGGATTCTGGGGAGAGCGCGTTGAGGGTTGCCTCGTCGCGACCGGCAAGACTCACCTGTGCACCGGCGGCCAGCAACTGGCGAACCAAGCGAGAGCCCAAACCACCGGTCGCTCCGGTGACAAGAATGTGCTTTCCTGCGAGTTCGGTCATGCGTGCAACCCTAGCCGTTAAGCCGGGCGGCAACGAGGGCGAGGGCTCGGGCTCGGTGGCTTATCGCATTTTTTTGCTCAGGCTCAAGCTCAGCGCTGGTCACAGTCAGACCCTCGGGAACAAAGATCGGGTCGTATCCAAAGCCGTTGGTACCTCGCGGCTCGGTCAGTAGATGCCCACTCCACCTCGCTTCGACGGCGAATTCGGTCGCCGGCTGCGCTTCGGTCGCCGGGTAGACGACGGCGATGACACACACATAGGATGCACCGCGCGCCGGCTCGGCAATTCCCTCAAGTTGCTCGAGCACAAGGGCGAGATTGCGCGCATCCGATTTTGGTTCTCCAGCCCACCTGGCCGAGAGGATCCCCGGTGCGCCCTGTAACGCGTCAACCGTGATTCCCGAATCGTCGGCCATCGCCGGCATACCCGTGTGAGCAGCAGCTGCTCGAGCCTTAATCAGCGCGTTGGCTTCGAAAGTATCGCCGTCTTCGACGGGTTCAGGCCCCTCGTAGGTCACGAGCTCAAAACCGGACACCTCCTGCGCCAAGATGCTGCGAAACTCGTCCACCTTGTGTTGGTTGTGCGTAGCCAGAACGAAGGTGGTCATTACGAACGGCCGAGAATATCCCGCTGAATGCGTGCGAGTTCGTCGGTGCCGGCAACCGCCAAGTCGAGCAGGGAACCGAGCTCGGACCGGTCGAAGGGAGCGCCTTCGGCCGTACCCTGAACTTCGACGAAGAGCCCGCGACCGGTAACCACGACATTCATGTCGGTTTCAGCACGCGAGTCTTCTCGGTATTCCAAATCGAGCATGGGAACGCCGTCGATGATCCCGACCGAGATCGCCGATACCGAGTCGATGAGTGGCTCTGCCTTGGCGGCGATGAACTTATTCTCGCGACCCCACTCGATGGCGTCGGCCAGGGCCACGTAGGCGCCCGTGATGGCTGCAGTGCGCGTTCCACCGTCGGCCTGTAGCACGTCGCAGTCGATCACGATGGTGTTTTCACCCAGCGCCTTGGTGTTGACCACCGCGCGCAGTGAGCGACCGATGAGGCGTGAAATCTCGTGCGTGCGACCACCCTGCTTGCCCTTGACCGCCTCACGGTCCATCCGGTCGTTGGTCGAACGCGGAAGCATGCCGTACTCAGCAGTGACCCACCCCTTGCCACTTCCGGCCATCCAGCGTGGCACGCCGTTCGTGAACGAAGCCGTGCAGAGGACCTTGGTCCGACCGAACGAGATCAGCGCACTGCCTTCGGCCTGCTCGCTCCATCCGCGTTCAATGGTGACCTTGCGCAGGTCGAGGGGCGTGCGTCCGTCAACGCGAATGATGTCGGTCATTATTTCCTTAGGGTTGGATGTTCGAGAGTTCTAAAGCGCGGGCGGCAGGTTAATCACGCCGGTGGGCGTGTAGTCCACCGTTTCGACCTGAGGCCCAAGAAAAAGTTTGGCCAGGCGCATGAACTCGGCCGAGTCAGTGCCGGTGGCCTCGTAGCGGTAGGTGGGTGGCGTTGACTCGACGCGGTCGAGCCTGCGTTCGACGAGCTCGCGGTAAACGTCTTTTGCGGTTTCGTTGTCACTGGCGACCAGGCGAACGGCGTCACCCATGACGTACGAAATTGCTCCGCGCAGGAACGGATAGTGCGTGCAGCCGAGCACAAGCGTGTCGACATCTGCCTCGATCAGGGGCGCAAGGTATTGCTTCGCCACGCGAAGGACACCTTCGCCGCTGGTCTGCCCGGCCTCAACGAACTCGACGAATCGCGGGGCGGCGGCCGTGAACAGTTCGAGGTGCGGGGCGGCGGCAAAAGCGTCGTCGTAGGCGCGCGAGGCGATGGTCGCGCTGGTTCCGATGACACCGACGCGGTTGTTACGGGTGGCTGCGAGAGCCCCACGCACGGCGGGCTGAATGACCTCAATAACGGGAACCTCGTAGCGTTCGCGCGCATCCCGCAGCATGGCTGCGCTGGCAGTGTTGCAGGCGATGACGAGCATCTTCACGCCTTGGGCAACGAGCGTGTCGAGCACATCGAGCGCATAGGTGCGCACATCCGCGATTGCTTTAGTGCCGTAGGGCGAGTGCGCAGTGTCAC
>JAHEGZ010000032.1 GCA_024644865.1 Aurantimicrobium sp.
ACCAGTCAGCGACGACGGCACACTCTTCTTCGTTCCAACCTTCGGGGCTCCAGTCGGTTGCCGAGAAGCGCACGAATAGCACGGTCTTTTCGCCCACTTCAGCGCGAACCTTCTCGACGATATCGACGAGCAGCCGGGCGCGATTCTCGAGAGCGCCTCCGTACTGGTCGTCACGCAGGTTGCTCAGCGGAGAGAGGAACTCGTGCAGCAGGTAGCCGTGCGCGGCGTGAATCTCAAGAACCTGAAAGCCTGCGTCGACGGCTCGGCGAGCGGCCAACACGAAAGACGTGGTGACCTCGACGATATCTGCCTCGGTCATTTCGCGCGGTGGCAGATACCCCGGAAACTCAATGGCCGACGGGGCGATGGTTTGCCATCCGCCCTCGTTGACCGGCTGGGTGCCGGTCTTGCCGTCCGAGCCCCAGTCGGGCCAGATGGAGGCCTTGCGACCAGCGTGCGCGAGCTGGATGCCAGCGACAGCACCCTGCCCGCGAATGAACTCGACGATAGGCTTCCATGCGTCACGCTGCGCGTCATTCCAGAGTCCGCAGTCGTGCGGGGAAATGCGCCCCTCGGGGGTCACCGCGGTTGCTTCGGCGATGATGAGCCCGGCGCCACCTGCTGCCATTGCGCCCAGGTGAACGTGATGCCATGACGTGGGCATCCCATCGGCGGCGAGGCAGGAGTACTGACACATTGGTGGAACCCACGCACGGTTTCGAAAGGTGACTTCGCGAATGGTGAGCGGGCTGAACAGGGTGGGTGTCGTCATGCAAACAAACTATCGTTGACAACATGTCGTCGATAGTCGAACCCCTCTCGTGGGGCGCGCGTTCGGCAGCACCTTTCATTCGAATCCCCGCTGAGACCGACGACAAATATTCGCATGGAGTACTGGGCGTAATCACTGGTTCGGCCGAGTACCCCGGTGCCGCTGTGCTCAGCATCGAAGCGGCCGCTCGAACTGGCGTGGGAATGCTGCGGTACCGCGGTCCGGCAGAGTCCACTCGTCTCGTTCTTGAGCGCCGACCCGAGGTGGTCACGGTCGCTGGTCGTGTCGATGCCTACCTCGTCGGTTCTGGAATTGATCCCGCAGCGCTTGATGCGACGCGTGCCGAAGAAATCTCGCTGGCGCTTACAAGCGGCCTTCCGGTCGTGCTGGATGCCGGAGCTCTCGCTCGAGTTGCAGACGTTACCGGACCGACAGTCATCACTCCCCACCACAACGAGCTGGCACGACTCCTGTCTGAGCACGGAGTCGCGGTGGGCGCATCGGATGTCGCCAAGAATCCAGCGCGCTGGGCATGCGAGGCGGCCGACACCTGGGGTGTGACTGTGCTGCTCAAGGGCAATGTCACGCACATCGTTTCGGAGGCCGACGAACGTGACAACCGTTTTCACGCCGTTGTTCCGGCGTCGACAACGTGGATGGCAACCGCGGGTACCGGCGATGTGCTCGGCGGAATCCTGGGGGCCCTGGTCGCTACCCACGCACAGGCGATTGGCGACGACGAGGCAGTTATGGGTTCTCTGGCCGCGACGGCCGCACTCCTGCACGCCTTGGCAGGATCTCACGCATCGGGTGGCGGGCCCCTGGTCGCTCTCGACGTCGCCGCGTCCATCAGCGCGGCGGTAGCGGAGATTTTGTGAGCACGACTGCGCGCCTTTCGACACTGCGCTGGTGGAATCACCCGGCCACGCTGTGGGGTGCGTTTATCGCTGTTCACATCTGGCTGATCTGGATGGGGATGGTCGTGGGGCCCGGCTCTCTCGGTGACGTCTCGGGCGTCTATCCGTTTTGGGTTGACGGCATTCTGAGCGGTCAGTTCATCGTCGGCATCAACGCACCTTGGGTGTACCCGCTCGTTGCCCTTGTTCCGATCGCGCTTCCGAGTATCGCTGGCATGGGTCACTACGTCATCTCGTGGCTGATCATGGTCACGATTCTTGATCTGGTCGGGTTCTTTTTTCTCGTTCGCGCCGCCCGAGTTCCTAGCGCCAGACCGCTTGCCGCGTGGTGGTGGACCCTGGCGTTGCTGGCCCTCGGCCCGGTTTCGCTCGGCCGCATTGACTCGGTTGTCACGCCCATCACTATCTTGGGGATGCTGTTTCTGCTGACCCGGCCCGCGCTCGCCGGAGTTCTGCTCGCAGTGGGTGCGTGGATCAAAGTGTGGCCCGCTGCCATCGTGGGGGCGGCAGTGATTCTGCTTCGGCGTCGCTGGAGCGTGGCCCTCGGTGCGGTGATGTTCTCGGCCGTCACAATCGTCGTCGGTCTGTTGTTGGGTGCCGGGGCAAACCTACTTAGCTTCTTGGGATTTCAGGGATCGCGCGGTCTACAGATTGAGTCGCCCGCGGCCACTGTGTATCTGTGGTTCGCTGCGATAGGTGACCCCAACTCGCAGATTTATTTCGATAAGGATCTGCTCACCTATCAAGTCAGTGGCCTCGGGGTCTCAACGGTTGCCCAAGCGATGACCGTGATCATGGCACTCGCGGTTGTCGCCACCGCGGCTGTAGCGCTGTGGCGCGTTCGTCACGCGCGCTCAGGCATGGTCTATCTTCCGGCCGTATCGTTGGCTTTCGTGATGGCCCTCATCGCATTCAACAAGGTGGGGTCACCGCAGTACTACTGCTGGCTCATCCCGCCGATTCTGCTCGGGCTCATCATCGACCGCACCCGTTTCATTCCGCTCGCGGTCCTCGCCCTGGCTTCGACCTTGCTCACTCAGATGATTTACCCGTGGATGTACGACGACGTGCTCGACGTCAAGCCGTTGGCCCTGACCTTGCTCACCCTGCGCAACCTCTCGGAGGTCGTGCTCTTTGCCTACGCTTTCGCGCTCGTCGCTCGAAAGCGACGCAACACCTAGCTGGCGGCGCCGACCTTAGGCCGAGGCGGCGAGCAGTCGGGCGAGCTGAGCCCCGACGATCTCGCTCTCGATGAGGAACGCGTCGTGTCCGAAGTCGGAGTGCAGCGTGAATGGCACATCGCCGTCGAGGTTTCCCGGTACGGCAGCGGCGATACGCTCTTGACCGACGTAAGGGAAGAACCGATCGCTGTCGATGCCCAAGACCAGTGTGGGTACTGTGATCGTCGCGAGGGCAGCATCGATTCCACCACGGTCGCGACCGACATCGTGAGAGTTCATCGCTTCAATGAGCGTGATGTAGCTGTTCGCATCGAAGCGACGAGTGAACTTGTTGCCGTGGAAGTCGAGGTAGCTGGCAACGGCGAAGCGCCCACCCTTGCCAAGCGGACTGATGTCGCTTTGCGAAGAACGGTCGAATCGGTCGTTGAGCTCGGCGGGCGTCCGGAAGTTCTGGAACGAAATGCGACGCGCCAGCGCCAGACCGTGGTGCGGGCCGTCTCCGTCGTTTGCCTCGTAGTACTGCCCGTCTCGCCAGAGCGGGTCCATCTTGATGGCTTCGATTTGCACGGTGTTCAGCGCGATTTCGTCGGCGCTGGTTGCCGCGGGCGCAGCAATGACCGCAAGGCGCTGGGCGCGTTGCGGATAGGCGATACCCCACTCGAGCGAATGCATTGCGCCCATGGAGCCGCCGATCACGGCGTTCCAGACCTCAATGCCGAGGAAGTCACTGAGCTTGACCTGCGCTGCTACCTGATCGCGAATGGTCGTGTACGGAAAGCGCGAACCCCACTCGTAACCGTCGGGGGCAAGGGATGCAGGACCGGTGCTGCCCTGGCAACCACCGAGCACGTTCGGAGCCACCACGAAGTACTTATTTGTGTCTACTGCTTTGCCGGGGCCGACGACCTCGTCCCACCATCCGGCGGTCACGTGGCCGCGTCCGGATTCGCCGATGACGTGAGAGTCACCGGTCAGCGCGTGCAGGATGAGAACCGCATTGTCGCGCTGCTCGTTGAGCTCGCCCCAGGTCTCGTAGGCGAGTCGAACGTGCGGCAGTGAGCCGCCGCTTTCGAAGTCCATGGGGCCCAGGTTGGCAAACTGACGGTTGCCCACATAATCGCCGTCGCGCCAAGCGCCAGTAGCCGGAGGTTTGCCCGCGAGCGCGCGCAACTGCTCGTCGGTCACGAATGCCGACGGCTCGGTGTCTCCGGATGTTTGCCACTCCATGGTCACTCCAGCTTAAACCAGTGGTGCCGACCCTCTGTGTTCAGGGGGTCGGCACCGGTCTGGGTGAACTTACTTGGCGGCTGCAGCCAATCCGGTCTCGAGGTCGGCGATGAGGTCATCGACGTTTTCGATTCCGACCGAGAGGCGAACCAGACCGGGGGTAACTCCGGTGGTCAGCTGCTGCTCGGGGGTCAGCTGCGAGTGCGTGGTCGATGCTGGGTGGATGACCAGCGAGCGAACGTCACCGATGTTGGCGAGGTGGCTGAACAGCGACAGGCCGTCAACGAACTTCTTGCCGGCTTCTACGCCACCCTTGATCTCGAAGGACACGATGGCGCCGACACCCTTGGGGGCGTACTTGTTGGCGTTCGTGTACCAGGGGCTCGACTTCAAGCTTGCGTAGTTGACCGACTCGACCTGCGGGTGAGCCTCGAGCCACTCAGCGACCTTCTTGGCGTTCTCAACGTGACGCTCGATGCGCAGGCTGAGCGTCTCGATGCCCTGAATGATCTGCCAGGCGCTTGCCGGCGCGATCGACGAGCCGAGGTCGCGAAGCAGCTGCACGCGGGCCTTGATGATGTAAGCAATCGCGTCGCCCAGAACCGTGGTGTACGAGGCACCGTGGTACGAAGGGTCGGGCTCGGTCAGGCCGGGGAACTTCTCGACGTTCTTCGACCATTCGAACTTTCCACCATCGACGATGACACCGCCGATGACGGTTCCGTGTCCGCCGAGGAACTTGGTGGCCGAGTGAACGATGATGTCTGCACCGTGCTCGAACGGACGGATGAGGTACGGGGTGGCAATCGTGTTGTCGACGATCAGCGGAACACCGTTCTCGTGTGCGACATCCGAAACCAGCTTGATGTCGAGCACGTTCACACGCGGGTTACCGATGGTCTCGGCGAAGAACAGCTTGGTGTTCGGACGAACGGCGCGGCGCCACTCGTCGGCGTCATCCTGGTTCTCGACGAACGTGGTCTCGATGCCGAGCTTGGCGAGCGTGTACTTGAACAGGTTGTAGGTACCACCGTAGATCGAGCTCGAGGAGACGATGTGGTCACCTGCCTGAGCAATGTTCAGAACAGCGAACGTTTCGGCAGCCTGACCCGAAGACAGCAGGAGGGCAGCGGTTCCACCCTCGAGAGCGGCGACGCGCTGCTCAACGACTTCCTGAGTCGGGTTCATAATGCGGGTGTAGATGTTGCCGAACTCTGCCAGAGCGAAGAGGTTCTTGGCGTGCTCTGCGCTGTTGAAGACGTACGAGGTCGTCTGGTAGATCGGCGTGGCACGCGCGTTGGTAACGGGGTCGGGTGCAGCGCCGCTGTGGACCTGCTTGGTTTCAAATTTCCAGTTTGCGGGGTCGTTGCTCATCGAAGGCTCCTTGGTTGACAAAAATGACGATTGCTTGACTGTAAGTCGGGCGACCGAGCACCTTCAATCTCCGCCGTCACAACCGGTAACAAAACGTTCCGGCTCGTAACAGTCCCCGTCGAATCCCGGATTGGCTAGCCTAGAGCCATGAACTCGAACAGGCCCGAGCACGACTTCTCGGATGGCATATTTTCACGCGGGGAGCGCAGCGAACGGGAAATCGCCTGGGAGCGATACACGACCGTTCCGATGATCATCCTGTCGTTTCTGTTTATTCTGAGTTTTTCGATCCTCGTTCTCGACGACCTCAAGTTCTTTGCACCCATCGAGAAAGTGCTCATCGGAATCATCCTGTTCGTGTGGGCGGCCTTTTGGATCGACTACAGCGCACGCTTCACCCTCAGTGAAAACAAGAAGTCATTCTTTCGTCACAACCTCATCGACTTTGTCTCGCTTTTGATTCCGTTTGCCCGACCCTTTTTGCTGTTGATGTACCTGGCCCGCCTCCGAGTTTTCCGCGGGCGCAATGGCTCGTCGTTGCGTGCCCGCGTCGTTGCCTACATGGCCTCGTTCGCAGTCATGTACATCTACGTCATGTCACTCATGGTGTATCTCGCGGAGCGCAACGCGCAGGGCGCATCCATCACCAGTTACGGCGACTCAGTCTGGTGGGCCATGGAGACTATCTCGACAGTGGGCTACGGCGACATGATTCCGGTCACGATAGCCGGTCGGGTCTACGCCTCGCTCTTGATGCTCGGCGGAATCGTCATCGTGGGCGCGACGACCGGTACCGTCGTGTCGTACCTAGGCGAGCGCATCCAGACCATGCACAAGCGCCGGGTCGAACACGACGCGAAGCATCCCGATCATGACCGCCACGACATCGACGCTCACTGACCTGTGGCTTCGCGGGGTTGACCCCTCGTGGATGCCCGCCCTCGAGCGTTCGCGAGACGCTCTTCAGCGCGCCGCCGACGCGGTTTTGGCGGCCCGGGCGACCGGAGCGCGCACCCTTCCTGACGACGACAATGTCTTGCGTGCCCTGCGCCAACGGCTGTCTGACGTGCGCGTGCTCATCGTCGGACAAGACCCGTACCCCACCGCAGGTAATGCCGTCGGGCTGGCTTTTTCGGGTGATGCGCAGGTAGCAATTCCGGCCAGTCTGCGCAACATTTTTCGAGAGCTACGCAGCGATGTGGGGGCGGCGGAACCTGACAATGCAGACCTGAGCGTCTGGGCACAGCGCGGGGTGCTCTTGCTCAACCGGGTGCTCGTTGTCAATGAAGGCGAGCCAGGCTCACTGCGCAAGACCGGGTGGGAAGAGGTGACGCTCGAGCTGGTTCGCGAACTCGCCGGTCGGGGCGGCCCGCTCGTGGCGATTCTCTGGGGCAATGATGCCGCGGCACTGGGCGCGCAACTTCGGGATATTCCCAAGGTGGTGAGCGTGCATCCGAGCCCGCTCTCGGCACATCGCGGATTCTTCGGTTCGAAGCCGTTCAGCAAGGCGAATGCGGCGCTAGTTTCTCAGGGCGCTGACCCGATCGACTGGTCATTGCCGGCCTCGGTACCGACGCTGTTTGAGATGCCCTGAGATTTTCTGGTGCCGCGCTCATAGGATGTAGAACGTGCTTCCCGAGGAATATCAAAAGGCCCGCGTTCTGCCGCCGCACCTTCGCAAGCAGCCAGCGCCCGAGGCACCGTTTAGCTACGCAATTCGCGATGCATCCCCGGCCGACCTTCCCGACATTCGTGAAATCTACAACCACTACGTTCTGAACTCGGTGGTCACTTTCGACGAGAAGGCGATGACTCTGCGGGAGTGGAAGAGCAAGTTCGCGCACCTGACCAAGCACGGCTATCCCGTGTTGGTGGCCGAGACGCCCTCTGGCCAAATCATCGGCTACGCGCTGGTGCAGCCGTGGCGCCAAAAGAGCGCATTCCGATACACGGTGGAGAACTCGATTTACCTGCGTGCGGCATCCACGGGCAAGGGACTTGGTCGTGATCTGCTCGGAGCTCTCGTCGACCGATGCCAGCAGGCCGGTTACCGAGAGATGATTGCGGTCATTGCAGACTCTGGTGCTGAAGCCTCGGTCAAACTGCATGAAGACTTCGGCTTCAAAGAGGTCGGGCGCATGGGTCGGGTCGGCTTCAAGTTTGGCCGATCGATCGGCACCATCACGTTACAGAAGTCGATGAAAAAGGCAGCGAAGAAGGCCTAGTTTCCTTCGTACCGAGCCTCGGTGCGAGTCATGAACGCCTGCATTCCTCGCTTGGCGTCGTTCGAGCCCAGCAGGCGCATCAGCTCGGGTTGTAGCGCGGCGGCAGCTTGCTCTTGCGACGAAAGTGCAAGGCGTGCGTTGGCCAGAGTTGCCTGCACGGCCAGCGGTGCCGCAGCGGCAATGGTTTCGGCGATTTGGAGGGCTCGCTCGACGTGAGTGCCAGCAGGTACGACCTCTTGTACGAGCCCGATGCGCAGAGCTTCAGCGGCATCAAAGCGCTCGCCGGTGAGAATCCAGCGCATGGCGTTGCCCCAACCGCAGCGAGCGGCAAAGCGCAGGGTTGCTCCGCCGAAGGGCAGAATCGCGCGGCTGACCTCGAGTTGAGCGAACGAGGTGTCATCGGCGGCCACCGCAATGTCGGCGGCCAAGATGAGCTCAATCCCCAGGGTGAGGCAGATGCCGTTTGCGGCAACAATCACTGGCTTTGACACCGGAGCCGACTGCACGCCCCACGGGTCGATGCCACCCTCGGGAACGAGATGCAAACCTTCAGCGGTGAGGTGCCCGGTCACGTCGGCCAGGTCGAGACCACCGGTGAAGT
>JAHEGZ010000048.1 GCA_024644865.1 Aurantimicrobium sp.
CGTTGTCGCGAGACAACATGCGGATGTGGCGCAGTGGTAGCGCATAACCTTGCCAAGGTTAGGGTCGCGAGTTCGAATCTCGTCATCCGCTCGGAAAAGCCTTTGGGCACAATCCACATGGTGGCGTGGCCGAGAGGCGAGGCAGCGGCCTGCAAAGCCGTCCACACGGGTTCAAATCCCGTCGCCACCTCCACAACTTCATAAGCCTTGGGCGATTGGCGCAGCGGTAGCGCGCTTCCCTGACACGGAAGAGGTCACTGGTTCGATCCCAGTATCGCCCACTCAACAATCTGTCGAATACGTGACGTCGTTTGAGCCCACTGGGCTCAAACGCTGGTTCGATCCCAATCCGAACGCTCGCTCATCTGGCGGTTGCTCTTTGGCTAAACTTGGGCAGAGCGTTACCAAGAGGAGACCATTGTGACTGAGAGCCTGACGCTCACCGTTCCGAACACCGGGTTCGAGTTGTTCAGCGACCGCTCGATTGTCGCGATGCGTGTCAACGGTGAATTGCGCGATCTCGCCCACCAGGCACAAGTCGATGACGTCGTCGAAGGCATTGAACTCTCCAGCCCTGACGGCCTCAACATTCTTCGCCACTCCACGGCGCACGTCCTTGCCCAGGCGGTTCAACGGCTCAATCCCGAAGCCCAACTCGGTATCGGCCCTCCTGTCACTGATGGTTTCTATTACGACTTCAAGGTCGAGAACCCCTTCACTCCCGAAGACTTGTCTGCGCTCGAAAAGGAAATGGGTCGTATCGTCCGCGAGGGACAGCGCTTCATGCGCAGAGTCGTCACCGACGACGAGGCCCGCGCGGAACTTGCCGCTGAACCCTTCAAACTCGAACTGATCGGCCTCAAGGGTGGTAACACCGGCGACGACAACGAGAACGTTGAGGTCGGCGGCAGCGAATTGACGATGTATGACAACGTCGACCCTAAGACGGGCGAAACTGTCTGGAAGGACTTGTGCCGAGGCCCTCACTTGCCGAACACGCGCATGATTGGCGAGGGATACAAGCTCATGCGTTCGGCGGCCGCGTATTGGCGTGGCTCAGAAAAGAACCCGTCGCTGCAGCGCATCTACGGAACGGGTTGGCCGAATAAGCAGGAGCTGCGGGATTACACCGAGCGACTCGAAGAGGCTGCAAAGCGTGACCACCGCCGACTCGGGGCTGAACTTGATCTGTTCTCGTTCCCCGACGAAATCGGTTCCGGTCTCGCTGTCTTCCACCCCAAAGGCGGAATCATCCGTCGCGCGATGGAGGACTACTCGCGTCAACGTCACGAAGAGGGCGGCTACGACTTCGTCTACACGCCCCACATCACCAAGCAGAACCTGTTCGAAGCGTCGGGTCACCTTGGTTGGTACAAGGACGGAATGTTCCCCCCGATGCACCTCGACGAGATTCGCAACGATGCGGGCGAAGTCACTCGACAGGGAACCGACTATTACCTCAAGCCGATGAACTGCCCGTTCCACATCCTGATTTATCGTTCGCAGGGGCGTTCGTATCGCGATCTGCCGATGCGCCTGTTTGAGTTCGGGTCGGTCTATCGCTACGAAAAGTCAGGTGTTGTCCACGGTTTGACCCGCGTCCGCGGAATGACGCAGGACGATGCGCACATCTTCACGACGCCAGACAAGATGGAAGAGGAACTGACCAAGGTTCTGGACTTCGTCTTGTCGCTGCTGCGTGACTACGGTCTCAACGATTTCTATCTCGAGTTGTCAACTCGCGACGGTTCTGACAAGTTCGTTGGCTCTGACGAGTTGTGGGACACCGCAACGAAGACCCTGGAGAAGGTTGCGACGGATTCGGGTCTGACGCTTGTGCCTGATCCGGGCGGGGCGGCGTTCTATGGACCGAAGATCTCAGTCCAGGCGCGCGACGCCATCGGCCGCACATGGCAGATGTCGACTATTCAGTTGGACTTCAACCTGCCCGAGCGCTTCGGTCTCGAGTACACCGCTTCTGATGGCTCGCGTCAGCGCCCCGTCATGATTCACCGCGCACTGTTCGGATCGGTCGAGCGTTTCTTTGGCGTCCTGCTCGAGCACTACGCCGGCGCCTTCCCTGTCTGGCTTGCACCCCAGCAAGTCGTCGCGGTGCCCGTGGCGGAGGAATACGCTGACTATCTCGGTGACGTCGTTGCTCAGATGAAAAAGGCCGGCATTCGTGCCGAACTGGATGCGTCGGATGACCGAATGCAGAAAAAGATTCGCAACCACACCATGGCAAAGGTTCCCTATATCGTCATCGCTGGCGAAGAGGATCGAGCCAACGGTGCTGTCAGCTTCCGCTTCCGCAACGGTGAACAGGTCAACGGCGTTCCGATTGCCGACGCGATCGCGCGCATCACTGACATCATCGAGCGTCGCAGCCAGGACATCTAATGGTCGACGCCGAGTCGAGCGCTCTGTTCCCGGGTGATTCCGACGGCATGGGTCGATTGTGGACTCCGCACCGCATGGTCTACCTGAACAAGGAGACAGGCGACACGGGTTGTCCGTTCTGTGTTGCTCCAACTCGTGAAGACGAAGAGGGGCTGATCGTCGCACGCGGGACGACCGCGTACGTGATCATGAACTTGTACCCGTACAACTCCGGTCACATCATGGTGTGCCCGTATCGACACGTTGCGACGTACGACCTCGCAACTGCCGAGGAGGTCGCCGAGATCGGGCTGCTGTCACAAATCGCAATGCGAGTTCTCACCGAGGCGACCGGCTGTGTAGGTTTCAACCTGGGTATGAATCAGGGCGAAGTTGCCGGGGCCGGCATCGCTGAGCACCTGCACCAACACATCGTTCCGCGATGGCGAAATGATGCAAATTTCTTCCCGATTATTGCGCAAACCAAAGCGATGCCCCGCCTTCTCGGCGAGGTGAGGGAACTGCTGGCGAAACACTGGCCAACAGAGTCCTAAACTTGAAGAACGTCCCGCGAGGACACTGCACAAGGAGTGATAGATATGGCGGAAAACACCGTCGGAACATTGCGAATCAAGAGCGGTCTCGCTGACATGCTCAAGGGCGGCGTCATCATGGACGTCGTAACCCCCGAACAGGCGCGAATTGCCGAGGACGCCGGAGCGGTTGCTGTCATGGCGCTCGAGCGCGTTCCCGCTGACATTCGTGCACAGGGTGGCGTTGCTCGTATGAGTGACCCCGACCTCATTGACGCGATCAAGCGCGAGGTCAAGATTCCCGTTATGGCCAAGGCGCGCATCGGACACTTCGTCGAGGCACAGGTTCTTGAGGCTCTCGAAGTCGACTACATCGATGAGTCCGAAGTTCTCTCGCCAGCCGACTACGTCAACCACATCGACAAGAGCAACTTCACAGTTCCGTTCGTGTGTGGCGCAACCAACCTTGGCGAGGCGCTGCGTCGCATCACCGAGGGCGCAGCGATGATTCGCTCAAAGGGCGAGGCCGGCACCGGCGACGTTTCGGAAGCAACCAAGCACATCCGCACCATCAAGTCAGAAATCGCTGCTCTCGCCGCGAAGAACGCTGACGAGTTGTTTGTCGCCGCCAAGGAACTTCAGGCACCGTACGAACTCGTCAAGTGGGTGTCGGAAAACGGCAAGCTTCCCGTCGTCCTCTTTGTTGCCGGTGGAGTTGCGACTCCCGCCGACGCCGCGATGATGATGCAACTGGGAGCTGACGGTGTCTTCGTTGGCTCGGGAGTCTTCAAGTCGGGAAACCCCGTCGAACGTGCAAAGGCGATCGTCAAGGCGACCGCCGCATACACAGATGCGAAGGTCATCGCCGAGGTGTCGCGTGGACTGGGTGAAGCGATGGTCGGAATCAACGTGAACGACCTCCCTGCACCGCACCGCCTCTCCGAGCGTGGCTGGTAACAGCCCGCTCGTCGGCGTTCTTGCCCTTCAGGGTGACGTTCGCGAACATGAAGGTGTGCTTGCCGAATTAGGCATTGCCCATCGGCAGGTGCGCAACGCGGAACAACTCGCTGAGGTCGACGCTCTCATCATCCCCGGTGGCGAGTCGAGTGTTATCGATAAACTGACGCGCATTTTCGGTGTGCGTGACGCATTGGTAGCCGCAATTCAGCGGGGACTTCCTGTGCTCGGCACGTGCGCCGGGCTGATTCTCTTGGCGGACCGGGTCACCGGTGGACTCGACGATCAGCAGACTTTCGGCGGGTTGGACGTCACCGTCGAACGCAACGCTTTCGGCAGCCAGGTCGATTCGTTCGAGACCACAATCGATATGCCCGCAATCGGTGGCGCTCCGATTCGGTCATCCTTCATTCGAGCGCCGATTGTTCGTGACGCCGGATCTACCGAGGTTATTGCGACACTTCCCACGGGTGAAATCGTCGGGGTTCGTCACGGAAACATAGTCGGAATCTCGTTCCACCCCGAGGTCTCGAACGAACTGCGCGTTCACGACTGGTGGGTTCGAACGGTTGTTGTCCCGTCACTTAGGTAACATCGAACAGTAAACGTAAGGGAACTACATGTCCGGACACTCCAAATGGGCAACGACCAAGCACAAGAAGGCGGCAATTGACGCCAAGCGTGCAAAGTCGTTCGCGAAGCTGATCAAGAACATCGAGGTCGCGGCCCGCGCCGGCGGTGCCGACCTCGCAGGAAACCCGACTCTCGTCGATGCGATTTACAAGGCGAAGAAGACGAGTGTTCCCAACGACAACATTGACCGAGCCGTCAAGCGTGGAGCGGGATTGTCGGGCGACGCCGTCGACTACCAGACGATCATGTACGAAGGCTATGGTCCCAACGGAGTTGCACTGCTGATCGAATGTCTGACGGACAACAAGAATCGCGCTGCTGCCGAGGTTCGCACGGCGATGTCGCGCAACGGGGGAGCGATGGCAGACCCGGGGTCAGTCGCCTACAACTTTGCCCGCAAGGGAGTCATCTCGATCACCAAGGTTGACGGGGTGACCGAGGACGACATTCTCATGGCCGTGCTCGATGCCGGTGCTGAAGAAGTCGTCGATCAGGGCGGTGGGTTCGAGGTCATCACCGAGCCGACCAGCCTCGTCGCGGCACGCACTGCGTTGCAGGAGGCCGGACTCGACTACGACAGCGCCGACGCCGAGTTCGTCCCGAACCTCTCGATTGATGTCGACGCTGCAGCCGCACGCAAGGTTTTCGCGCTGATTGATGCTCTTGAGGACCTCGATGACGTGCAGAACGTCTACGCCAACTTCTCAATCCCAGCAGACGTCCAAGCCGAACTCGACGCGGACGAATAGACCGTGCGCGTCCTCGGCGTCGACCCCGGTCTCACACGCTGTGGGTTCGGTGTCGTCGAAGCGGGCGCCGCGCGAAAGGTCACGTTCCTCGACGTGGGAGTAGTTCGCTCGGACGCAGGGCTCGATTTGGAGAAGCGCCTACTCATCATCCGCGACGAATTGGCGGCGGTGATCGATCGCATCAAACCTGACGTCGTCGCGATTGAGCGAGTGTTCGCACAGCACAATGTCCGGTCCGTGATGGGTACCGCTCAAGTCGCGGGAATCGCACTGTTGCTTGCCGCAGAGCGAGGAATCGCTGTTGCGTTGCATACTCCGAGTGAGGTCAAGGCTGCTGTGACGGGGTACGGGCGTGCTGACAAGAAGCAAGTGACGGCAATGGTCGCGACGATTCTTGGGTTGAAGGAACTGCCAAAGCCTGCCGATGCGGCAGATGCTCTTGCCCTCGCAATCTGTCACGCGTGGCGCGGCTCTGTGGTCAGTACGACTGAAACTCCTGCTCAACGCGCGTGGCGAGCGGCTCTGGACAAGGGTCGCTCCTAGGCTGAAGCCATGTTGGCAACCGTTCGAGGGACGGTAACGAGCGTTGGAGTATCCACGGTTGTTATCGAGACGAGTGGCGTCGGTTACGAAATCTTCGTTCCGCGCGACGTTGCTGGTTCGCTCCAACCAGGAGCCGACGCGTTCCTGCACACTGTGCTCATCCCGCGTGAAGACGAATGGTTGCTGTTCGGGTTTCTCGACCCTGCGTCAAAAGAACTTTTCCAGCTGTTGCGTGGCGTAACTGGCGTCGGCCCCAAGACAGCGCTTGCTGTGTTGTCCACGCTGTCAAACGATGAAATCGATGCAGCAGTGACTGCGGGCGACGACTCGCGCTTCAAGAGCGTTCCTGGAATCGGTCAAAAGACTGCTTCTCTCATCATCGTCAGTTTGACCGGCAAAATGCCGCAGTCGGGTGGAAGCGACGTTACTGACCTCACCGCGGCCCTCACCGGGCTGGGCTGGGCGGTTGCCGCTGCGACCGAAACGGCTCGTGACGTCGTCCGCGATCATCCCGAGGCGTCCTTGTCTGACCGGATTCGTGTCGCTCTCGCAACGTTGGGCGCGCGCTCGTGACGGACGAATCACCCGACGATCTCGTTTTCGAGGGCGCTCTTCGACCCGACAGTCTGGACGATTTCGTTGGACAGGAAAAGGTTCGAACTCAGTTGTCAGTGTTGCTTGACGCGGCACGCATGGAGTCTCGTTCGCCCGATCACATCCTTCTCGCAGGGCCTCCTGGGCTCGGCAAAACCACTTTGGCGATGATCGTTGCGCACGCGGCAAACAGCCCGTTACGGCTCGCCAGTGGTCCCGGTATCAAGCACACGGGCGATCTCGCTGCGATTCTGTCCTCCCTGCAGACCGGTGACACGCTGTTTATCGACGAGATCCACCGACTTCACCGTTCGGTCGAAGAGATGTTGTATCTGGCCATGGAGGACTATCGCATTGACATCGTCGTCGGGAAGGGGCCTGGAGCGACGACAGTTCCATTGGATATCGCTCCATTTACTCTCGTCGGCGCGACCACGCGCTCTGGCATGCTGCCTGCGCCACTTCGCGATCGTTTCGGATTTACGGCTCACCTCGAGTACTACGAACCCGATGAGATCGCGCGAATCATTACTCGTAGCGCGTCGCTGCTCGGAATCGAACTAGACGGCGCGGGAATTGTCGAATTGAGTCGCCGTTCTCGAGGAACTCCACGTATTGCTAATCGACTGCTTCGTCGCGTCCGTGACTATCTCGTTGTGCATGCCGCAGAGGGAACCGAAACTGCCGTCCGCGAGGCATTACGCGTGTTCGACATCGACGAACATGGCCTTGACCGGCTCGACCGCGCCGTCCTCGTGTCGCTCATTGATTCGTTTGGGGGAGGCCCCGTCGGCGTCTCCACTCTGGCTTCCGCTGTCGGCGAAGAGAAGGACACGATCGAATCCGTCGTCGAGCCGTATCTCGTTCGGGTCGGTCTTGTCGCGCGAACTCAACGAGGTCGAGTGGCTACGGCTCAGGCTTATTCAATGCTCGGGAGGGCTAACCCCAGCGGTCTATGATGGGAGAGTTGTCTTCCCTCATTGAAAGGTCCCCCAATGGATCCGCTTTCCCTTGGTATGTACGCCATCATCATCGTCATGGTCGTCTTCATGATCCGCAACTCGCGCAAGCAGAAGCAGGCACGTGAAGAGCTCAACAACAAGGTCACCAAGGGTGCACAGGTCATGACGACCGCCGGCATCTTCGGCACCGTCGTCTCGGTTGACGACGACGAGAACGAGATTGTCATCGAGTCGACTCCGGGAACTGTTCTCCGTATGCACCGTCAGTCGGTCGCGTCGATCGTCGAAAAGCCGGTTGTCGAAAAGACCGCCTCCGCAGCAAAGAAGCCTGCAGCCAAAAAGCCTGCAGCCAAGTCCGCCGCCAAGTAACCCCTTCGGAGTTCGTTTCTCGTGTCCACACAAAGCACCGCCCGTCGCGCCGTTCGCGCGTTGACGTGGCTTCTTCTGATCACCGCCGCGCTCGTCGCGCTCATCGGTGGGGGAGTCATCTGGGATAAGCAGTCGTGGACCCCGAAACTCGCTCTCGACCTTGAAGGTGGAACCGAGATCATCCTCGCTCCGCAGATCCAAGAGGGCACTCA
>JAHEGZ010000065.1 GCA_024644865.1 Aurantimicrobium sp.
AGCCCAACGCCAATCTGTGTCGCCGCAACGCCGGCACGCCCGGGCAGGGACACCGTGTCGAGAAGGTCGGCAATGAGTGCGCGCACGCCGTCGTCGATGTCGCCAATCACATCGGTGGGCGACGTCAAGACGGGGTCACCAAATATTCGAATAGAGCGCTCTGCCATGAATGTACGTGCCGGCCGAACTACTGGTGTTCGGCGATGCCCTCGACGACAAGAGCCGCGAGAGTGCGAGCAGACTCCTGAGTCAGCGGACGCAGCTTGTCGAAGTCAATGTACGAGCCAGCGGCCAGGGTGGGGTCATAGGGAATTCGAACAATTTCCCGAACACGTGAACGGAAGTGAGATTCAATCTCGTCAACGTTTACCAGGTTTGTGCCCTGCGTAGCTGTGTTCAGTGCCACTATGGCGCCTCGAACGAGGTGCTTGTAGCCATTGGATTCGAGCCAGGTTAGAGTCTCAGCGGCCAGACGGGCCTCGTCGAACGATCCACCCGAGACAATGACCAGACCATCGGCCCGGTCTAGTGTCGCCTTCATCACCGAGTGCACGATTCCGGTACCGCAGTCGGTCAAAACGACGGAGTAGTACTTGTCGACAAGGTTCGCGACAACGTTGTAGTCGGACTCGTCGAATGCTTCCGAGAGAAACGGATCGGTATCTGAAGCCAACACATCGAGACGGCTCTTGTCGCGCGATACATATTCCGAGAAATCTGAGAATGAGCGAATCGACGCCGCCTTGTTCACGACATCACGCACAGTCTTCTCGGTTGTGCGAATGAAACGCTCGGCAAGAGTTCCGCGGTCGGGGTTGGCGTCAATCGCAATGACACGATCTTCGCGAACGCGTGCCAAAGCCATACCGAGCAATGTGGTGGTGGTGGTCTTACCTACGCCACCTTTACGCGTCAGAACGGGGATGAACTTTGCCTCACCTGGGAGTCGGGCACCTATTGCGGCGTCAACCGCCTTTCGGTGACGAACCGAGGCGGGGTCACCGGTATTGACAAGAGTGAACGTCAGGTAATACAAGAAGCGGTTGAAACCAGATTCCGGCGCTGGACGCCTTTTCGGCGGCTCAAGAATTCGGTCCGGCGTAAGCATCGAAACGGGCTCGGGAGTCGACGACGCCTCGCCACGAGCACGACCTCGTCGGGTAGGCATCGACTCGATAACTGTCTCGGGAACATCTTCGCTCACGAGAACAGCTGTCTCGCCGGTGGACGTGGGAATCACGATTTCCGAAGTCGAAATTTTTTCTTCAGCGATTTCGCCGGTTGGCTCAACGAAGAGCGAGTCTTTAATTTCTTCGAGGATAAGCACCTCAGGGGCGACGACAACATCCTCTGGCGCGTTTTCTAAAGCACTTTCCAGCACTGAATCTGTCGCTTGTGGCTGCGAGGTTGAAGAACCCTTTGTGCGGGGCGACGTCTTCTTCTTGGGCTCTGCCACGGTGCGATTCCTTAGGTTTACTAGGAGGTAAGTCGGTTACAGCCTACCGCGTAATCACGCCTCAGCAATGGGCGTGACGACCACCAAGAGGTCCCCAGCTTCGACCTGCTGGGTAGACCCGATAGCCACACGTTCAACGCGTCCTGTAATCGAAGAAGTAATCGCCGCCTCCATCTTCATAGCCTCGATGGATGCCACCGGCTCACCCGCGGCTACGGTTGCACCGACCTCAACCTTGAGCGAAACGACGCCCGAGAAGGGCGCAGGTACATGGCCGGGCTGAGTGACATCAGCCCTTTCGGCCGAACGAGTTTCAACCTTGATGGAACGATCGCGCACGAAGACGGGGCGAAGCTGGCCGTTGAGGGTAGTCATCACCGTTCGAATGCCCTTGTCGTCGGCAGCGCCAATCGCCTCAAGCTCAACGTACAGACGGATGCCCGGAGCAATCTCAACGACGTGCTCGACATCCTGTTCGAGACCGTAGAGGTACTCGAGAGACTTGAGCACGGAGAGGTCGCCGTACTGTTCGCGCGTCTGCTCATAGGCGTTGGTCGGAGTCGGGAACAGCAGTCGATTGAGCGTGGCTCTCCGCTGTTCTGAACTACCGTCGAGGGCGTTCTGATCTGCCTCGGAAAGCTCGCCTACTTCGATGTTTACTGTTCGCCCCTCGAGCACCTTGGAGCGGAACGGCTCTGGCCATCCACCGGGAAGGTCTCCCAGTTCACCGGCCATGAAACCAACTACCGAATCAGGGATGTCGTATTTCTGCGGGTTAGCCTCGAAGTCTGCCGGGTCAGCCTTGACCGCAGCCAGGTGCAGCGCCAGATCGCCAACAACCTTTGATGATGGGGTCACTTTGGGTACGCGACCGAGAATGCGGTCGGCGGCTGCGTACATGTCTTCGATGAGCTCGAAATCGTTAGCCAGACCAAGCGCGATGGCCTGCTGACGAAGGTTCGACAACTGACCGCCGGGGATCTCGTGGTGATAGACACGGCCAGTCGGCGACGGGAGTCCGGACTCGAAGGGACGGTAGACGCGGCGCACAGCCTCCCAATAGGGTTCGAGGTCGCATACGGCGTCAAGGCTGAGCTCGGTAGCGCGCTCGGTATTTGCCAGAGCGGCAACGAGGGCCGAGGCCGAGGGCTGGCTGGTCGTGCCCGAAAGCGGAGCGCTGGCAACGTCGACGGCATCTGCACCAGCGGCCACAGCCGCCAGCAGAGTCGCAAGCTGGCCGCCGGCGGTATCGTGCGTGTGTACGTGGACCGGAAGGTCGAACCGTGAGCGCAGCGCGGTGACGAGCTTCGATGCAGCTACCGGGCGCAACAATCCGGCCATGTCTTTAATCGCGAGGATGTGCGCACCAGCGTCAGCAATCTGCTCTGCCAAGCGCAAGTAGTAGTCGAGGGTGTAGAGATCTTCGGTCGGGTTGAGGAGGTTGCCCGTGTAGCACAGGGCGCCCTCGGCGATGGTCGAACCGGTTTCGAGAACGGCCTCAATGGCCGGACGCATCTGGTTCACGTCGTTCAGTGCATCGAAGATGCGGAAGATGTCGACGCCCGTTGCCGCGGCCTCGTTCACGAAGGCTTTAGTCACAGCCGTCGGGTACGGGGTGTAGCCGACAGTGTTGCGGCCGCGGAGCAGCATCTGGATGGCAACGTTCGGTAGTGCCTCACGAAGCTTGGCAAGACGCTCCCACGGGTCTTCACCCAGAAAGCGCAGTGCGACGTCGTAGGTGGCTCCACCCCAGGCTTCGACCGACAGTAACTCCGGAGTCATGTGCGAAACGTAAGGCGCTGCGACCAGGAGGTCCTTTGTGCGAACACGAGTCGCTAGGAGCGACTGATGTGCATCCCTAAACGTGGTCTCAGTCACAGCAACGGCCGTCTGAGCGCGCAGCGCCTGTGCAAAACCAGTCGGACCGAGCTCGAGAAGGCGCTGGCGCGAACCCGCGGGTGCAACGCCCGAGACATCGATGCGCGGAAGCTTCGACTTGGGGTCGGCGGCTCCCTGACGCGATCCAAAAGGCTTGTTGACGGTGACGTCGGCGAGCCAGTTGAGCACCTTGGTTCCACGGTCTCGCGATTCGCGACCGGTCAACAGATACGGGCGCTCCTCAATAAACGAGGTGCTCACATCGCCGGCGCGGAAAGCCTCATCGTCGAGCACTGCCTGCAAGAACGGGATGTTCGTCGAAACGCCACGGATGCGGAACTCAGCCAGTGCGCGACGTGCGCGTGCAACTGCCGTGGTGTAGTCACGACCGCGGCAGGTGAGCTTGGCGAGCATCGAGTCAAAGTGCGGGCTGATCTGGGCACCGGGATTGATCGTTCCGCCGTCGAGACGAACGCCCGCACCACCGGGTGAGCGGTAGGTCGTGATCTTGCCGGTGTCAGGGCGGAACCCCTGAGCTGGGTCTTCCGTAGTGATGCGGCACTGCAGGGCTGCGCCGCGAAGCTGAATCTGCGACTGGAGGAGACCGATCTCGGCCAGGCTCTCCCCCGCTGCGATGCGCATCTGCGCCTGAACGAGGTCGACGTCGGTGACCTCCTCGGTTACGGTGTGCTCAACCTGAATGCGAGGGTTCATCTCGATGAAGACGTGCTTGCCGGCGCGCGGGCCTTCGGTGTCCATGAGGAACTCAACGGTGCCGGCGTTCTCATACCCGATAGAACGAGCAAAAGCGATCGCGTCCGCGTGCAGGCTGTCCCGCTGTTCGTCAGTCAGTCCGGGAGCCGGAGCAATCTCGATGACCTTTTGGTGACGACGCTGAACTGAGCAGTCACGCTCGAACAGGTGCACCGTTTCGCCCGTAGCGTCGGCAAGAACCTGAACCTCGATGTGGCGGGGGCGAAGAACGGCCTGCTCGACGAACATGCGCCCGTCGCCGAAGGCGCTGATTGCCTCGCGCATGGCTTCTTCGAGCGCCGCGCGCAGGTCTTCACGCTTTTCAACGCGACGCATTCCGCGTCCGCCACCGCCGGCCACCGCCTTGGCAAAAATGGGGAAGCCGATTTCATCGGCGGCGAAAATGAGCTCGTCGAGGTTGTCGGTTGCCTGGCTAGAAGCAAGCACCGGAACACCAGCGGCAATGGCCTGCTCTTTTGCGGTTACCTTGTTTCCGGCCTGCTCAAGCACGCGGGCGGGCGGTCCGATGAAAGCAATCCCGCTTTCAGCGGCAGCGTGCGCGAGTTCGGGGTTCTCTGAGAGGAAACCGTAGCCAGGGTAAATAGCGTCGGCGCCCGAAAGCTTTGCTACGCGAATAATCTCGGAGACGTCAAGGTAGGCGCGAACAGGGTGGCCTTCGACACCGATCTGGTATGCCTCATCCGCCTTCTGACGGTGCAGAGAGGTGCGATCCTCGTAGGGGAAGACAGCTACTGTCTTGGCACCGAGCTCATAGGCCGCGCGAAACGCCCTAATCGCAATTTCTCCACGATTAGCAACCAGAATTTTCTTAAACAAACAACGCGCCCTTCAGTTATCGCCGCATCGACACCGAGTTATGACTCCTAGCCTAGTGAAGGTAACCTCGTACTCGTGCACGTATTGTCTGTGAGCTCGTTTAAGGGTGGCGTCGGAAAGACGACCGTAACCCTCGGGCTCGCATCGGCCGCTTTTTCAAAGGGCTTGCGCACTCTCGTCATCGACCTCGACCCGCAATCGGACGTCTCGACCGGGCTTGGGGTTCAATCTGGTGCCGCCGGAAACGTAGCCGATGTTTTGGCTCACCCCAAACTCAAAGTCGTTCGTAACGCCATTGCTGCCAGCGGCTGGAGCGTGCCCAACCACCCGCCCGTCGACGTGATGGTCGGATCGCCGAGTGCCATCAACTTTGACGGTCCACACCCGACTGCTCGCGAGATCTGGAAGTTGGAAGAGGCGCTAGCCACGATCGAGGCTGACTACGACCTCGTGCTCATCGACTGCCCGCCGAGCTTCAATGCGCTGACCCGCACCGCGTGGGCGGCCAGCGACCGTGTGCTGGTCGTCACCGAGCCGGGCCTATTCTCTGTCGCTGCGGCCGACCGTGCACTGCGAGCAATCGAGGAGGTTCGCCGTGGCCTCAGCCCTCGCCTGCAACCACTGGGCATTGTGATGAACCGAGTGCGCTCTCAGTCACTCGAACACCAGTACCGCATCAAAGAGCTCAAAGATATGTTCGGTCCGCTCATCCTCGCCGTTCAACTGCCGGAGCGCACGTCGCTCCAACAGGCGCAGGGGGCCGCACGACCGGTGCACACATGGCCCGGTGACGCGGCTCACGAAATGGCGCAGCTGTTCGATCAGCTACTCGAGCGCGTTCAACGCGCCGGAAGATTCGACGAGTCGAACTAGCCGGTTTTGCGGATGCGACGAAGCGAAAGCTCGTCGGTCGGGTCGATCTGCTCGGTTTCGAGTTCAACAAGACTTGATTCCACCTCGCGCAGGACCTTGCCAATGGCAATTCCAAAAACGCCCTGACCATTGCTGATGAGGTCGATGACCTCGTCATTCGATGTGCAGAGATAGACACTCGCGCCATCACTCATCAGCGTGGTTTGAGCAAGATCGTAGATTCCGGCTTCACGGAGTTGGTCAACGGCTGCGCGAATCTGCTGCAGTGAGATACCGGTGTCGAGAAGTCGCTTGACAAGCTTCAAAACCAGGATGTCCTGGAATCCGTATAGACGCTGCGAGCCCGAGCCCGAAGCATCGCGAACGGTCGGAACAACGAGTTCCGTGCGTGCCCAGTAGTCGAGCTGTCGGTACGTGATGCCCGCAGCACGAGCAGCAACAGCGCCGCGGTAGCCGAGCGAGTCATCGCGAACCGGAAGTCCGTCGGTGAAGAGCAGACCGAGGTCTGAACTGGCGTCACGGTTTAGTTCACTCATGAGTTCAACCTCCTGTCTCAAACTTTAAGCTTCAAGCTTTAGTTGAAGCTTGACCAATCTATCCGTCGATAACTCGATGTGCGGGCAAGTGCTTAATCTGCGCCTTCGGCGTGTCGCGAATCGCCGATCGGCGACCGAGACAACTTCAGGCTACGCCCTGAAGTGTGCTTTAGGACAGCTGCGAAGTAATAACCGATCGCAACATTGCTGCGCGAACGACGTCAACGTGTTCAGCCAACTCACGAGCACGCTCATTGGCGCGAGCCTTACCGCTGGCCGTCGGCTTGGCAAGCACTGCTACGAGAGATCGCTCGATGAGAGCGAACTCACGCTCGGCGGCGGCCTTGAGCGTGCGCATGTGGCGCGGCTCGATGCCGGCACGCTGAAGCTGTGCCAGCGACGCGAGGATGGCGACGGAGTCTTCCCCGTAGGTGTCGGCGGCAGGCAAGAATCCGGCAGATACGGCGTCTTGAAGCAGGTTGACTGTTGCTCCCGCGGCCTGCACGAGTTCTTCACGGGTGCGACGGGCACGCGAAACGACTTCGGAGCCTTCCGCCAAACCAACCGACTGTGGAAGCGGGCTAGCTTCGCCACGCTCGATTGCATCGAGGTGTTCGCCAATGACCTTGAGTGGCAAGTACATGTCACGCTGCATCGTCAGAATCAGGCGAACGCGCTCCACATCTGCAGCGTCGTACTTGCGATACCCGGCGTCGGTGCGCTTGGGTGTGACGAGTCCTTCGTCTTCGAGAAATCGAAGCTTGGACTGAGCGAGATCGGGAAACTCTGCGATGAGCTTGGCTTGGACCTGGCCAATGCTGAGCAGACCACGAGTGGCCTGTGACTTGTTGGTTGCCGCCACTTAATTCCTCCCGGCGAGGTCTGCGCGTGACGCGAAAAAGGTGAGGTGGAACTTTCCTACCAAGATTTCGTTGCCATCTTCAAGGGCGACCGCGTCGTGACGCTCCCCCTCAACGAAGGTGCCGTTGAGCGAGCCCAGGTCTCGCATGACAAACCCGGAAGGCGTGCGGCGAAACTCACTGTGACGACGAGAAACCGTCACGTCGTCCAGGAAGATGTCGGAGTTAGGGTGACGCCCGGCCACAGAAACCTCGTGATCGAGCAAGAACCGCGAGCCAAGACCCGGTCCGCGACGAACCAGTAGCAATGCACTTCCCGAGGGAAGGGCGTCAATCGCCTCTTGCTCATCTGCCGTAAGTTCAACAGCCTGGGCAGTTACGCGGTCGACAAGGGGTGCCGAAAATGCAGAGGTTTCGTTGGCCGAGGGGGTCGCTGAACCCTCTGATGAACCCTTTTCCGGTGCGTGACCCACGTGAAAACCCTCCTGTCACTTCACCTTATAGGAATGAACGCCGGACTAAAATACAAGAACCTAGAGGAGGCTTATTGTGAGTAGTTTCGTCGTCAGTTTGTGGGTTCTTGCTGGAATCTGTTTCCTGACCTGGTTGCTTTCGGTCATCACCAAAGACACGTCCTGGGTCGACCGTATCTGGTCGGTCATCCCGGTGGTCTACCTCTGGATCTTCGCTGGAAGCGTGGGCTTCACCGACGCTCGTGTGAACGTCATGGCTGTCGTTGTGACGCTGTGGGGTGCGCGACTGACCTTCAACTTCGCCCGAAAGGGCGGCTACCAGCCCGGTGGCGAGGACTACCGCTGGGAGGTCCTGCGACAAGGCATGACTCCTGCGCAGTACCAGATCTTTAACATCTTCTTCATTGTGATCTTCCAAAACCTGGTGCTCTGGCTCATCACCTTGCCCGCCTGGGTCGCCTCAGAGAACCCTTCGCCCTTCGGCTTCTGGGATCTCATTCTCACCGTGCTCTTCCTCGCACTGCTCATCTTTGAAACCACGGCCGACCAGCAGCAGTGGATCTTCCACAAGCGCAAGCACGCCGCGATTGCAGCGGGCAAGACGCCCGAGTCGAACTTCTTAACCACCGGCTTGTTTTCGGTCTCGCGTCACCCGAACTTCTTTGCGGAGCAATCGCAGTGGTGGGTTCTGTTCTTCTTCAGCGTGACCGCCACTGGCCAGATTGCGCAGTGGACGGTGCTCGGCGCTATCCTCCTGACGACGATCTTCATTGGATCAACTCGCTTCACCGAGAACATTTCGGTGTCGAAGTACCCGGAGTACGCCGACTACCAGCGCCGGGTCTCCCCCATCATTCCGTGGTTCCCCAAGCCCGAAAGCTCGGTCAAGCGCGCGAACTAAATGTTTCGCTTATAGACGTCATCGAGAGTGACGGGCTGCAGCTTTCGCTCGTGCAGAATGCTCTCGATCGTGTCAAAGCAGTGCGTGACGACGGGAAAGTTCGCGTGGCCGATGACAATGTGCTGTGCCTGAAGCCAGCGCTTGGCGAGAGAACGAATGGATGCGTAGCTCACGCGCCCGGCATCGCCGAACGATCCGTACCAGAGCACGGGCGTCGAATATCCCTCGTTCGCGGCTATTCGGGCAACATTGTCGTTGATGAATCCGAAAGGCGGACGAAAATACGGGTGACCGGTGATGCCGAAGTTGTTCTTGATGTAGCGCTCACAACCAGACAACTGCTGGGCAACCGTTGAATCCGAAACCCGAGTCAAGTCTTTGTGCGTCGTTGTGTGATTAGCGATTTGAATGTTGCCCCGATCAACGAGTCGACGCAATTGTTTGATGTTGGCATCCCAGCCGTCGTATTGGCTCGTGATGAAAAATGTCATTCGAAAGTTCGTGCGCTCAACGAAGTCACAATAGCCCTTGATGGTTTCTGAACTGGCCCCATCGTCGACTGTGAGGGCGACGAGGTTACCCTGACCGGGCAGTGAGGAGATTTCACCGCTGGGCACACGAACGCGGGCCAAACGTGGCACAGCAAACTGACCGTAGACCTCCTGGGCCTGAGGAATAAGGGTAGGAACAGGGCGACCATCTGGGTAAACGAGCGTTGACGTTGGCGTCGGTGTCGCAGTAGTGCCGTCTGGATGCGGCAACAGAGCCAGCGGATCAACGCCGTTTCGAGCCAGCGCGTAGCCGGCACCGCCACCAACGGCGGCGAGGGCAATACCGCTCACCAGGGTTGCGAGGAAACTTCGTCGATCCACGGGGGCAGTTTACGCCGTGAATCTGGCTTAGCATCGAAGCGTGGCTGATGAGACTCAAACACCTTTTGACCTTTCCGGACGCACGGTCTTGGTGACCGGCGCTGGTGGCGGACTTGGTCGCGGCATCACAGACGCCCTGGCCCGCGCGGGAGCGACGGTCGTGGTCAACGACATCGACCCCTCGCGCGCGACTGCTCGAGTGAACGAGATCGTTGAGGCCGGCGGCAAAGCGATGGCTGGAGTGGGCGACGTCACTGACCCGGTATCGGTCGATGCACTTTTTGCCGAGGTCGAAGCCGCTGGCGCAAACATCGACACGATCATCCTGAACGCAACGGCGCCGCAGCGTTCAGTTTCGATCGACGAAGAAGACTGGGCGTACCACCAGTCGATGGTCGACAGCTTTCTCAAGGCTCCCCTGCTCGTGACTCAGCGCGCGCTTGCACGCATGAAGGCGACGGGCTTCGGTCGAATCATCAACATCACGAGCGAGGTATTTGAAACCAGCGAGCCAGGGTCGTCTGCCTACGTTGCGGCCAAAGGAGCTCAGATCGGCTGGAGCCGCAGCGCGGCAAAAGAACTGGCCGAGTTCGGAATCACGGTGAATACGGTTGCACCCGGATTCATTCCGGTCGAGCGACACAAAGACTTACCTCAGCAAGTATTGGATGATTATCTCGATACCGTTCCCGCCGGAAGGTGGGGCACTCCCGCCGAAATCGGTTGGGCGTGCGTTTATTTTGCGAGCACAGAGGCTGCCTTTGTTTCGGGGCAAACGCTCATAGTAAACGGCGGGCGCACACCTCACTAGGTGAACGCCCGCCGCCTTTACTGTTCGGCTAACAGGGGGTACTAGCCGACGACAGGAACCCACAGACGGTTTGAGTTTTCGATCTTGGTCTTGTAGCCCGTCTTGACAACGGATTCGACGGCGCGAATTTGCTTGCCGGCGTCATCAGCGGTCAGAACGTAGGTCGTGCCGGTTGCGTCGGCAATGTCAACGCCGTTGCGCTGCCACTTGTAGGTGACCGAGTCGGCAGCCGGGGTGTAAATGCCGGGGTTCACCGTGAGCGTTGAGCCAACCGTGGTCGTGCCAGCGATAGTTACGTCCTGAAGCTCTTCGAACTTCAGCGCGGCAACGCGGGGCGTGTGACCGGGACGAGGGGTGTGAGTTGCCGATTCGGAGGAAACACGGCCGTTGTCGTGACCGCCGCGGCCGTGTGCGCTTGCCGCTGAAGCTACGCCCAGCGAGGCGCCACCGACGACGACCGCCGCAAGAATAGCGCTAGTGATTTTGCCGTAACGAGTCGAAAAGGGATTCTTCATGGGGATCAAACTCCTTGAGATTGTTGAGCGAGTTACTTCGCTGCATCTTCAAGCTATTGCTCCCGCAAGGCCCTCGCCAGCGACTTGACCCAGTCCCCACTTGGTCTTGGATAAACCTTGGATGAATTGCCCATTTACAGGCAATTAGTCGGCCGCAGCGAGCTGTCCGCAGGCTCCGTCAATCTCTTTTCCGCGGGTGTCCCGCAGAGTCGTGGGCACTCCGGCAGCCTCGAGGCGCCGGACGAATTCACGCATCACGGCCGGTTCACTCGCAGTCCAAATCGAGCCGGGAGTCGGGTTCAGGGGAATTGGGTTCACGTGAACCCACCCATGACCGCGATCGTTGAGCTTCTCGGCCAACAGGTCGGCTCGCCATCCGTGATCGTTCATGTCTTTAATCAGGGCGTACTCGATGGAGACTCGACGGCCCGTCTTGTCGAAGTAGGCACGGGCAGCATCGAGAGCTTCGTCGACCTTCCATCGCGAGTTAACCGGGATGAGCTCATCGCGCAGCTGGTCATCGGGAGCGTGCAGTGAGAGAGCGAAGGTAACCGGTATTTTTTCGTCGGCAAGCTTGAGAATTGAAGGAACCAGACCCACGGTCGAAACCGTGATGTGTCGGGCCGACATTCCCAAGCCGTCGGGCTGCGGTGCGACCATGGTGCGCACGGCGTGCATGAGGCGCTTGTAATTGGCCAGCGGCTCCCCCATGCCCATGAAGACGATGTTGCTCACTCGGTCGGGGGTGTTGTCGTCTTTCTTCTTGCCCCCGAGTTCACCGGCAAGAATGGCCTGGTTGGCGCGAACCACCTGGTCGATTATCTCGGCCGACGAGAGATTGCGTGTGAGCCCGGCCTGACCGGTGGCGCAGAACGGACAGTTCATGCCGCAGCCCGCTTGAGAAGAAACACACAGGGTGATTCGCCCCGGATAGCGCATGAGCACCGACTCAACGAGAGCGCCGTCGAACAGACGCCAGAGGAACTTGATGGTGTCACCGTTGTCGGTCTTGAGCTTCTTCACCTCGGTCAACAGCGGAGGCAAAATCTGCGCTACAAGGTCGGCCCGGCCCTCGGCCGGCAGGTCCGTCATCAGTGACGGATCGGTCGTGTAGTGCGTGAAGTAGTGCGTTGCTATTTGTTTGGCGCGAAAGGCGGGCAGTCCAAGACCGTTCACAAATCCTTTGCGCTCGTCGATGTCGAGGTCGGCAAGGTGAATCGGAGGTTTCGCGCCTCGAGGAGCGGCGAACTCCAGTAGCGGACGTCCCTCGGCGTCGACCTTCTGCTGCCAGCCCTCGGTCGCCGGACGCACCTGTCGAACCGGACCGGGTCCGGCATCCCTGTTCGTCGCCATGCTTCAACGATACCGGCGCGAGGCTGGCACCTCGGGCGTTAGCGACTCGAACCGAGGGTGATGCCGCGGATGAGTGAGCGCTGGAAGAAGGCAAAGATGATGAACGACGGGATGGCGCCCAAAATACTTGCCGCGGCAACCACTGGCATCGGTGGCGGATTCCACGCGTCACCGATGTTTAGTGAGGCCACGGCTAGCGGCACCGTTTGGCTCTCATAATCAGGCAGGAGCAAGAGCGTGAGCAGATACTCGTTCCAGTTTGCAACAAACAGCAACAGGGCAACTGTAAGAAGCGACGGCATCATGAGCGGAATCACGACCCGGCGAATGACCTGCCAACGCGACGCACCATCAATTGAGGCAGCTTCGAGAAGTTCAGTCGGGAAGTGGTTCATGATGTTGCCCAGCAAGAACGTGGCAAAAGCCGCCCCAGTGATTCCCAGCGGAATGATCAGAAACGCAACGTTGCCGTACATGTGCACCATCTTCGAGATGAGGAACACGGGATAGGCGAACGCCTCCTGCGGCATCAGGAAGATGACGACGCAGGTCGCCAAAACGAAAGTGCGCCACTTATGCTTGCCAATCGAAATGGCATAGGCGATGAAAAACGCCATCACCATGCTGACCAGAAGCGCACCCACCGAGATGATCATCGAGTTAAGCACCTTGAGCGGAAAGTCCAGCCCGACCCAGACCTGAACATAATTGGCAAACGAGACCGTCGCAGCAGGTTCAAGCACGCCTGTCGAAGCAAACTCCTCGGGGCTCTTGAGCGATGAGTTCCAGGCCAAGAAGAAGGGCGATGCCCACAGCAGGGCAAACAGCGCCAGAAGGATAACGAACGCACGGCGAGGCGCGCGCGCGATGAAACGCTTCACTCGTCACCTCCCGAACGACGCGTCGACCGGTTGAAGACGAAGACGATGAAAGACACGGCAACACCTATTCCGATGGCCATGATCGTTGTCACGGCCGAACCGCCACCAATGAACTGTCCACCGAAGAAGGAGTGCACGGCAAACGTCGCTGCCGAAGACGTACTTCCGTGCGGTCCGCCGAAGGTGACATAGACAACGGGCGCAAAAACTTTGAGTCCACCGACGACGGTAATGAGTAGAACCACGAGGATCTCGGGGCGCAGTGCGGGCAATGTGATGTAGCGCATCCGTTGCCACCAGGAGGCACCGTCGACGCTGGCAGCCTCGAGGGTTGCGACGTCAAGGCGAGCAAGTCCTGACAGAAAGATGACGAAGGCAAAACCGAGCTGCAGCCAGATCATGACGACGGTCAGGCTGACGAGCGCCGGAATAGGCCGACCTAACCAGTCGTGCTGCAGGTGGCCCAAACCCCAGTTGCGCAAGAGTGCGTTGATCACTCCCTGCTGGCCGTCGAGTAACCAACCCCAGAGCGTTCCGGTGATGGCAATCGGGATGACCTGGGGCAGGTAGAACCCACCGCGCACCCACGGCACGAGCTTTTCCGAGATGACGCCCTTGAAGGCGTCGAAAACCGCAATTGCCAACAAAAGTGCAAGCACGCCCGGAATGATCGCCATCGGAATGACGTAATAGAGCGAGTGCAAGCAGGAGTTCCAAAAATCCTGGTCACTGAGCAGGTCGATGTAGTTCTTGAGGCCAATCCACTTGCCATTGCCATAGCCGGGGAATCGCATGAAGCTCAGCAGCATGTTCCACACGAGCATGGTGATGACGAACGCGGCGAGTATGAAAAAGCTTGGGTACAAGAACCCGTTGTACGACTCACGCGTGGTCGACGCGCGTCTACTCTTCATCTTGCGAAACTATCACGAGCCCAGCTGCCAGCTAGAGCACGCTTTGCGAGATGTCTAGGGCAAGCGCGGCGGGTGCGTTCCCGAGAGCTGCTGGATGATTCGCACCACCTGGTGTGAGTATCCGTATTCGTTGTCGTACCAGACGTATACAACGGCGTGGTTGTCACTGGTGATGGTGGCGAGTCCGTCGACAATGCCGGCGCGGTTCGAGCCAAGGAAGTCAGTGGAGACAACCTCAGGTGACTCAATGTAGTCAATCTGCTGACGCAGGCTCGAGAACAGCGATGCGTCTCGCAGCTGGCTGTTGAGTGTCTCGCGGTCAACAGTTTTCGAAAGCGTAAGGTTCAGGATGGCCATGGAAACATCAGGCGTGGGCACGCGAATCGCGTTACCGGTGAGCTTGCCTTCCAAAACGGGAAGCGCCTTGGCTACGGCTTTTGCGGCACCGGTTTCGGTCAGCACCATGTTGAGGGCTGCCGAGCGACCGCGGCGGTCACCCTTGTGGAAGTTGTCAATCAGGTTCTGGTCGTTTGTGTACGAGTGAACGGTCTCGACATGGCCGTACTCGACGCCGTACAGATCGTTGATGACCTTGAGCACGGGGGTGATGGCGTTGGTGGTGCAGGACGCGGCGGTGACAATCTCGTCAGCGTCGGTGATGGTGTCGTTGTTGATTCCGTACACGACGTTCTTGAGCGGACTCTTACCCGGAGCGGTCAACAGAACCTTCTTCGAACCCTGTGCGGCGAGGTGCTGACGCAGGCCCGGCTCGTCGCGCCAGCGTCCCGTGTTGTCGACGATGATGGCGTCGTTTATGCCGTATGCGGTGTAATCGATGGCGCTGGGGTCGTTGGCGTAGATGACCTGGATCGGCTGGTCGTTTGCAATGATGAGGTTCTTGTCGGCATCCACCGTGATGGTTCCGGCGAATGGGCCATGCACAGAGTCACGACGCAGCAAGCTGGCGCGCTTGACGAGGTCGTTGGCCCCACCCTCGCGCACCACGATGGCACGCAGGCGAGGGCCTCGGCCGTTCTCTGACTGGGCCAACAGAATACGTGCCAGAAGGCGACCGATGCGGCCAAATCCGTAAAGCACGACATCTGCGCAATCTGCATCCGTTGCCGGGCGCCCCTGCCCCGCGATGGATGCAACAACCTCCCCGGCGTAGTCGGCCAGTGAGACCCCGTCAGTGCGTGAGCGCCACGCCAGAATTGCGGCTCCCATGTCGAGGCTGGCCGGGCCGGGGTTGATGGCCTTGACTGCGTTCAAGAAAGTGAGACTGTCGGCGACGTCGAGCTCCTGGCCTCCGGCGTGACGGGCAAAGCGGTGGGCCTTGACGACCTGCTCGGCAGACGAGTTGATGATGCGACGACCGTGGATGTGCGTGACGATGCCGTTGTCGCGGTAGAGCGTGCCCACAACTGGGATGATCTGCTCAGCGAGTTCGAGGCGTGACTTGTGGTTCGGCGTTGACGGCGAGGTCATGGTTCTCCTTGAAGGGATGGACACAGGACTCTAGCGAAGTCGTCTCTCGACGCTAAAAATTCAGCGGTTTCAGAATACTTGCCCGGGGGTGTTTCGGGCGGATTTGAGTTCCCGTGGGGTGGGAATTGAATGCGAGGTCTCAGTCGCGCTGAACACCAACCAGAGCAGTTGCGTGCCTCTGCGGCGAAAGCGACCAATCAGATTTCAGAAGATAACCGCGAATCGCAAGTGCGTCTGTGCTTGCGCAGTAACGATCAGCCAGGGACGCCTCGATTTCGAAGGCAATCCTTTCGTGGCCGGTTTCTTCGTCCAGCACGCTGACGTGCCACTTGACCATGTCAGCGAAATCTTGAGAGCACCCAAACGGCCTAACTCGAACAACAAACTGCGATTCCATGCTGGCGAAACTAAACACAGTAAATGTCTATTCACCTGAATCGGCGTGTTCTTTCAGGAAGCAGCCGGTTGATTCTCAGAGTGAGTTGGTCCGGCTGCGCCCCGCGGCTCGCGATTGCGAGAGACAGGATTTGTCCCCAAGGCTCGAAGCCGGAACCTGTCGAAGCCATGCTTCGACTCCGCCGGCTTCTCGAACCGGTGGGCCCACCTGCTCGCAGGTGCAGGATCAACCAGCCCGACCAATGAAAAACCCACCCGCAAGGGTGGGTTTTTCATTGGTCGGGCTGACAGGATTTGAACCTGCGACCCCTTGACCCCCAGTCAAGTGCGCTACCAAGCTGCGCTACAGCCCGTTGTTCGTTGCCAAACAACTTCTCTATCTTAGCCAGAGAATGGCAGCCCCGAACATCACGCCGCCACGGCGACGATTAGGCCGAGGCAGAACCAATGATGGCGTCGACGTCAATTTCGACGAGCATGTCGGGTGCAGCCAACGCTGATACGGCAACTGCGGTTAGTGCTGGGCGAACGTCGCCGAAGATCTCGCCGTGCACCTTGCCCACAGCATCGAAGTCGGCAATGTTGGCCAAGTAGATGCGCGTGCGAACCACGTCACCGAACGTTGCCCCCGCCTCATCGAGAGCTGCCTTCACGCGACGAAAGATTTCACGTGTCTGCTCACCGGCATCGGTTCCACCGATGGCGCCGCCTGGAGCACCCGAGGTGGTTCCGGCAATAAACACGAAGTCACCTGCCTTCACGGCGCGCGAGTATCCAATAACGGGCTCGTAAACGGAGCCGGAAGAAATGAGAGTGCGTGTGAACGAAGTCATGGTTTAAGGCTACCGGTTCCCTCATGGTCAGAACTCTCGAGGTAATCCCGGTAGACTTGGTTCAACGAGAAACGCACAGTTGCGTTTCCTGCGTCGAACAAGCGCTTCCCTCACCGCACACTTGCGGTTGACATCTTTTATTCGGCGAACGGATGTGCCACTAGGCACCTTCGCCATTTTCTCCCCGGTTGAAACCGCGGCCACTGCTGTGTCTGCGTTGGCCTCCTTTCGTGGGGAACCCATTGAAATAGGTATATCCATGTCTGAACAGACATTCCGCACACTTGGTGTGCCCACTCCCTTGCAGACCGTTCTGGCCAAGCAGGGAATTGATTCCCCGTTCCCCATTCAGGTAGACACCCTGCCCGACACACTTGCTGGCAAGGATGTTCTGGGGCGCGGTAAGACAGGTTCAGGAAAGACTCTGGCATTCTGCCTGCCCATGGTTGCGCGCCTTAGCGGCTCTCTCGCTGGTGGACGTCGTCGCCCGGGGCGTCCCCTCGGACTGATTCTCGCTCCGACTCGTGAGCTGGCAACACAGATCACGGCGACCCTCGAGCCGCTGGCCTCGGCCTACGGCATGCGCGCCACCACAATCTTCGGCGGCATTTCCCAGAACCGTCAGGTGGCAGCACTCAAGGAGGGTGTCGACATCGTCGTTGCCACTCCTGGCCGCCTCGAAGACCTCATGAAACAGGGCTTTTTGCACCTCGATGCCATCGAAATCACCGTGCTCGACGAAGCTGACCACATGGCTGACTTGGGCTTCTTGCCCATCGTTACTCGCATCCTGAACGCAACACCGGCCGGCGGACAGCGACTGCTGTTCAGCGCAACGCTCGATAACGGCGTTGACAAGCTCGTCAACAAGTTCCTGGTGAACGAGGTTCTGCACTCAGTCGACGAGGCCAACTCCCCCGTCGCAGCCATGACTCACCACGTGTTCGAGGTGCAAAGTGCCGAAGCCAAGAAGCAACTCATTCACGCCCTTGCCTCAGGCACTGGTCGGCGCATCTTGTTCATGCGCACCAAGCACCACGCCAAGAAGCTCGCTCGCGAGTTGACCGAAAGCGGAATCCCGGCAGTTGATCTGCACGGAAACCTCTCGCAGCCCCAGCGCGACCGAAACCTTGAGGCGTTCTCGAACGGCTCGGTCAAGGTTCTGGTTGCAACCGACGTCGCCGCGCGTGGCGTGCACGTCGACGATGTAGAACTCGTCATTCACGTCGACCCACCCATGGAGCACAAGGCATACCTGCACCGCTCAGGCCGCACCGCTCGCGCTGGCAGCGAGGGCGACGTGGTCACTATCTGCCTGCCCGTGCAGCAAAAAGACTTGGCGGCATTGCTGCGCAAGGCAGATATCAAGGTCACACCCGAAGCTGTCACAAAAGATTCTGAGTCCGTGAAGGCACTCATTGGCGAAGTAGCTGCCTACGTGAAGCCCGCCCCGCGCGAGCACAAACCTCAAGGCGGCGGCACATCGACGGGCAAGAACGCTCAGCGAAAGCGCGCCATGCGCGAAAACAGCGGGTCGAACGCCGCTCGCCCAGCGCGTGTCACGCGCGATGGCCAGCCTGCCCGCGATCGCTCTGGTCGCCCGGCAACGCGCCAGGGTCACACTGGTTCAGCGAACGGACAGGCGCGTACTGCCCGTCCGGCGCGCCAGAGCCACCGCGCATCCCGCTAAGAGCATCAGACGATACGCTCAGCCCAAGAGCTACTGAGCTCAGGGAAGGTGAGTGCATCACCATGGCCAATAAAGACACGAAAAAGTCGAGCGGCAAGACCGCCGCGGCAAAGACGTTAAAAGAAAAACGCGCCGACAAGAAAGACAAAGCCGACGCTAAGGCCAAGTACAAAGACGCCTAGCAAGAGAGCCGCCCTTCGGGGCGGTTTTCTTATTTAAGCTGAACTCGGAGAGCCGGCCAGGACGCGGCGAAAGCTGGATGTAACTCGAGGGCATCAACCTCGTCGAGCGGGACCCAGCGCAATTCAATCGACTCAAAGTCGGCAACCACCGGGGTGAAATAAGCGCTCGCCTCGACAGCCACCGTTGTGTAGGTCCAGAACCCGACGTCAAACACCGACTCGAACATCGGGGTCAGAATCTCTGCGGGAACGCCAGCTTCTTCATCTGCTTCGCGAAGGGCTGCCTTGAATGCCGACTCCCCCTGACGCCGGGCACCACCGGGAAGCGCCCAAGTGCCACCGTTGTGTGACCACACAGCGCGGTGTTGCAGCAAGACACCCGACTCGCGGTGCCACACGAGCAGACCGGCGGCGCCAAAGCGCCCCCAGTACTTGGTTTTTCCATCGGGCGAATAGACCATGGCGTCACCCGGGTCACGCAGGTGCTCGGGTGGCAAGTGCGGAGGCACGGCAGACGTCGCGCGGTCCCGACGATCTTGCTCGTTTGCCTCAGACATGGTTTAGCGCTGACGCTTCTCGCGCACGCGCATGTTGAGGTTGATGGGCGAACCCTCGAAGCCCCAAATCTCGCGCAATCGACGGATGATGTAGCGGCGGTAGCCGGGGTCGAGAAATCCGGTAGTGAAAAGCACGAACGTGGGCGGACGAGTCGTTGCCTGGGTACCAAACAGAATTCGCGGCTGCTTTCCACCACGAACGGGGTGCGGATGCGCGGCCACGAGCTCCGACACAAACGCGTTGAACTTTCCCGTTGGAATGCGCATATCCCACGACTCGAGTGCTTTCTCGAGAGCCGGTACAAGCTTTTCGAGGTGACGACCGGTGCGGGCGGAAATGTTGACCCGCGGAGCCCAAGCCACATGCGCCAGGTCTTGTTCGATTTCACGCTCAAGGTAACGACGGCGCTCATCGTCGAGGAGATCCCACTTGTTGAACGCCAACACAAGAGCACGACCGGATTCGAGCACGAGGTCGATAATGCGAACATCCTGCTCACTAATCGGCTCTGTCACGTCAATCAGCACGACGGCAACCTCGGCCTTTTCGAGCGCCGCGCTCGTGCGCAGAGTGGCATAGAAGTCGGCGCCCTGCTGAAGGTGAACGCGGCGACGAATACCGGCGGTGTCGACGAACGTCCACACCTTGCCCAGAATCTCAACCTGCTCGTCGACCGGATCGCGAGTGGTTCCTGCCATTTCGTTGACGACAACGCGTTCTTCTCCGGCGGTCTTGTTCAACAGGCTCGACTTACCCACGTTCGGTCGACCCAACAGAGCAACACGGCGTGGTCCGCCGATTTCTTGCTTAGCGACTGCCGAGATTTCGGGTAGCTTTCCGACAACGAGATCGAGCAGGTCAGCGACTCCTCGGCCGTGCAGCGCCGAAACCGGCAGTGGCTCCCCCAAGCCGAGTGACCACAGCGTGGCGATGTTGGGCTCCTGGCGAGCATCGTCAACCTTGTTTGCAACGAGGTATACGGGAATCTTGGTCTTACGCAGCAGGCGAACGACATGCTCATCGGTTGCCGTGGCGCCGACATTGGCGTCGACCACGAAAAGCACGGCGTCAGCCAGGTCGATGGCCACCTCGGCCTGAGCCGCGACCGATGCGTTGATGCCCTTAGCGTCGGGCTCCCATCCGCCGGTGTCAACCAGCGTGAAGCGACGAGTGTTCCACTCAGCCTTGTACGAGACACGATCTCGGGTGACGCCGGGCGTGTCTTCAACCACGGCCTCTCGACGACCGAGAATTCGGTTGACCAGTGCCGACTTCCCCACGTTCGGGCGGCCAACGACGGCCAGCACAGGAAGCGCCGGCAGGTAGGTGATGGCGTCGGGGTCGTTCGTGACAGCCTCGAGCACTTCGATGTCGTCATCTTCGAGGTCATACTCTTCCAAACCGATGCGCAGGGCATTGGCTCGAGCCGTCGCGACTTCATCATCGAGCGACGACAGTTGTTCGACAAGGTCGTCTTCGCCGTCGAACTCGAATTCGTCGTCGCCGTGAATCTGATCAGCCATTATTTCTGTCCTTCTCGAATGAGTGCGACTACGGCGTCAATCGTCTGCGCATAACTGAGGTCGGTCGAATCGACCGTGTGAACACCTTCGGCGGCCACCATGAAGTCTGAAACTTTTGCATCGGCAGCATCGCGGGCCAGCAATGCCGTCGCTGTCTGATCGCCAGAGTGTTGCGGCAACTCGGCAGCTCGGCGCGATGCCCGAGCTTGCTCGCTTGCGGTCAACAGGATGCGCACCCGTGCATCCGGCGCAACCACCGTGGTGATGTCCCGACCCTCTGCGATGATGCCTGCAGCCGAACTCGACTCGAGAATCCGACGGAAAATGGCATTCACGTGAGTGCGAATCTCGGGAACACGAGCAACAAAGCTCACCGCCGAGTTCACTCTTGCCTGGCGAATGGCATCCGTTACCTCGGAATGCCCGACGCGCACGAAGTAGTTGTCGGGGTCGGTTCCAATGGCATAGTCGAACGATTTCAGCGCGCCGATCACGGCCAACGAATCTTCGGGGTCAATCCCCAAGCCAAGAACGTGCCAGGTTACCGCGCGGTAGGCGGCACCGGTGTCGAGGTGCTCAAAGTTCAATTGGCGAGCGGCCGCCTTGCTAACGCTTGACTTGCCACTTCCGGCGGGACCGTCCACGGCAACTATGAGCGCGCTCATCGGTGCACGCTCCAACTGCGAGCCTCGAGCTCGCTCACCAGGCGATCAGCGACATCAGGTAGAACCGTGAGTTCGACCAAACCGCGAGCAGCACCCTCGACGTGCTCAAGACGCATGTCTTCGAGGTTGATGTTGAGTTCGCCGATCTCGGTGAGCAGCCTGGCAATCTGACCCGGCTTGTCGTCGACGAGCACGTTGATGGCGGTGAACTTGCGCGTCTGACCGTGTTTGCCGGGAAGACGAGCAACACCCGCGTTTCCAGCGGCTAACTCGCTCATGATTGTCGTGCGCGCTCCCTGGGCATCCACATCTCGAAGTGCGGTGATGACACTTTCGACGTCATCGCGGAACGCTTCGAGAATCGCGACGACGTTGTCAGCGTTGGAACTCAGAATCTGAATCCAAAGATCGGGCGCGCTGGCAGCTATTCGCGTCGTGTCGCGCACGCCCTGACCGGCAAGTCGCACCGCGTCATCCGAAGCCTTTTCAAGCTGCTTGGCAAGGATGCTCGAGACGACCTGCGGCACGTGAGAGACAAGCGCCACAGCCTCGTCGTGCGCTTCCGGGGTCATCTCGATGACAACCGATCCCAGGTCTGCAGCAAGGTCCTCGACTAGCGAAAGTGCCCAGGCCGGAGTTTCTTCATCGCGGCAGATAACCCACGGACGACCCACAAACAGATCTCCCTGGGCCGAAATGGCGCCGCCCTTTTCGCGGCCGGCAAGCGGGTGTGAGCCGATGTAGTTTGTCAGGTCGACGCCGCGAGAGACCAGCGTCTGGAACGGCTCGAGCTTGACGCTGGCAACGTCAGTAACGACAGCGCGGGGGAACGCGGCGAGCTCCGCCTGAATGATGTCGGCGGTGATGTCTGGCGGAACGCACACGACAATGAGCTTGGGGTCGTCTGCTTCGGTAGCCAGGCGACCAGCGCCCAAATCAACGGCTAGTTTCAACGTGGTCGGTGACGAGCCGGCAAGAATAACGTCAACGCCCTGCGACGACAGGCGCAATCCAATGCTCGAACCCAAAAGCCCCGCGCCAACAACGCGAACCTGAGCGTTCAGGCGCACGGCATTACCTTTAGTCATCGTGCACCTCCCGTTGCTGGATTTACTCGGCCGCCTCGCGCGCAAGCGTCAGCAACAGCCCTCGCTCTAGTTTACTGAGGTCTCGCATGGCTCCCGAGGCAAGGGTGCCCAGATGAAGTGGTCCGAAGGCGCGACGAACCAGTTCGAGCACCGGATGCCCAACCTCGGCCATCATGCGCCGAACGATGCGATTGCGCCCAGAGTGCAGTGTCAGCTCAACCAACGAAGTGTTGTCAGCAGCGGACGTTGATAGAACGCGGGCCTTGTCGGCTTTGATGTCGCCGTCTTCCAGTGTGAAACCGGTGGTGAGCTTGTTGAGCGTTTGCCCGGTCACACGGCCACGCACCTTGGCGATGTAGGTCTTCTCAACCCCAAAGCGCGGATGAGCCAGCACGTTTGCCAGTTCGCCGTCATTCGTCAGAATCAGCAGCCCCGAGGTATCTGCGTCGAGCCGACCCACGTTGAAAACACGCTCTTCGAACTGGTTAGCGAACTGGCGCAGATCTGGTCGCCCCTGATCGTCTTTCATCGTGCTGACCACGCCCGTGGGCTTGTTGAGCATGATGTACCGTTTGCTCGTGTCGAGCTGAACGACCTGGCCATCAACGGCGACCTTGTCGACCTCGGGGTCGATGCGTGTACCAAGTTCAGTGACAATCGTGCCGTTGACGCTCACGCGACCGGCGGCAATAAGGTTTTCGGCGACACGCCGCGAGGCAACCCCCGCCGCTGCCATCACTTTCTGCAGACGCACTCCCTCGGGAGTGCCGTCGGCGTTAGTTGGATGCGTCAACGTCAAAGTCCTCGGTGCCGTCGGGAAGAAGCGGCGAAATGAGGGGGAGCTCTTCGAGACCGTTGATGCCGAGCTGCGTCAGCAACAGGTCGGTCGTGCCGTAAAGAATTGCTCCGGTCTCGGCATCCGTCTGCACCTCGGTGATCAGACCACGGCTGACTAGCGTGCGAACCACGCTGTCGACGTTGACTGCGCGAATCTGCGCAATCTGACCGCGACTGATGGGTTGCTTATAGGCAATCACGGCAAGCGTTTCGAGTGCTGCCTGCGAAAGTTTGGTGGGGTTCTGCGTGAGCACGAAATCCGAAACAACGTCGTCGTAGTCGGAACGAACATAGATGCGCCAGCCGCCGCCCACCTCGCGCAGCTCAAACCCACGACGCACTCCACCGGTTTCACCGTTATAGTCGGCGACCAGCTCGGCGAGAGCATCCTTAATGGTCTTGACGGGCACGCCAAGAGCGGTGCCGAGCGACACGATCGACTGTGGCTCATCGGCAATCATGAGAATGGCCTCGATGGCACGTGCGGTGTTATCGGTCATAGTCGGCCCCTAGGTTTGCAAGTTTGTCGTCGGACCACGATTCGGCGGTCCAGGTGATGGTCAAATCACCGAGCGGTTCGAACTGTTCAAAGCTGATGGCGGCGTGGCGATAGAGCTCGAGCACCGCAAGAAATCGAGCGATGATGACACCCGAGGCACCCGCATCTGCAATGAGCTCGCGGAACGTCACCGGCTTACCCGAGCGCAGTCGCGAAACAACTGTCGCCGCCTGCTCCCGGATGCTCACCAGCGGTGCGTGCAGGTGATCGAGCCCCACCATCGGGATCTCTTTCGGTGCGAGCGCAAGCATCGCAATCGCAGCAAAGTCTTCAGCGCTGGTGTGCCAGATGAGCTCGGGAACCTTCGAGCGGTACTTGTCTTCGAGACGAACAGTGCGAGCGTGGCGGGTCGATTCCGTCTCGAGGTGTTCGCTGAACCATGTCGCAACGTCTTTGAACGCACGATACTGCAGCAGACGAGCAAACAGCAGATCACGCGCCTCGAACATGGCAGCGTCTTCGGCATCGACGAGTTCGCCCTGAGGCAGCAACCCGGCGACCTTCAGGTCAAGAAGTGTCGCCGCGACCACGAGGAATTCAGTGGCCTGATCGAGCTCTTCCATGGGGTCCAGACCCTTGAGGTATTTGATGAACTCGTCGGTCACAACCGACAACGCCACCTCAGTGATGTCGAGTTCGTGCTTGGCAATCAGCGAAAGCAGCAGGTCAAACGGGCCATCAAAATCGCCGACGGCAAGACGAAAGCCGCTGGAGTCTTCCAGCGTTTCGACCAACGGCTCTGCCACGAGGGGTGCGGAACTTAGGCGACAGCGCCGCGAGCGATGAGCTCACGCGCGGTGGCGCGGTAGGCCTTGGCAGCCGCGTGTTCGGGAGCGAATTGCGTAATCGGCTGACCTGCAACCGAAGCGTCGGGGAACTTCACGGTGCGAGTAATGACGGATTCGAGAACCGTGTCGCCGAAGGTCTCAACGAGACGCTCCATGACTTCACGCGAGTGAAGCAATCGTGCGTCGTACATGGTTGCCAGCACGCCATCCACCTTGATGGCGGGGTTGAGGCGGTCGCGCACCTTGTCGATGGTCTCGATGAGAAGGGCCACACCGCGAAGAGCGAAGTACTCGCATTCCAGCGGAATGAGAACCCCGTGCGCAGCGGTGAGCGCGTTGACGGTGAGCAGACCCAGCGAGGGCTGGCAGTCGATAAAGATCACGTCGTAGTCATCTTTGACCTTCTTGAGCACGCTGGCCAGGATGTGCTCACGGGCAACCTCGTTGACCAGGTGCACCTCGGCGGCAGAGAGGTCGATGTTGGCGGGAATGACATCAAGGCCGGGAACAGAGGTGGGCTTAATCGCCTCGAAAGGGTCTTTCTTGGTGTCGCGAAGAAGGTCATAGATATTCAGGCCGTCGTGGGCAGGAACGCCCAGTCCAGCAGACAGCGCACCCTGCGGGTCGAAGTCAACAGCAAGAACCTTGCGACCGTACTCGGCCAGAGAGGCAGCGAGGTTGATGGTAGTCGTCGTTTTACCAACGCCGCCCTTTTGGTTGCACATGGCAATGATGCGTGCGGGGCCGTGAGACTTCAGCGGTGCCGGTTCAGGAAACTCACGAACAGGGCGTCCGGTGGGGCCGATTTTCTGCCCCCTGCGGTAGGTCTCAGTCACCATTGTTTTGTCCCTAATGCCGTACGTACGCTCACGCGCTTGTCCATGAATCTTGAGCCAAGTCTATTGGTTCTTGAAGCCCGCGCGAGGGTGGGCGGTGCGGTAACTTTCCCGAAGAGTATCGGCCGTCACCAGGGTGTAAATCTGAGTCGTGGCGACCGAGGAGTGCCCCAAGAGTTCTTGCACAACTCGCACGTCTGCGCCACCGGCAAGCAGGTGGGTGGCGAACGAGTGACGCAGCGTATGAGGAGAAACGTGAGCGGTGAGATGAGCCTTTTCGGCCGCCGATTGCATGATCAGCCAAGCACTCTGCCGGGAGAGACGTCCGCCGCGCGGACCCAAAAAGAGAGCCGGCGTTGAACTGCCCGCAACGGCAAACATCGGACGCACTCGAACGAGGTACTCATCGAGTGCCGCCCGAGCGTAGGAGCCCAGCGGAACAATGCGCTGCTTACTTCCCTTGCCTCGAACGCGCACGGCATCGTCGACAGCAGTGACGTCATCTACGTTCAGGGCGGTCGCTTCAGAAACACGTGCGCCGGTGGCGTACATGAATTCGAGAAAGGCGCGGTCGCGAATGGAAACCGGGTCGTCGCCAGCAACTGCACCGAGCAGGGCAATTACCTGATCGATGGTCAGCGCCTTGGGAAGTGACTTGGGAATCTTGGGCCGGCGAACGTCGGCGGTGACATCAACTGTCAGCACACCCTCCTCGACCAGAAATCGATGGAATCCGCGAATCGAACTCAGCACACGCGATTGGCTCGAACTGGTGAGCGGATTTTCGTCGCGAGTAGCTAGAGAGGCGAGGTACCCGGTGACCATGGGCACGGTAATGGCCGCGAGATCAACAATTCCTTGCTGGTCCAGCCACTCGACGTAGGCGGTGAGGTCACGCCGGTAGGCGCCTTGGGTGTTTGCCGAGAGTCCGCGCTCGATTCCCACGTGTCGCAGGTACCGCTGAAGCAGAACGTCGGGGTGGGTCATGATTCCGGTGAAACCTGAGCGCGCGAGTCGCGCCACTGTTGGGCGGGCCACGGTGAGCTGGCGTCGCGCAAAGATTCCCATCCGCGGTTTTTCGATGCGTATGCGCTCAAAACCGCAATGGTGAAAATCGAGTTATTTACGGTGCCGGCCAAGACTGAATCGAGGGCGTCGGCCAAAGGGACCCAGCGTTGAACCATGTCAATCTCTTCACCCTCACGGAGGTGCTCCACCCCCGTCGGACGGGCGTCCCTGGCCAGAAAAATGCGAATGATTTCGTCACTGCCACCTGGCGAGGTGGCGTATTCGGCCAGCAGATCCCAGCGGCCGGCGACGAGGTCGACCTCCTCGGCCAGTTCGCGTTTGGCGCACTCGAGGGCACTTTCACCGTCGAGGTCGAGAAGCCCCGCGGGTATCTCCCACTCACGCAGTCGAACTGGATGCCGATACTGCTGAATCGCGAGAATTTCATCGGCGTCGTTGAGAACCAGTACGGCCACAGCCCCGGTGTGAGCAACATAGTCGCGGGTCAGCGGAACACCGGCATAGTCGACCACTTCCTGGCGAACATCCCAGACTCGACCTTTGTAAACCGTCTTGCGCGAGAGAACCGGCAGGTCAACCTGCTCGTCGCGCAGTAACCGGTCGGTCATGTGACTAGTTTGCTTCGTCGATGTCGAACAGGCGGCTGGCCTGCTGGCGTTCGAGAGATGCTGCTATCAGACCGGCAAACAGCGGGTGAGCCTGGTTGGGCCGCGAACGCAGCTCGGGGTGAGCCTGCGTCGCGATGTAGAACGGGTGCACATCACGCGGAAGCTCAACGAACTCAACGAGGTTTCCGTCCGGCGACGTGCCCGAGAAGACCAAACCGGCAGCTGCGATTTCGTCGCGGTACTTGTTGTTGACCTCGTACCGGTGACGGTGACGCTCTTCGATGCTTTTCGAGGCGTACAGGTCGGCAGCGAGCGTGCCCTCCCCGAGCTTGGCGGTGTACATTCCCAGGCGCATGGTTCCTCCCATGTCGCCCGAGTTGATGATGTCGACCTGCTCGGCCATCGTGGCAATCACGGGCACGGGAGTCTCGGGGTCGAACTCAGTCGAGGATGCCCCGGCCAGGTTTGCCTTATTGCGTGCGTACTCGATGACCATGCACTGCAGGCCCAAGCAAAGTCCGAGCACCGGAATCGAGTTCTCGCGAGCAAACTTGAGCGCCCCGAGCTTGCCCTCAATGCCGCGGATTCCGAAGCCACCGGGAACGCAAATGCCGTCGAGATCGGCAAGTGACTTGGCCGCACCGTCAGCGGTTTCGCAGTCATCCGAGGGAATCCAGCGAATGTTGACCTTTGTGCGGTGAGCAAAGCCTCCGGCGCGCAGCGCTTCCGTGACCGAGAGGTAGGCGTCGGGCAGGTCGATGTACTTTCCAACCAGGCCAACGGTGACCTCATGCGCGGGGTCGTGAACGGCGTTGAGTAGCTCAGCCCATCCGCTCCAGTCCACCTCGCTCGCGGTGAGGTTCAGCTCTTCGACGATGTACGAGTCAAGACCCTGCGAGTGAAGCATGGTGGGGATGTCATAGATGCTCGGCACATCAATCGCGTTGACGACGGCACGTTCATCCACGTCACACATCAGAGCAATCTTGGTCTTGTTGCTCTCGGTCACCGGGCGGTCCGAGCGAAGCACCAGAGCGTCGGGCTGAATACCGATCGAGCGAAGAGCGGCAACCGAGTGCTGTGTGGGCTTGGTCTTCTGCTCCCCCGACGCACCCATAAACGGAACCAGCGAAACGTGAACGAAAAAGACGTTGCGACGACCGAGCTCGTGACGCACCTGGCGAGCGGCTTCGATGAACGGAAGGCTCTCGATGTCGCCTACGGTTCCACCGATTTCGGTGATGATGACATCGGGCTTCGGAGTGTCTTCGGCCTGCAGACGCATGCGGCGCTTGATCTCGTCGGTGATGTGCGGGATGACCTGGACGGTGTTTCCCAGGTACTCACCGCGGCGCTCCTTGGCAATGACCTGCGAGTAAATCTGGCCGGTGGTGACATTGGCGGCCTGCGAGAGGTTGATGTTCAAAAAGCGCTCGTAATGTCCGATGTCAAGGTCGGTCTCGGCGCCGTCATCAGTGACAAAAACTTCACCGTGCTGGAACGGGTTCATCGTTCCCGGATCAACGTTCAGATACGGATCCAGTTTCTGCATGACAACACGCAGTCCCCGAGCGGTAAGCAGATTACCAAGAGATGCGGCTGTGAGTCCTTTTCCGAGCGAGGAGACAACTCCACCCGTCACGAAAATGTGCTTTGTTACGCCTGAGTCCGAAGTTTCCACCACGGGATTTCACTCTATCAGCGGTTAGGGGTCGCACTATCTGACGCGCCGATAATTAAGGCCTGTTTGGCTACGAGCTCACACTTTTTGTGATGGCGGCGAGGTCGAGCAGCTCGCGAGCGTGCGCCAGACCAGACTCGGAATCAGACAAACCGGAAAGTAGCCGCGCCATCTCAGACTGACGTTCGTTGCCATCGAGACGGGTGACACTGCTGTGTGTGACCTCGCCGCTGGTGTCTTTGACGACGCGAAGGTGGTTGGTTGCGAATGCGGCCACCTGGGCGAGGTGGGTAACGACGATGACCTGCGAGGTTTGAGCCAAACGAGCGAGGCGACGACCGATCTCGATGGCGGCGGCACCGCCGACACCCGCGTCGACCTCGTCGAAAACGTAGGTGGGCACTGTGTCGGCACTGGCAATAACAACCTCGAGGGCGAGCATGATGCGCGAGAGCTCACCGCCGGAAGCACCTTTTGCAACGGGCCTCGGGGAAGCACCCGGATGCGGCGCCAAAAGAATCTCGACGACATCGCCACCGTGAATCGAGAACTCAGGCGCAACGGTGACGCTCACAACCAGATGAGCATCAGGCATGGCCAGAGCGTGAAGCTCTTCGGTGACAGCGGAGGCAAGACGTGCGGCGGCATCCGTGCGCAGGGCCGACAGTTCAGCACCGATCGAGCGCACCGACTGCTCGTCCTGAGCAACCTGAGTCGTGAGCTCGGCGATGCGAGTCCCGTCAGAATCGAGTTCGAGCAGACGCTTGCCCGACGAGTCAACATAAGCGAGCACTTCGTCAAGGGTCGGGCCGTAGCGGCGCATCAGCGAGTTGAGCTCGGCTCGTCGATCCTGAATCGTGTCGAGGTCATGGTCGCCATCTCCCTCAAGCGACGCAAGGTGACTCGACAGCGCGTGACCGGCATCGACCAGGCGTGCACTCAGCTCGGCGAGTTCGGCGGCCGAAGCTGCAAGCACCGGGTCAACGCCTGAGACCTTGTCGAGCGCGCGACGAGCAGCCTCAACCAGCGAGATCGCGTCGGTGTTATCCGTTTCAGACGAAAGTGCCTCACGAGCGAGAGCTGCCGCCAAGCGCAAATCTTCAGTGTGCGTCAAACGCTCCGCCAGAGCGGCCAGCGTGGCGTCTTCGCCAGGCTGTGGCGACACGGCCTCAATTTCGCTCACTCCAACCCGCAGGTCTTCGGCTTCTCGAACACGAGCATCACGCTGCGCAATCAGTTCAGCAAGCTCGGCCGCGTCGTTGCGCCACTGACGAAACGCGTGTTGAAAGCGAGCAAGGGCCTCGGCAACAGACTGACCACCGAAGCGATCGAGCGCCTCACGCTGTGCCATTGCCGAGCGCAGTCGCACTTGCTCCGACTGACCATGCACGGCAACGAGTGCGTCGCCGAGTTCAGCGAGGGTTCCCGCCGGCGTTGACCGACCGCCCACCGATGCTCGCGACCGACCTTCGTGCGAAACCGATCGCACGACAAGCAGTTCATCGCCGTCGAGTTCGGCCGATGCTTCGTCAAGAATGGGCTGGATGCGCGACGCCTCGCTCACGCGCCAACGACCTTCAACATCCGCCGATTCGGCTCCCGTGCGCACGGTGCTCGCGTCGGCGCGCTCCCCGCGCAGCAACCCGAGTGCCGTCACAACCATGGTCTTTCCGGCGCCCGTTTCTCCGGTAATGGCAGTGAACCCGGGACCGAGCGGCAAAACCGCGTCAGAAATCACTCCGAGGTTGCGGATTCGAATCTCATCAATCACGGGCGGACGGACCTCGCCACCCGTCAACGGGCAAATCGAACTTGGTCACCAACCGATCGGTGAACGCCTGTGGCGTGAGACGCGCCAGCCGCACCGACACAGGCGACTTGGTCACAACTACGCGCGAACCGGCGGGTAGATCACAGGAACGACGGCCGTCACACCAAAGTATGCCCTCGCCACCTGAACGAGCTAAAACTTCAACGGCCATGGCCGACTCCGGGCCGACGACGAGCGGTCGGGCGAAGAGAGCGTGAGCCTGCATGGGAACAAGCACCATGGCGTCGACACTCGGCCAGACAATCGGGCCCCCTGCCGAGAACGAATATGCCGTTGAGCCTGTGGGCGTTGCCATGACAACGCCGTCGCAACTAAACGACGAAAGCGGGCGGCGATCCACTTCGACAACAACCTCAAGGATGCGGCTTCGACTGGCTTTCTCGACAGTTGCCTCGTTGAGGGCCCACGTCTCAAAAATGACCTTGCCGGCCTGCTTCACGCGAACAGCCAGCGTCAGACGCTCTTCAACCTCGTACTCGCCAGCAATCACTCTCGTCACTGCCTCGGTCAAGCCTGCTCGCTCTGCCTCGGCCAGAAAACCCACGTGCCCAAGATTGATGCCGACAATCGGGGTCTTGGCGTCGCGCAAGAGTTCGGCAGCGCGCAGAATCGTTCCGTCTCCGCCAAGGACAATCGCGCACTCCAGCGAGGAGCGTTCGACCGATGATTCGACCACAACCCCTGAGGCTAGCTCGGGCGTGCTGGCCAGCAATTCTTCATGCTCGGATTCGCGAACAACCGGCGAAATACCGTGTTCAAGCAACTGCAAACACACCAGAGAGAGGGCCGACAGTGCGTCATCTTGGGCGGCGTGAGAGACGACCAGAATGTGGCGATTATTTTGTGCCACGCGTGCCTCCCGCAAGTTTGTGAACCGTGTCAGTCCATTGTGACGGATTTAGTGAACGCCCCGCGCGGAACCAGACAACGTACTCGTGATTTCCGGCACCACCGAGGATTGGGGAGGAGATGATTCCGACAGTCTCAAGGCCCGCATCCCACGCGTTCCACAGCACGGAGTTGACTGCGTCTTCGCGCAGAGCAGGGTTCGTCACGATGCCTTCGCGAACCCCCGTACGACCGACTTCGAACTGTGGCTTGACGAGCAAGACGAAGTCGGCGTCTTCGGATGCAGTTGCCACAAGCGCCGGAATGACATGTGTGAGCGAGATAAACGAGAGGTCGGCGACCACGAGGCTGGGCACGTACTCTCGGCCGAGAATTCCGGCGAGGTTGGCATGCGAGAGGTAGCGAGCGTTGACGCCTTCAACAATCGACACCCGGTCATCCCCGCGAAACTTGGGTGAGATCTGATTATGGCCAACGTCGAGGGCTACGACGTGTGCGACGCCACGCTCGAGCAACACCTGGGTAAATCCACCCGTGGACGCACCCACATCGAAAGCGTGCTTGCCTGAAACCTCGACCTCGAAAGCATCAAGGGCGGCAATGAGTTTGTGAGCGGCTCGACTGACATAGTGATCGAGGCCTTCGACCGAAATCTCGTTCGAATCACTGACCTTGAAAGCAGCTTTGATCACGGGAACGCCGTCGACGCGAACAAAACCTTTGTCGAGCAGCTCTTGCGCGTGGGTACGCGAACGAGCGAGGCCTCGAGCCGCCAGTGCAGCATCCAGCCGCTGCTCAGACACGAAACAATTCCCTAGCGGGCAATGTCATCGCTTTCGAGACGTTGGCGCAGTTCTTCGTAGACGTCGGCGTACCCCTGGGCGCGTTCCTCGAGAGGCTGCGCCTCCACGACCGAAAGCGACGAAACGAGCGTTGCGTCCTGCTTCGAGTTGGTCTCGGGGGCCTGATCAGTCATACGTCAAAACTACCGCACTGCACTAGGCGTAAAGATGTTCAGGAACGTTAAAGCCGAAGATCGCCTTGCCGCTGTTCCAGATAGCAGCACAGGATGCGCGCAGCAGGTCGAGCTCGCTGTCGCCTTCGCTCTCGATGACAAGGTCGGTCATGCCACCTGCGGCGGGAGCCAGCGAGACGCAGGCCTCACGCACTGTCACCCCCCCACGCTTATCGATGACGACTGCAGGGTAAGGCTCGTGGAGCTCACGAAGGTCACCCAGGATGAAGTCAGGACGAGAGCCAGCCGGAGCGGCGAGCAACTGCTTGGCCCCATCGATCCCGGTGAGCACCAATGCAGAGGCGATGCCCGCTGCTGCTGCGCCCTGAATGTCAGTGTCGAGACGATCGCCGATAAACAACGCCGAAGACGTGTTGAAACGCTTCTTGGCCTCATCAAAAATGGGCAGTTCAGGCTTGCCGGCAACGACAGGGAGTCGGCCCGTGGCCAGATGAACGGCAGAAACTAGCGTTCCATTGCCGGGCGCGGTGCCGCGCTCGACCGGAATTGTCCAGTCCATGTTGGTAGCAATCCACGGAATGCCGTCGGGGAACCCTTGCGGGCGTGCGTTCAGCGCAAACGCCGCCTCGGCTAGATTGCGCCAGCCCACATCCGGCGAGAAACCTTGGATGACCGCAGCCGGGTTGCTCTCGGCCGAATCCGTCACAACGAAACCGGCTTTTTTCACCTCGTGGGTGAGTCCTTCGCCGCCGATAACCAGAATCGTGGCCCCCGCACCAGCGACCTCGCGCAGAAGTCCCATCGCAGCCTGAGGAGAGGTAACAACATCTTCGGTGACCAAGTCGAGGCCGAGCTCTCGCAGGTGCTGAGCCACCTGAGAGTCAGTACGACTCGCGTTATTGGTGATGTAGCCGACGCGGGTTGTTTCGGCGGCCTTGTTGAGCGATTCCACCGCGTGCGCAATGGCCTTGGGTCCGGCATAAACGACGCCGTCGAGATCGGCAAGCACCACGGCAATGCCGTCGAGCGGCGTCTTCTCAACAGGCCTCTTTGAGAACAACGCCATGACTACTCGCTTTCCTCGAGAGGCTCAACAACCTCTTCAAACTCAACAACCTCTTCAGGCTCGTTCCACTCGGTCACGACCTCCTGATCTTCGAGCTCGAGGGCGCTTCCGTACGTTTCTTCCAGTGCAGCCTCGGCAACTTCGGCGCGCTTGGTCCACAGTGCGGCATCCTTGTCACGACCAAGCTCGACCAACACCTCGGCGTAGGCGCGGAACAACTCCGGGCTGTAGCTAAAGGCAGTTTCGGGCTTGAGCTGAGGAATCTCAAGCTCAGCCAGTGCAAGCTCGGGCTGACCGAGGTCGAGTCGAGCACCCGACATCGCAATGGCAAGGGTCGCCTGCACGGCGTCAGATAGTTTAGATCGATCAACCGAACGCCCCAGCTCGAGAGCCTTCTCGGGTCGACCAACTCCACGCTCACAGTCGACCATCAGGCCGATCTGGTCGAACGAGCCGCTGATGCGGTTGAACGTACGCAGTTCGCGCAGCGCCAGAGCGAAATCACCGGTGATGTAGGCGGTTATACCCAGCGTCTCGCGAACAACAGCAATGCGACCACCACGACGGGATGCCGAAATGGCGTGTTGGTGGGCTGCCTCGGGATCAACATCCAGTAGTCGAGCAGCCATGACCAAGTGCTCGCCGACAAAAGTTGCATTTTCTTCGGTCAACGCCTTGAGTTCGTTGAATGCACCGCGCTCGAGCTCTTTCAGCGTGACATCTTCGTCGATGGGCAGATCATCGTGTTCTTTGCGAACCGGGCGAAGCTCACGCGCGCGCAGCTGCTCCGGCGTCAGCTCGGGGCGCTCGTCGCGTTGCCCATCGCTACGCGGTGCGGGACGATCACCGTAACCACTTCGAGCACTCGGCCTGCGATCACCATCACGCGGAGGCCTGCGGTCACCGTCACGTGGAGGTCTGCGGTCGCCGCCCTCGCGGGGTTTCCACTCACGCTTCTCGCCGTCACGCGGAGGCCTACGGTCGCCGCCCTCGCGAGACTTCCACTCACGCTTCTCGCCGTCGCCACCCTCGCGAGGCTTCCACTCGCGACGCGGGCCACCCTTGGCCGGACCCCCGGCACGAGCATCGCCCTCGCGACGCGGACCACCCGGGCGACCGCTCGAGTGGCGACCTTCCCCTGGCTTACGCGCGCGATCGCCACGACCGTCGCCACGACCAGCATCACGTCGATCGTTACCATCACGGTTGCCGCCGTACCCAGAACCGCCCCGACCAGCTCCTCCACCAGAGCGACCAGCTCCACCAGAGCCACCAGAGCGACCAGCTCCGCCGCTTCGTCCGGCTCCACCGGGGCCGCCGGCGCCGCCGGGTCGACTGTTACGGCCGCCGTTTCCGGCGCCTCCTGATTGGCGATCAGCCATGGAAAATCCTCAAATGTTGTGTTGTTAAAGCAAAATGGCCACCCATTGCTGGGTGGCCATTTTGTAAGTTAAGTCCGGCGGTGTCCTACTCTCCCACAGGGTCCCCCCTGCAGTACCATCGGCGCTGAGAGTCTTAGCTTCCGGGTTCGGAATGTAACCGGGCGTTTCCCTCTCGCTATGGCCGCCGAA
>JAHEGZ010000066.1 GCA_024644865.1 Aurantimicrobium sp.
AGGGTGTCATCGATGACCGTACCGAAGATGATGTTGGCCTCGGGGTGCACCGAATCCTGAACCAGCTTGGCGGCATCGTTGATTTCGAACATGCCGAGGTTCGAACCACCCTGAATAGACAGCAGCACCCCGCGAGCACCCTCAATGGATGCCTCGAGCAGCGGCGACGCAACAGCCAACTCGGCTGCCTTGATGGCACGGTCGGCACCACGTGAAGAACCGATACCCATGAGGGCCGATCCAGCGCCCTGCATAACCGACTTGACGTCGGCGAAGTCGAGGTTGATGAGACCGGGTGTGGTGATGAGGTCGGTAATGCCCTGAACACCGGCCAGGAGCACCTGGTCAGCGGTGGCAAATGCCTCCTGAACGCTGATGCTGCGGTCGCTGATGTCGAGCAGGCGGTCGTTAGGAACCACGATCAGCGTGTCAACCTCGGCACGAAGGGCGGCAATGCCTGAGTCAGCCTGAGCCTGACGGCGACGGCCTTCGAAACCGAACGGGCGGGTAACGACACCGATAGTCAAAGCGCCAATCGACTTGGCAATCTTGGCTACGACGGGAGCGCCACCGGTTCCCGTGCCACCACCCTCACCGGCGGTGACGAATACCATGTCTGCGCCGGCCAGAGCTTCTTCGATCTCTTCTGCGTGATCTTCGGCAGCCTTGCGTCCAACCTCGGGGTCGGCACCAGCGCCGAGACCACGAGTAAGTTCGCGGCCCACGTCGAGCTTGACGTCGGCCTCACTGAGCAGGAGGGCCTGTGCATCCGTGTTGATAGCGATGAACTCAACACCCTTGAGGCCGAGCTCAATCATGCGGTTTACCGCGTTAACTCCGCCGCCGCCGACACCAACAACCTTGATGACAGCGAGGTAATTTTGCTTGTTCATAACCGGCCTCCCTGAGAACCCTAAACCTCAGGTTGAGGCTTAAAGTTATGCTCAGTATGTATTTCTTGTGTTTGAGGCTAAGTGCATACGTCTCCCCCAGTACGTCGCGACACGCGCGAAAAGAAAAAACGCTCGTTCGTTACTTGACGACGACAGAAGCTGGCGACGATACGTCGTAAATCGACCCCCCGTGGGGCGGATACGCGCGCATCAAAGTGGCCAGAACGGTCGCCTTGAGCGAAGACTGGTCGGGCGATCCCCAGATGACCCGAACGTTGCTGCCCTTGAGAATCACACTGACGTCGTCAGTGGTGGTTGCAATCACGCGGTCAACCTGCGTTCGCACGCGTGCGGGAAGAGCCTGCAACACGGCCACTGCTGCCGGGAACCCGTGAGCGGTGGGCGAAGCACCCGTGACATCGATGACCGGCAGATCACGCTGTCGCTCCGGAGTTACCTCGAGCGAGACGCCGGCTGGGTCCACCAGGCTAAACCCTTGAAGCGTGTTGAGATATCCAATGGGACTGCGCTCGACGATGTTCACAATCAGCGTGTGTGGCGGGATTGACTGTGTGGAGTAACTCTTCACGAGCGGCTGCTTCATGAGCGACTCTTCGACGCTTCTCGTGTCGACCAGCGGCAAGGGTCTTCCGAGCTGAGATTGCAGGTCACGAATGATGGAATTCGCGTTGACCCGGTGCGCACCAACGACTCGGATGTCTTGCAGCGACATGAGCGGCGAGAACACGCCGATGCCAACAAATAGTCCGAGTCCAACAACACTGCCCAAAATGGCAAAAAACGCGATTCGGCGACGCCTCAGGTGAGCAGTGAACCGGCGAGACTCGTTGCGTTCGAAGGCCTTTCGCGCCTTAACCGCCTCGCGTAGCTCTCGGCGAGCAATTGCCGCTGCCGACTCCGCTTTGCGCGCCGCGCGAGGCGTGCGCGTAGCCGGGTCGGTCAGGCGGGCAGGTGCTGATGATCGCACCTGAGTCGGAGAGGGTTGGGTGTTGGATGATCGAGGCGCCTTGGGCGCTTTAGGTGCTTTGGGTGCCTTAGGCGCTTTGGGGACCTTCGAGGGCTTGGAAGCCTCGGGAGACTTGAGAGCCTTGGCGGGCTTTACACGAAGGCTTTTCTTTCCGGGATTGGTAGCCGGCACACTCTCGGCCGGGGCGACTCGACCGCCATCGGGTCGACGCACTATCGCGCCCCTGCGACTCGCGATTCGAGCGCCAACAGCACACTCGGAATGATTCGGTAGACATCTCCACAGCCCAGCGTGATGAAGAAGTCACCCGGCTGGGCAATCGAGGCGGCATAGCGAGCAGCTTCGGGCCACTGGGCGATGAATGCCACTTTTTCTGCGTCGGAGAAAGCCTCGGAGACCAACGCTCCCGTGACACCCGGAACGGGGTCTTCGCGCGCGCCGTAAACGTCCAACACGATGGTGTAATCAGCGAGTGACTCCAAGACCTGGGCAAACTGGCCAGACATGGCCTGCGTGCGGCTGTACGTGTGTGGCTGGTGAATAGCGATCAAGCGCCCCTTGCCCACAACCGTGCGAGCAGCAGTCAGGAGTGCCTCAACCTCCGTGGGGTGATGAGCGTAGTCGTCGTACACGCTCACGCCATCGACAATTCCGTGCAGCTCAAACCTGCGCTCGGTCCCGCCAAACGACTCAATTCCCGCGATGGAAGCAGCCGCTTCATAGCCAAGACCGACAAGAACGGCAAAGGCTCCGGCGGCATTAACCGCATTGTGAGCCCCAGAAACCTGCAGTTTTCCGGGGTACGCACGACCCTCAAAGTGCACCACGAACGAGACGCCCTCGGCGCTCGAGACAATGTCGGTGACTCGAACCGAGGCGTGGGCATCCTGACCAAAAGTGACGACGTGTGCATGGGAAAGTTTGGCGTGCACGCGCTTGGCGCCTGGGTCGTCGCTGGAAATGACGACAAGCTCGCTGGCGGCATCGGCGAACGTCACGAAGGCGTCGTCGAAGGCATCGTGAGTCCCGTAGTGGTCAAGATGGTCCGCGTCGACATTCGTGATGAGTGCGACCGCGGTGTCATAGATCAAAAACGAGCCATCTGACTCGTCGGCCTCGATGACGAACAAGTCAGAGTCACCGAGCGAACTGCTCGTCTGCAACGACTGCACGACTCCCCCGTTGACGAAACCCGGCTGTGCCCCGAGTTCGAGCAGCGCCGTGACAATCATTCCGGTTGAGGTTGTCTTGCCATGTGCGCCGGCAATCGACACGAGACGCTTGCCTCGCGTGAGCCATTTGAGAGCTCGCGAGCGGTGCATAATTGTGATTCCGCGCTCCTGAGCCGCCACGTATTCAGGATTGTCTTGCCAGAGTGCTCCAGTGACGACAACCGCGTCGACGTCACCGAGGTTTGCCGCATCGTGACCGACCCGTGCGTCAATTCCGCGCTCCCGCAGGGTTTCAATCGCGTGGGATTCACGAACATCCGAGCCAGAAACTGTGATTCCGAGCTGCGAAAACATGGTTGCTATGCCGCTCATACCAGAGCCGCCGATGCCAATGAAGTGGGCCGAGGTCATGTGCTCGGGAGCATTTGAGGTGGATTCAGGCTTGATCATGCCACAGCCTTTCGAATCCCTGAGAACACCACAAAATAGGTGCCCTCTGTTTATAACCTACGGGGCTGGAGTTACCCGTGAGGCAAGCGCCTCTTCCACGAGATTGACAGTAAGTTCTGAGCCCAACCGAGTGCCCACCGAAGCCATCGCTTTGCCCATTTTGGCCAGCGTGCGGCTCGATGAAATCACCGGGATGATGTGGTGGGTGAGCCAGTCGGTGGTCAGGTCGGCGTCGCTGACGAGCAACGCTCCATGCGCATCCACAGCCGCCTGCGCGTTGAGGCGCTGCTCGCCGTTACCGACGGCATAGGGAACGAACACCGCGGGAATGCCGAGTGCGGAAATCTCGCTGACCGTGCTGGCTCCCGCACGCGAGAGTACGAGGTCGGCGGCGGCGAACGCCAGATCCATGCGGTCGCAGTAAGGCAGCGCAACGTAGCCTGGCTCGCGACCCGGAGCCGAGCTGGCCTTTTCACCGGTGATGTGCAGAACGTGGATGCCCGCCCGAAGCAGTGCCGGCAACGCCCCCGCAACCGCCTCGTTGAGGCGGTTGGCACCGAGCGATCCGCCGGTGACGAGCAAGACCGGGTGATCCTGGGCGAGCCCGAATAGTTCTCGGGCCTGTTCTCGCGCGGCCGTCAGATCAAGGCTCTGAATCTCGGGGCGCAGAGGCATCCCCACGAATCTGGCGTTCGGCAGGCACGTGCCTTCAAAAGCAACACCCACGAACTTCGTCCAGCGGGCGGCCATGCGATTGGCTAAACCTGGTTTTGCGTTTGCCTCGTGAACCACGACCGGCACTCCCGAACGACGGGCGGCCACATAAGCCGGCGCCGCGGCGTATCCACCCACGCCGATAACCACATCGACCTCGCGGTCGGCGATGACGTCTTGAACGTCGCGCACAGCCTTGTTCCAGCCCGAGATAAACCTCAGAGCTCGCGCATCGGGTTTGCGCGGAAAGGGCAGACGAGCGATCGTATGCAAGTCATACCCGCGCTCGGGAACTAAGCGAGACTCAAGTCCCTCTTTGGTTCCAATCATGACGATGCGCGCCGAGGCATCGCGGCGACGAATCTCGTCGGCGATTGCCAGCATCGGATTTACATGGCCCGCGGTCCCGCCACCGGCAAGCAAATACGACGTCATCGAAGCTCGTTTTGGCGGTCGTTGTGGCGCGCAAAGGACAGAACCACACCGACCGCGGCCAGCGCCATAAAGAGCGCGGTTCCGCCCGAAGAGATGAACGGCAAGGGCACTCCGAGCACCGGAATCACGCCCAAGACCACGGCAATGTTCATAAACGCCTGGCCGACAAGCCAGAACATGATTCCACCGGTTGCGATTCGAATCATGGGGTCAGTAGCCGATCGAATGACGCGCAGGAACCCCACCGCCAGAATCACGAGCAAAGCCAGAACAACGATGCACCCGATCATGCCGAGTTCTTCGCCGATGATGGCAAAAATGTAGTCGTTGTCAGCGGCCGGGAGCCACGACCACTTGGCCTTGGAGTGTCCGAGCCCGACTCCAAAAATAGAGCCGCTCGCCATTGCCCACGTGCCGTGCAGCGGTTGCCAACACCAGTTGGTGTCAGTGGTACACGATGTACCGAAAAAGGTCGTGATGCGAGCCACGCGGTTGGGGCTGACGATGGCCAACAGTAAAAACGCCACCGCGCCACCGGCAATGGGAATCAAGATGTTCTTCCAGCTGATTCCCGCGAAAATCAGACATCCGATCACGACCATCGACAAAATGATCACCGTACCGAGGTCACCACCGAGCATGACAAGACCCATTACGCCCACAGCGGTCACCAACGGTGTCAGAACCTTCCAGTGGTTTCCGTTTCGTTGCATGCTCTTGGGAAGAGCGAGGCCGAGCCAGAGCGCGAGCGCGAGCTTTAACAGCTCACTGGGCTGCGCGTTGAATGATCCAACGCGGATCCAGTTTCGGTTTCCACCGGTTTCGTATCCCAGGGGCGTGAATACGAGCAGCTGTGCCACTGCACTGATGACCAAAAAGAGCACGGCCCATTTCTTGTAGAAAACCAGCGGCAAGCGACTGGCAATGAGCATGACCGGGACGCCCAGAATGGCAAAGGTCAGCTGCTTGAGAAAACGACCATAGAAGCCCTCATCGGCCAGAAACGAGTCGACCGACGAGGCCGAGAGAACCATCACGAGACCAATGACAACGAGGAGAACTGTTGTCCCGGCGATCAGGTAAAACGTCGAAGATTCCGCACGGAACAGCGACCCAAGGTTAAGCCGGGCAGACAGAGAACGAGCAACAGGGCGCGACTGCGTGGTGCTAGCCAAGACGTCCTCCCAGTGCTGTGTTCACCGCCTCAGCGAACTCACGTCCGCGGTGTGCGTAATCAATAAATTGGTCCATTGACGCTGCCGCCGGGGCGAGCAGCACCACATCGTTTGACTCTGCCATGGCAACCGCAAAATCTACTGCGAGAGTCATGACCTCACTAGTTTCGGTCGTGTCGACCTCTCGCACCGGGACGCCCGGCGCGTGTCGTTCGAACGCAGAAAGAACCTCTGCGCGGTCGAGCCCGATCACGATGACACCGCGCAGGCGGTGCTTGTGCGCCGAGATGAGGTTGTCGAGGCTGACGCCCTTGAGTAAACCGCCCACAATCCACACCACTGAGTCATGCGCCATCAGAGCTGCGTTAGCGGCGTGCGGGTTCGTCGCTTTCGAGTCGTTGATCCAGGTAATCGATTTACTGACCGCAACAATTTCGTGACGGTGAGCATCCACGCTGAAGGTCGAAAGCGCCACCGAAATGGCCTCGGCGGTCACATCGCAGGCGCGGGCAAGGGCGCTCGCTGCGAGAACGTTTGCCACCATGTGCGGAGCGGCTAGTCCGAAGTCGGCCAGTTCAGTCAGAGTCGAAATCTCGATGGCTCGGTCTTTGCGGTCGTCGAGGAAAGCTCGATCGCACAGGACGTCTTCAACCAACCCCAGATCGCTCATGCCTGGAACTCCCAGACTGAAACCTATGGCTCGGGCGCCGTCGATGACCTCAGCGCCTTCAACCATCGCTTCGGTCAGTGGATCCGTGCGGTTGTATACGCAGGCGACGCGAACATTGTGAAAGACCTTGGCCTTTGCCTCAACGTAAGCCTGGAGCGAACCGTGCCAGTCGAGGTGGTCATCGGCGATGTTGAGGCAGGCCGCCGAGTGCGGAAACACCTCGCCCATGTAGTGAAGCTGGTAGCTCGAGAGTTCCACCACGAAAAAGTCAAAGCCTTCTGGGTCGCGAATGGCGTCAAGGATGGGCACGCCAATGTTTCCGCAGGGCGCGACCCGGAAGCCACCGGCCTGAAGCATGTGTGCGGTCAGCTGAGTAGTCGTGGTCTTGCCGTTGGTGCCGGTAATGAGTATCCACTCGGCAGGCGCACCCACCTTGTCGCGCAGACGCCACGCGAGATCGATGTCCGTGACAACCGGAACGCCCGTCGAGATCGCCCACTCGACAAGGCGGTGACGGGGCGCATAACCGGGCGACACCACGATGATGTCGGCGTTGAACTCGGTGAGGGTCTGCTCGATGTTCTCGGCACTTGCCGTGAGCAGGACATCCACGCCCAGCACGTCACACATCTTCAAGCGCAGCTCGTCCGCGGACTGCGCAGCAACGAGGACCTGGCATTCGAGTTCAGCGAGCGTGTCGGCAACCGAGAATCCGGTCGATCCCAAACCGAGTACAACCGCGCGCAGGCCTGACCAGTCCGAGTGCCAACTTATGAGGTCATCCAATGACTTCGACACGATGGTTACCGGTACAGCCACTCAATGTAGAACAGTCCCACACCAACGGCGACGCATAAGCCGGCGATGATCCAGAATCGAACGACGACCGTCCATTCCGCCCAGCCCTTGCCCTCAAAGTGGTGGTGAATAGGGCTCATCAAGAAGATGCGCTTGCCCTTCGTGAGTTTGAAGTAGGTCAACTGCAGAATTACCGATCCAGTGTCCATCACGAACAGGCCGGCAATGATCGGAAGGAGGAGCTCCGTGTGACTCAGGATGGCCAGCGCTGAAAGGGCACCGCCAAGCGCCATCGAGCCGGTGTCCCCCAAGAAAATCTGCGCGGGCGAGGTGTTCCACCAAAGGAATCCAATGAGGCCACCGACAACAGCAGCGGCAAT
>JAHEGZ010000018.1 GCA_024644865.1 Aurantimicrobium sp.
AATAGAGGAGCCCACCGTGGACATCGATCTCAGAGTTCTCAAGTTGATGGAAACCGAACGGGGCATCCCATTCGAAGAGCTGTGCGAGATTCTCGAGCAGGCCATTCTGACGGCCTACCAGAAGCACGAGCTTCAGATGAATCCTCCGCCGCGCGTTGAGCGCCCCAAGGGTGAAGACGGAAAGCCGGCACCGCGCCCACCCGTTGAGCTGCCCGAGGGCCGCGCCCACCTCGACCGCAAGACCGGTATCGTTACCGTTTTCGCGCCCGAGTACGACGACGAGGGTGCACTTATCGGTGAAGCCGATGTGACCCCCGACGATTTCGGTCGCATCGCCGCCTTTGCCGCCAAGCAGGTCATCGCTCAGCGAATGCGCGAGATTCAAGACGACGCCGTTCTCGGCGAGTTCAAAGGCCGTGAGGGTGACATCGTCGCCGGTGTTATTCAGCAGGGGACGAACCCCAAGATGATCCAGGTTGACCTTGGCACAGTGGAGGCCATGCTCACCCCCGAAGAGCAGGTTCCGACCGAGGAATACACCCACGGAACCCGCATGCGTTTCTTGGTTGTCAAGGTAGCCAAGGGAACCAAGGGCCCGCAGGTCACGGTTTCGCGCACGCACCCTCAGCTCGTTCGTAAATTGTTCGCACTTGAGGTACCCGAGATTGCAAATGGCCTTGTCGAGATCGTTTCGCTGTCGCGCGAGCCCGGTCACCGCACCAAGATCGCCGTCAAGGCCAACGACCCGGCAATCAACGCCAAGGGTGCCTGCATTGGTGAGCTCGGTCGTCGCGTTCGTGCAGTCACCGAGGAGCTCTTCGACGAGAAGATTGACATCGTTGACTACTCGGATGACCTCCAGCAGTTTGTCTCGAATGCGCTTTCCCCGGCCAAGGTGACGCGCGTTGACATGGTTGACCCCACGTTCAAGGCAGTTCGCGCGTTCGTTCCCGACTTCCAGCTCTCGCTGGCCATCGGCAACGGAGGGCAGAATGCTCGTCTGGCCGCTCGTCTCACGGGCGCCAAGATTGACATCCAGCCAGACAGCGCGATGCCCGCGGAGTAATCCGGTAGAATGGAACCCACAAGAACCTGCATCGGTTGCCGGGAACGCTCTGAAAACTCCTCACTCGTGAGAGTTATCGTGCGGGATTCGGTTCTCGAAGTTGATTCGTCGGCAACTGCCGGCGGGCGTGGTTCGTGGGTTCACCCCACGGCACAGTGTGTCCAGGTGGCTCTTACTCGCAAGGCTTTTGGTCGTGCGCTGAGGGCTCCGGTTGCCGACACAAGTGCACTCACCGCGTTTCTTGACCAGTAATTCCGCCGGAATTACTCACCCCTCAATCAAAGGCTGAACGGCTAATGGACAACTAATGAGCGGCTCGAAATGAGTACCGTCCGCATTTAGTGGTCTGACCCTGTCTTACAGGTGCAGACCTTAAGACAGGAGAATTGTGGCTGCGAAACCACGCGTACATGAGGTTGCCGCTGAATACGGCATTGACAGCAAAGTCGCCCTCGCCAAGCTCAAAGATTTGGGCGAATTCGTCAAGGGACCGTCCTCGACGATCGAACCACCCGTTGCCCGCAAGCTGCGTACCGCGCTTGAGGCCGAGGGACTGACAAAGGTTCCCGCTGGCGCAACTGCCGAAAAGCCTGCTGCAGCACCCAAGGCGGCACCGGCTGCTGACGCTGCGCCGACTGCTCCAGCTGAGAGCGCATCCCCGGCTGCTCCCGCCCCGGCGGCCCCTGCTGAGCCTGCTGCCACGTCAGTTCCTGCTGCAGACGCTCCAGCAACTCCGGCCGAAAAGCCCGCAGCCGATTCTGCTGCTCGCCCGGGCGGACCTCGCCCCGGTAACAATCCCTTCGCTCCGTCGCAGGGGATGGGCGCACGCCCCGCAAACATTCCGCGTCCGGGTAACAACCCGTTCGCATCCGCTCAGGGAATGGGCACTCGCCCGAACCCCGGAAGCATTCCTCGTCCGCAGTCGCCGCGCCCGGGTGCCGGCGGCCCAGGTGCTGGTGGCCCCGGTGGCGCCGGTCGTCCCGGTGGCGCTGGCCGTCCGGCTGGTGGCGGTCGCCCTGGCTTTGGTGGTGGCGCTGGTGGCGCTGGTGGAGCCGGTGGTCCCGGTGGAGCAGGCGCAGGAGCCGCGCGTCCGGGCTTCGGCCCGAACCGACCGGGTGCTGGTGGCCGTGGCCGCGGTCCCGGCGGTGGAACCGCTGGTGCATTCGGTAAGGGTGGCGGCAAGAGCAAGTCGCGCAAGTCGAAAGCAGCCAAGAGGGCCGAATTCGAACTTCGCGAGGCCCCGTCGCTTGGTGGAGTATCGGTTCCCAAGGGTGACGGCACCACGTTCATCCGTCTGCGTCGCGGTGCGTCGCTGGCCGACTTCGCCGAAAAGATTGGCGCGAGCCCCGCAAACCTGGTGACGGTTCTGTTCCACCTTGGTGAGATGGCAACCGCGACCGAGAGTCTCGACGAGACCACGTTTGAGATTCTGGGTGAAGAACTCGGATACAAGATTCAGGTCGTGAGCCCCGAAGACGAAGACAAAGAACTTCTCGAAGGCTTCTCGATCGACCTCGACCAGGAGCTCGAAGACGAATCGGATGACGATCTCGAGATTCGTCCGCCGGTTGTTACCGTCATGGGTCACGTTGACCACGGTAAGACTCGACTGCTTGATGCTATCCGCCAAACAAACGTCATCTCGGGCGAGGCCGGTGGAATCACCCAGCACATCGGTGCGTACCAGGTACACACCATGCACGAGGGAATCGACCGCCCGGTTACCTTCATTGACACCCCCGGTCACGAGGCTTTCACGGCCATGCGTGCTCGTGGTGCTCAGGTCACCGACGTTGCAATCCTCGTGGTCGCAGCTGACGACGGCATCATGCCTCAGACAATCGAGGCGCTCAACCACGCACAGTCGGCTAACGTGCCGATCGTGGTCGCGGTCAACAAGACCGATAAGCCAGACGCCAATCCCGCCAAGGTTCGTCAGCAGCTGACCGAGTTCGGTCTGGTCGCTGAAGAGTACGGCGGAGACGTCATGTTCGTCGACGTTTCGGCTCTCACGGGCAAGGGTGTTCCCGAGCTGCTCGACGCCGTTCTGCTCACCGCAGACGCTGGCCTTGACCTGCGCGCGAACCCGAACAAGGACGCCCGCGGTATCGCCATTGAGGCTCGACTCGACAAGGGTCGAGGTTCGGTCGCCACCGTTCTCATCCAGTCGGGAACGCTTCGCGTTGGTGACGCCATCGTTGCCGGAACCGCCTACGGTCGCGTTCGTGCCATGGCCGACGAGAACGGAAACCCGGTTGAGGCCGCAACGCCGTCACGTCCGGTTCAGGTTCAGGGTCTGTCGAGTGTTCCCCGCGCCGGCGACACGTTTATCGTGACCGAGGAAGACCGCACCGCGCGTCAAATCGCCGAGAAGCGTGAAGCTGCGGAGCGTAACGCTCAGCTGGCCAAGGCTCGCAAGCGCATCAGCCTCGAAGACTTCACCAAGGCTCTCGAAGACGGCAAGGTTGAGTCGCTCAACCTCATCATCAAGGGTGACGTTTCAGGTGCCGTCGAGGCCCTCGAAGAGTCGCTGCTCAAGATCGAGGTCGACGACAGCGTTCAGCTGCGCATCATCCACCGCGGTGTGGGCGCTGTCACCGAGTCGGACGTCAACTTGGCAACGGTCGACAACGCCGTCATCATCGGATTCAACGTTCGTCCCGACACGAAGGCACGCGAGCGTGCTGCGCGCGAGGGCGTCGACATCCGTTTCTACTCGGTCATCTACAACGCACTCGAGGACATCGAGAGCTCGCTCAAGGGCATGCTCAAGCCGGAGTTCGAAGAGGTGCAGTCGGGTGTTGCAGAGATCCGCGAGATCTTCCGTTCGAGCAAGCTCGGCAACATTGCCGGATGTATCGTTCGCAGCGGAACCATCACTCGAAACTCGAAGGCCCGCGTCATTCGCGAGGGTGTCGTTATCGCCGATGGCCTGGCCATCGAGTCGCTGCGTCGCTTCAAAGATGACGTCACCGAGGTCAAGACCGACTTTGAGTGCGGTATTGGCTTGGGCAAATACAACGACATCCAGCTCGGTGACGAGATCGAGACCATCGAGCTCAAAGAGAAACCGCGCGTCTAATGGTTGATCACGCCCGTGCCCGCAAGCTTGCGGAGCGCATCAAAGTAATCGTGGCCGAGGCCCTCGAGCGTGGAGTCATCAAAGACTCCCGCTTGGGCTTCGTCACGATCACCGACGTGCGCATGACGGGTGACCTTCAGCACGCGACCATCTTCTACACGGTCTACGGCTCTGACGAAGAGCGTGAAGAAACCTCGGCCGCCCTCAAAGACAACACCGGGCGCATCCGTGGTGAGGTGGGTCGCAACTTGACGATTCGACTCACCCCGGTGATCGAGTTCATGCTGGATGCTTTACCCGAGTCTGCCAAGTCGATTGACGACCTGCTGGCCAAGGCGCACGCCGCTGATGCTGAGGTCGAGGCGCTCGCTAAGAAGGCCGAGTACGCCGGAGACGCCGACCCTTATGTCAAGCCTCGCGAAATCGAGGATGATGAAGACGACGTCGAAGACGCGCTCTAGTTGGGGAGAGCAAAACTCTCGTCGGCGGTCATCGTGACGAGTCCGTCGGATAGCAGGCTCGACAGCGCACGATCGCGCTGAACCGGGTCTGCCCAGCACTGGTCGATCTCGGACTTCTCGACACTGTGGCCAGCCGAGCGAAGTACCGCGAGAATCGCCCCGCGAGCTTGCCGGTCACTGCCCTCGTACTTCTTTTGCTTGGGCTTCGTCCCTGTCGAATTCTCGGGGTATCCCGCTGCACGCCACGCACAGCTCTTCGCAATCGGGCAGGCGCCACAGGTGGGTGACTTAGTTGTGCAGACCAGTGCGCCGAGTTCCATGACCGCCTGGTTGAAAACGGGCGAGAGGTCGGAGTCGGGCAGGAGGGTATCCATGTCGGCCAGGTCTTGCTTTTCGCGCGGGGCGCCTTGGTCGGCAAGACCTTTTTCGTGTCGGGCAATCACGCGACGGATGTTCGTGTCAACGACCGGCTCGTGGGCGCCGAATGCAAATACGGCGATTGCACGAGCGGTGTAGGGGCCAACCCCCGGGAGTGAAAGCAGATCGTGGACACTGCTGGGAACGTGACCGTCGTACCTCTCAACAATCGCCACCGCGCAAGCGTGTAACCACAGCGCTCGGCGCGGATAACCGAGTTTGTCCCAAGCGCGCACAGCCTCGCCGGGAGAGTCGGCCGCCAGGGCCGCCGGAGTAGGCCAGCGCTTTAGCCAGGCATCGAGCTTGGGTAACACTCGTGCGACGGGTGTCTGCTGAAGCATGAACTCACTGACCAGAGAACCCCAGGGCGTAAAACCGGGTCGGCGCCAAGGCAGGTCGCGTCCCTCGGATTCGAACCACTGAATGATTTCGCGCTGCACGGGTTTGAGCCTACGACAGCGTGAGACCCGCGAGGTTGGGATAATCGAAGCATGGCCTCGCAAACATCGACGATCAGTGGCATCGCCCTCGTCGATAAGCCTCAGGGCTGGACCAGTCACGACATTGTGGCCAAGTCGCGCCGGCTGTTTGGCACTCGGAAGGTCGGTCACGCGGGCACTCTCGACCCGATGGCCACCGGCCTGCTCGTGCTGGGTATTAACTCCTCAACCCGATTGCTGACTTATCTAGTCGGCCTCGACAAGGAATACACCGCGACCGTTCGGCTGGGTGCCTCGAGTGTGACCGACGACGCCGAGGGCGAAATTCTCGGATACGCGCCGGCCGCGCAGCTTGAGCGAGTCACCGACGAGCAAATCACGGCCGCTGTGCTGAGTCTGACCGGTGACATCATGCAGGTGCCGAGCTCGGTCAGCGCCATCAAGGTTGACGGGCAGCGCTCGTACGCGAGAGTGCGTTCGGGCGAGCAGGTTGAGTTGAGCGCTCGGCCGGTCACCGTCAGCGAGTTCGAGATACTCGCGATTCGCGCTGAACGTGCCGAAGGGCATCCGGTCATCGATGTGGATGTGCGGGTGGTCTGTTCCTCGGGAACATACATTCGCGCTCTGGCTCGCGACCTCGGATTCAAGCTTGGTGTTGGCGGACATCTGACTGCACTTCGTCGAACTCGAGTCGGTAACTTCTCGGTGACCGAAACTTTGCCGTTTGATCCCGAGGCCCACGCGCCCGCGCTCATCTCTCCTGCCGATGCGGCCACTCGCGTGTTTGAACGTGTGAACCTCAGCGCTGGACAGGCCCACGAACTCATGCAGGGCAAACGACCGGCGGTCACTGGTGCCGAGGGCGGCCCCCGGGCAGCCGTCGACCCCGAGGGTAGGCTGATTGGGTTGGTAAACGTTAACAAAGGTGTGGCGAGAACCATCGTGAATTTTCCGGCTGACACAACAGAGAGCGAACCCGGCAATGCTTGAGTGGCTGACCTGGCTTCAGATTGCGCTTGCTGTTCTCGGCGGCATTCTGGGCGTCGTTCTTGGCTCACTCGGGCGCAAGCCCAGTGACCTGACCATGGGCGTCACAGGCGTCGTCGCCCTGCTGCTGATTGTTCAACTGGGTGTCACCGTGGCGTCTCCTCTGATGGGTAACGAGCCCACGGGGTCACTCTTCGAGTTTTACCTCTATCTAGTGACCGCAATCTTGGTTCCCATCGCAGCCGGGTTCTGGGCACTTCTGGACCGCAGTCGTTGGGCCACCATCATTCTCGGTGCCGCTTGTTTGGCCGTTGCGGTGATGCTGGTTCGAATGTCGACCATCTGGTTTATTCAGGGCAGCTAAGGCTCGGTAGACTCAACCACTATGACCGGTACGGATGACAGCGCCGGCGCCAAGAAGGCGCGTCGCGAGCTAGGCATTGGTCGGGTGCTTATCGCGGTCTATGCGATTCTCGCTCTGGCGGCCCTGGGCCGATCGGTCTTCCAGATCGGAACAAAGTTCTCTACCGCGCCCGTGTCATACTCGCTCTCGGCTCTGGCCGCGGTCGTCTACGTCTTGGCGACCATCGCTCTTCTGGTCAACCACGACGTGTGGCGCAAAATTGCCTGGGTCACTCTGGTCTTTGAACTCACCGGCGTAATCGTGGTCGGAACGCTCAGCCTCATCGACCCGACGCTGTTTCCGCATGACTCTGTGTGGTCGGTATACGGTCGCGGTTACCTCTTCATTCCTCTCGTGCTTCCCGTGCTGGGCATGATCTGGCTTCGAAAGACCGGAAGGTCGGTCGAGTAGTGCTTCGACTCACCGGTCTCGACGGAGTGCCGGCGGGGTTCGGTCCGTCGGTCGTCACCGTCGGCAAGTTCAACGGGATTCACCTCGGGCACCTCGAAATGATTCGTCTCACCCGCGAATTGGCAGCCGAGAAGGGCGCTTCA
>JAHEGZ010000025.1 GCA_024644865.1 Aurantimicrobium sp.
CCGTGACGGTCTCAGTGGACTGGGAGCCTCCCAAGGAACTCTTGGACGCTGTCGAGATGCTAGGGGTTCCCCGGGACTTCGTCGTGGAGGTCTCGCTCCCGGTGTTCCGTGCCCATCACCTCGGCGAGGAGCTCCACCCAGATCAGCTGGCGAAGCGCTGGCGCACTTGGTGCCTCAACGACAAGACCCGGAAGCTCCCAGATTGGCGGGCAGGCAGAGACGGGGGGCCTCGGTCCGGTGTCCAGTCTCGCCAGCCTGAGAAGCCCAAGCACGATGGCAACCCGAACTGGTGCCCGATCCTGATGGTCATGCGGCAGCCAGATGGGACGTGGATGACCGAGGACGGTGCGTATCGCATCAAGCAGCCCGAGTATGAGCACAAGCTTGCGGATGCAAAACGGCGCATCGCTGCACGTGGAACGGGGGCACTCGTATGAGCGCATGGGCAGAGATTCGGCAGGTGGTAACCGACCCACGCGCCGCATGCGAACGGCTCGGGCTTCTCGAAGGTTCGAAGTCTCAAGGGTACGCTGGGCTGTCGGTTCGTTGCCCGTGGCACGGTGAGCGCAATCCGTCGTGCTCGGTCACTCGTGGGCAGGATGGGACCATTCGAGCTAAGTGCTTTTCGTGCGACTCGACGGGGGACCTTTGGGGGCTCACCGCAGCTGTCACCGGGGAGGCTCCAGCGTCTCGGGAGCTGCTGATCGCCGGAGCTGCGATCTTCGGACTGGAGCAGCTTCTTGACACTGACGACAGGGACCGGGCGCTAAAGGTGCCCCGTGCGGCCCGCCAGCGCCTCACTGCGTCGTCTTTGCCTCCCGAGCGCTCCTACCCGTCACCGGAAACCATCAGCGCTTTCTGGGGCATCCTGGGGCCGGTCTCCGAGAGCTGGGACGCAGGGGTCTACTTGGAGGACCGGTGCATCGATCCGGTGGCAGTGAGCCGATTGGACCTGGCGCGAGCTATCGACGACAAGACCGAGCTCCTTGGCGGATGCCGCTGGAACGGGATGGACTGGAATCGGCTCACCCACAGGATTGTGCTGCCTGTCTGGGATGCACATGGCGTCATGGCGAGCGTGCGAGGATGGGCGGTTATCGGAGACGTTGAGCGACTCGGGGCACCGAAACGGCTCCCGTTGTCCGGCTATTCGGCGTCCGGTCTCGTACTGGCGAACGGCCCAGCTCTTGAGCTTCTGCGCGGCGGAGGACTCCCCGATAGCGAGATCGTCGTGGTGGAGGGCGAACCGGACTTCCTGACTTGGTCAGTACGAGCTGAGGAATCCCCCGTTTTCGGTCTCGGCAGCGGGTGGTGGACACAGGAACACGCGAACCGGATCCCGTCTGGGTGCGAGGTGGTCGTGCTTACTCACGATGACCAGGCTGGCGAGCGATACGCGAACAACTTTGAGAAGTCATTGCAAGGGCGCTGTCGAGTGCGGCGGAGGGTGAGACTGTGACGATTGACGAGAACGACAAGCTGCGCTCCGGGAGCCTCCCGCAGAAGCCAACCGAGGGAACAAGCGTTGCTGTGGATGCGCCAGTAGTGCGCTCAGTGCGCTACTGCATCGGCAAGCAGATCGAGGCCATGATGGCGGACCAGCGGGAAACCATCATCTCCACAGGTTTCGCTGCGGTAGACAACCGAACAGGAGGTCTCCAGCGTGGTGACGTCACGATAGTCGGCGGGAGAACAAGCACGGGCAAAAGCACGTTTACCATTGGAATGGTGGACGATTGCCTAAGGCGCGGGCACGGCGCTCTGATCGTGTCCCTCGAGGATTCCGAGCGTCTATATGGCAAGCGGCTACTGGCCAGGAGAACCGGTATCGCATCGAACCAGCTTCGAAGGATGGCAGGGCTTAGCGCGGAGGACAGGCAGAAGATCCAGGATGTATACGGATCAGCCGAGCGCTCTCCCGTTTACATGAATGCACGCGGCAAGACGGTGGAAGCGATAGCGAACATGATTCCAGGAATCATCGCGGAGAATAGCATCCGCCTACTGGTGGTCGACTACGCCCAGAAGCTTACCACGGCGAAACGGTGTCCAAACCGCAAGGAAGAGCTCGAACATGCGGCTCACTACCTGAGTGACGTGGCGAAGAACCTCAACGTCGTGACGATTCTTGTTTCCCAGCTCACGCGGAACGATGACGACAAGCCAGGAGTGGGAGACTTGCGAGACTGCAAGACACTCGGGAACGCAGCCGAGAACGTGCTGCTCCTATGGAAGTTCGAGGCTCCACGGGACGTGCACCTGCTGGGTAACATGAACATCGGGGACGTGTGCCTGGTGAGCGCAAAACTGAAAGACGGCGAGTGCGGCGTTGATAGGCTTGGATGGGACCGTGAGCTGGCGACGTTCTACGACCCTGACGGGGTGCAGCAGTACGGGGAATGGGGGGATGCACTATGAACGCAATCAATCCTGAGTGGGTCATGGCTTTCCTTCCGGCGAAGTTTGACCCGTGGCAATCCAGGGACATGCAGCCCGTCGTGGAGGGTCGAATCACGAGCGGACTGGGGGCAAATGCCGAGTCAGTCGGCTCGTTCTGCATCGTCCGGGCGAATCCTGCGCGTTTGCCATCCGGAGTGGTGAAGCTTCCGCCTCCGCTAGACATCGATGATGGCATAGCAGTGGAGATGGGAAGCGAGTTCGTTTACCCACTGGGGGACGGCCTCATCGCTCGTTGGAAGGTGCACGGAGACGAGAGAGCGAGGGAGTCCCGCGCACGGAGAATCTCTGGTGTGCTCCGCTGGTGGACTTCAAGGAAGGGGGCTGGGAATGGGTGAGCAGGCCCCCCTCTTCGACTTCGGCCCTCCTGACCCGCCTCCCATCTCAGCGAAACGACTCAGTGCCAAGCGCAACCCGCGCCAGGATGGCCCTGTGCGCCTCCAGCTGACCATGGACGAGCGGGCCGACGAAACGCGCTTCCTGGCGGAGCTATACGGGCAACTAAACGCGGGCCGGTGCCCTATCGCGGGGCGGCCAGACGGGCCACGGCGCTGCCCTCTTCGCGAGTGCCGCGAGCACCTCATGGTGAAGCGCAACGGGGACGACCTCAAGACCGAGGCCGAGCTGGAAACCGAGTGGGCCCTGATGCCCTACCACTGCATTCGGGACTTCATTCGCGACCACCCCCACGGCGCCACCGAAGAGGAGATCGGGGAGGCGATGAGGACGTCGCGGCAGACCGTTCAAGATGATCTCGCGAAGGCCATCGAGCTAGGCCCTCTCGACTGGGAGGAGGAGTTCGCCAGGTTCATCGAGGCGGCAGGGTTCGGAGACCTACCGCGCGCATGGTACCCTGACCGATGGTTTATGGAGGAGTGGTTTAGGCAGGCAGCGGAGGAGATGAGGGAAAGGAGGGAAAGAGGGAGGGGGGCTTTAGCTGCAGCGACGGGATAGACTCCAAGGAAAGGGGGTATCAGGGGGTCTGTCAAGTGTTTTCCGACAATGGACAACACGAGGCAAAAACGCACGGACCGTTGAATACCGGCGCCAGTTCCCCATCATCATGGAATGCCCGACCTCGAAGCGTCCTTCTCCTGGGGACTCTGCTGCATCCGCTGCCACAAGCAGCGCCCCGCCTCGAAGGCAACGAAGGTGCAGGAGCTCATGGGCCGCAAGGTGTTCACCTTCGTGGCCCCCTGCCCTTCCTGCTCGAGCCACGGCGCCTACATCGCCCTCGGGCCGGTCAAGGTATCCTTCGAGGACTACGTGGAACCCACGGCGGAGGAACTGGCGAATCCGGCAGAGCCCTGGAAGCGGCCGTAGCCTGGAGGGCGTGGCACAGCCGTACTTTCAGAAAGACAAGGCGGCCAAAGCGCTCGCGATGGCGCTGGAGCTCGGCGACAAGGCTGCTTGCGGACACTTTGGTATCAACCTCAGGACCCTCCAGAGGTGGCGGAAACGCGCGAATGGTGACGCTGAGTTGTCGCAGGTCGTGACAACAAAAAAGGCGGAGCTAGATGCGGCGAAAGACGAGTGGGCGCAGGAAGCTGTCGCGTTTTTGCGCAAAGCGATCGCTAAGCTAGGGGAGCTCGTTGAGGACGCGAAGCCGAACCAGATGCGCGACGTTGTGGGGGCCATCAAGATTGTCGGGGAGCTCGACATCACCAGGAACGCGCTAGCTGATGAGTGTTCAACAGACGCTGGGGAAACTGGAAAGCCTGCGCCGGGCGAAGGAGAAGATCAGGAAGCGGAGAGCCGCGGCCCGAACCATGGCACCAGAGAGGTTGCTCACACCTCGCCCCCGCTCAACTAACGAATCCATCTCGGACTTCATGGTGCGGGTGTCCCCCCACCTGAAGCGCCCTCGGCACTTCCGCAAGTATGCCGACCTGCTCCAGTCCGGGGTCGGTGGGGGGCTGCGTGTAGTCTTCTCTGCCCCTCCCCAGCACGGCAAAACGATGGTGACGCTGCACGCTCTGGCGTGGGTCATCTTGCGCTACCCGACGTTGCGCCATGCCTACGTGACCTACTCGCAAGGGCGGGCGCGGAGCGTTGCCCGTTCGGTCTGCCGCATCCTCCAGGCGGCGGGAATGCACTTCGGTGGAGGGCTGAGCCAGCTCACCTTCCCTGAGGGCGGGCAGTGCCTCTTCACCTCCATCGACGGCGGCATCACCGGCGAGCCTGTCGACGGGCTCTGCATCATCGACGACCCGGTGAAGAACCGAAAGGAGGCCGACAGCGCGCGGCGCCGGGAGGTTATCCGCGAGGCGTACACGGATGCCATCGAGACGCGCGTGCACGAGGGGGCGAGCATCTTCCTCCTTGCTACCAGGTGGCACCCTGACGACCTCAGTGGGACGTGCATCGAGCAGGGATGGACCCGCATCAACCTGCCAGCCATCGCTGAGGCAGACGACCCGAACGGGCGAGCTCCCGGGGAAGCTCTCTTCCCTGACATGTGGCCGGCAGAGGCTCTCCACAAGAAGCAGTCGCTCGTGGGAGAGTTCACCTGGTCGGCGCTCTACCAGGGCCATCCTCGTCCCAAGGGAGGCACGGTGTTCCACGAGCCCACCTACTACACGAAGCTCCCGGAGAGCTACTCGGGAGGCTTCGGCGTCGACCTCGCGTACACGGCCAAAACGAACTCCGATCACTCCATCTGCCTGGAGATGTGGAGGGAAGATCGCTTCGGAATGGACCCGCTCTACTACGTGCGACACGTGGACCGGGCGCAGGTGGAGGCTCCCGTGTTCATGGAGACCCTGAAGGAACGGAGTCAGCACCGGCCCCACTGGAACATGCTGTGGCGCGCTAGCGGAACCGAGAAGGGAGCGGCGCAGTTCATCCAGATGGCAGACGTACCACTTGCCGTTCAGAACCCTCCTGGTGACAAGTTCGTTGCGGCGCAATCCGTAGCCGCTGCGTGGAACGCGGGCCGCGTCATGGTGCCAGACCCGGAGGCATTCCCTGAGGTAGCCAACTGGCTCGATGCCTTCCTCGACATCGTCATGAACTTCACCGGTACAGGGAAGGAGCACGACGACGACGTCGACGCACTTGGAAACGCGTTCGAGGTCTGTGAGGTGGTAGATTCCGGCGTAGGGACGCGGGTGCGCGCAGGCTCCCGGTAGTGGCATCACCAGCGAAGAAGAAGCCGCCGACCCGGGCGGAGGTCGAATCGAAGGACCAGCGGAGCGGCACTGCCCAGCAGCCTAGGACGTTCACCGACTGGACTCCGGCGCGCGTGCGAGCAGCCATTCGCTCGGCCGACACAGGCAACCTCCGCTCGGCCGTTTCTGTGTGCGAGTGGATCCTGACCGACGACCGTGTCGAGTCCGTCATGGAGGCCCGCCGAGACGCCCTCCTCGGGCTCGACGTGACCTTCGAGGCCAGCGGCGACAGGCGCAAGTCGAGCCGCACGGTGAAGGCACTGGAGGCACAGAGCGACTGGTGGAGGTCTTACCCTGAGGCAGAGCTTGGGCTGCTCATCAAGTGGGGCATCCTGCTCGGCGTCGCACCCGCTCGCCATCAATGGCTTCCTGGAGACGGCGGACGAGTGCTCCCATGCCCTCGCTTCTGGCATCCGCAGTCGCTGCGCTGGGACCAGCAGCTCCATAAGTGGTTCATCACCGACGACCAGAACGTCGAGCTCGAGGTGGTGCCCGGAGACGGGTCATGGATCCTCCACACGCCCTACGGCGAGGGGCGGCCATGGGCCTCTGGAGCGTGGCGCTCGCTGGCCATCTGGGTGCTCCTGAAGCAGCTCGCCATGTCCGACTGGGCACGGTACGGCGAGCGTGCGGCGGTCTTTGTTGGAACCTCCCCGGAGAAGTCGACCAAGCAGCAACGCGATGAGCTCGCGGAGCTCATCATGTCGATGGGCAGTGAGGCAGCCATCGTCATGGCGGCCGGCTTCGATGTGCGGCTGCTCCAGGCAACAGCGAACACGGAACAGATCTACCAGCGCCAGATTGACCTGGCGAACCAAGCGATTGCTGTCCGTATTCGAGGCGGAAACCTCTCCACCGTGACCGAGGGAGGCAGCCTCGCTGCGGCGAAGGAGCAGTCGAAGAACAACGAGGCGCCCAAGCTGCGCTACGACGCGGAGGCGCTCTCCACGACGCTTCGCGAGCAGAGCCTCGTGTGGTGGGCGGAGTTCAACTTTGGGTCGGCAGAGCTTGCCCCGTGGCCTACGTGGGCCACTCAGCCCCCGGAGGACAAGACCGCCAGAGCCACCATGGTGAAGACCCTCGCGGAGGGCCTCGAGAAGTTCGACTCTCTTGGGTACGAGATCGACGACAAGCTACTCGTGGAAGAGTTCGGCGTCTCGTTCCTGGGCCCACGCAAGGCGCCAGAGGACAGACCGAAGAAGGTGGCTCCTCCTCTGCCACCGGGTGCTCCGGGAGAAGCTACCCCTCCTGCCGAAGGCTCCCCGCCGGACGGTAAGAAGCAGGTCCCTGCCCCGAAGAAGGACAATGCGCCCAAGGCCGAGTCCCAGCGCATGGTCACCATGGAGTCGGGAGACCGGCGCCGGGCCGACTCCCCCCTTGTGCAGAGCATCGAGTACACCGACGAACTCGTCGACACGGGGACGCGATTGGCAGCGTCATTCCTGGCGCCCACATC
>JAHEGZ010000017.1 GCA_024644865.1 Aurantimicrobium sp.
CTTCAGCGCCGAGTCGAGATTGCGCGGTCGCGCGCCCGCGCGTTTCTCTGCTTCGTCAGAAGCAGAGGGTACGGGTACGGGTACGGGTACGGGCTTCGTTTTTGCTTCGTCCTTTGCTTCGACTTTGCTTAGCACTTGCTTCGTTTTTGCTTCGTTATTTTGAAGCAAACCTGAAGCAAACCCTGAAGCAATTGCTTCGCTCTTTTGACCTCCTCGGGTGACGCCAGAGGCACGCCCCCCAGTTTTTCCAGCGCTTGAACGAGCCTCTTTTAAGGACTTCCGCTCTTCTGCGCTGGGCTGGTACTCAAGGTAGTCATGAATCGACCAGCCGTCCTGGGCCACAATCCATAGCCTGTTGGCCACAAGCTCTTCGACGTGAGACCTTGAGCCGCCGAGGGTCTTGGGAATCTTCGCGGGTATGAAGCCGTCGAGCTCGGAGTGTGTAGCCCAGCATAGCGAGAAGAGCCAGAGCCGTACTGCTCCGGCGCTCAGTGTCGCAACCTTCGGGTGAAGGAACGCCTTGTCGTCAATCTTAACCCAAACCATCAGTCCTCCGACACCGACTCGCCCATTTCCTCGGCGGAGTAGAGCCCATTCAGTTCGCCAGGGAACCAGAGCCGAGCGGCCTGTGAGCCTGCCGTCTTCCGTATCATCGCCTTCAGGTTCTTCCCGCCGTTCGCCCATCGCATCTGGTCGCGCTTTGCGTCGGCTACAGTGTAGGTGAAGTCGGCCGTGAAGCCGTTCGACTTCTTCACTCGGTAGGTGGCGGAGGTCTCAGACTCGGCAATGCAGTCGAACATGACGCAATCGCTCGCCGCCTGGGCGAGGGCAATGAGGACGTGCGCCGAAGGGCAGAGCTTGCCGTCGAGAACGTGGAAGTTCCCCAGTGCTGCGACCGGAGCGATTCCGAGCTCCATGCCGGTGACCATGATGGTGAAGATTCCGTCCTCGGACTTGAAGCGCGAGTAGAACCCGCTGGCCCAGAACTTCTTCGACAGCGCCGTGAGCGTGTTGAGCGTGTCCATGCTCAGGTCTCGCTTCGTGGTGCGGACGGCCGGAGCGGACTGGACGACCGGAGCCTTCGGTGCCGGTGGCGCGACCACGCGAAGAGCCCTCAGTTCGGTGACCAGCTGACCCTCTTTTGGAGGAGCTGCGAAATTTCGCCGAGCTTCCCATGAGTAGTCGATGGCCGGGATGACCGGCTGAAGAGCCCTCACGGTCAGTTCGACCAGGGACAGGGACAGAAGGAACTGTGACTTCTGCTCGGCGTTGAGCCTCGTTTCGACCTTCCCGAGCACGAGCTCGGACTCGATCAGCTTCTTCGCTCCGACCTTGCCGATTCCTTCGACGCCTGGGACACCGTCCGCCGAGTCGCCAGCAATGGCCAGGAACCTGGCCACCTGGTCAGGCCATACGCCCATCTTCAGGTAGACCGCCTCCTCACCAAAAAGCTCGAGGGAAGCCGTCGAGAGCACGCGGACTCTGTTGGGACGCTCATCGTTCACGAGCTGAAACAAGTCCTTGTCGCGCGTAGCGATGACGATGGTAGGGGACTCCTCCCGTTCACTCTGGTCAGTGAAGGCGACTGCCGCGCAAATGTCGTCGGCTTCGTACCCATCCACGCCGAGCACGCGGAAGGCGCTCGAGAGCGCGAACCCAGCGAGCCACGCTTCATAGGCGTCATCGTACCCTTCAGGGTGAGCTTTGCGCTTGGCCTTGTACCCAGAGTAGACCTCGGAGCGCTTGTAAGGCGGACGGTCTACTGCCATCACAATAGGCAAAGCGACGTCGAACTTCAGCCTCGCGGCCTCGAGGACCCTGTCGATATCAGCCATTGCCCGCTCATGCGGAGTGCCCTCGCGCTCCGACACGAACGCGGGAAAAAAGATATGAGCCGCATCGACAACCAGAATTGCTTTTTCCATTTCAGAGTCATAACTCCTGAACCCAGGGCTTTGCAAGTATCTTTCAGAAAAAACCACAATTAGCTTTCCGCCGTTGGAAACGGAATTGGAGTATGATAGGAAAGCGGAATGAAAGACGAAGCGGCAAAGAAGAGAGGGCTGTCAAACCGACGCAAGGGTGGACGGGTTGAGCTCACCCTGGCGAAGAAGCTCACGGCCGAGGGTGTCCCAGCTGCGAAGGTGCCCCTGTCGGGGGCGATGGCCGGGTTCCCGGGCGACATTGAACTCACCATCGGAGAGCGCAAGCTCGTGGCGGAAGTGAAGAGCCGCAAGGGGGGAGCGGGCTTCGTGCTCCTCGAGCGCTGGCTCGGGAGCAATGACCTGCTCTTCCTCCATCGGAACCACGCGGAGCCGCTCGTGCTCATGAACATGAGTCTCATGGTTAGCCTCCTGAAGGGGCGAGTCGATGGATGACTTGGTCGAAGTCGAGACCCGAGGAGGAGGGGGGAATCGAAGCATGCGTATCGCTGGCACCGACGGCAAAGACCTCCTGGTTCACTGGCCGCTGGCTGGAACAGTTCGCTTCTCCCTTGAGCACGGCGCGCTCGTCACCACGCCACGCCATGAGTACAGGTGGAAGCTCACCGAGCGGAGCCTGGAAGTGGTGCGCGAGAAGCTGGGCGTGAAGTTCCCTCGGCGACAGCTACCTGTAAGGGCGGCCAGAAAATGACCGACCGTAAGAAGATTGCTGAGGTCCGAGGTCTCATCGAGACCATGGCCTGGAACCCTGAGAAGTGTAGGGAGCTCGCGGCCAAGTGGAACGTGAGCGTGGACGAGGTAGTCTCGCTCTACACCACGGCCGTCGCTGAGCTGCGCGTCGCCACTGAGTTCGCCGTCGAGTCGGGAGACTTCCGCGCCGTTGCCATTGCTCACCTTCGTCACCTATCGAACGTGGCGGCCACGAAGAAGCGACACTTCTTCACCGAGGAGGGCATGCAAGAAGTCGATGACCCCGACATAAAGTCAGCGGTCCTTGCTATTGAGTCAGCTGCGAAGATTGCCGGAGTCATCGGGCAGTCGAGCGACGGCGGCATGAATGAGAAGTCACTCATGGAGCGAGCTCTCCGAGTGTTGAGTGAGAAGACGATGGCCCCTGAGTTAGAGGAGAGTAATGAAACTAAGAAGTGACGCCGCCCATATTCTGGCTGGCCATGTCCCGAACATCGACAGCCCGGAGGACTTACTCCACAACGTGGGGAAGCTACCGTTCTGGTCGTTCCTCGGTTCGCTCCTGTCCCACCAAGCGAGCTGGTCATGAGCAGAGGAAGGCCGAGGACTGAAACCTACCGGGGGCTACCCAGAGTCGAACAGGTGAAGACAGGAGAGGGTTCCTATGCTGTCGTGGCGTGCAAGTGTGGGACGTGCGGCGTTCCCCTCACGAGGGTAGCGGCGAGCGTTCGGAGAGCAGAGAGGCTCGGCATGGGCTTCTTCTGCCCTGAGTGTTTGAAGGTTCACAAGGCGCGACTGCGCGAAGAGAGGAAAAGAGCATGAGAATTATGTTAGCGATGATAGTCCACCACGAGGACATAGCCATGGCGAGTGACGCCATTCAATCGGTTGAACACCTGGTCGATTCCATCCGAATAGTAGTGGACGGCGAGCCGAGGGAGCCCGCTGGGTTCGGAGCCGAGAAGTCCCTGGCCTTTGAGATTAGGGTGGCGGGCCCCAGGGACTTCGCTCGCCTGCGCAATGAGGCAATGGAGCTATGCCGGTACGATGACGCTGAGGCAATCGTCACCATCGACGCTGACCAGCGGTTCGAGGGGCCGCTCACGAGGGAGGAGCTAGAGCAGGGGCTCTCGATGTCCGACGCCGTGGGTATCCTTGAGAAGCATCCGAGGGCTGACCTCAATGGCCCGCACCGTCCGTTCGCTTGGCTCGCGAACGTGGGTATTCAGTGGGTATACCCGGTCCATGAGATACTGAACACCGACCCTCTCCTGGTGCTCGGTGCCGAGGCTGGATACCTGGACTCAAGGTCCACCCGGAGCCATCGCTCCATGAATCGCAAGGAGGAGACTCGGAAGGATATGCTTGTGATGCGCAAGTTCCTGAACTCTCATCCGGGAGACGAACACATGCGTAAGAAGCTCTTAGAATCGCAGTCGCTCCTTCTCGAGCTACGCGACGACGTGGTGGTGACGGAAGCTGAAGAATGAAACTAAGCCCTGAGCAGTTGGAACTCCTAATCAAGAAGGACCCTAAGCTGGCCGCGAGTTTGCTCGACTTGCTCGAGGCCAAGCTGGGCTCCGAGCCTCCGTATATGCGGGCGCTCTTCCCTGCTCAGAAGCGGTTCGCCATGGACAGGGCGCGCAAGAAGACGGCACTCTGTTCACGGCGCGCTGGCAAGTCCGAGGCCATTGCCGCGTGGCTGCTCGAGGGAGCCGAGGCGACGCCAGGGGAAATGAGCCTGTACGTCGCGCTGTCCAGGAACAACGCACGCATGATTATGTGGCGTACCATCGAGGCTCTTCAGCGTCGCCACACTCCGCACCTGGACAGGCTGAAGTTCCGGGAGAAGGACAACCAGCTCATCATCGAGACACCTGGCAAGCATCAGATATGGCTCGCGGGCTGTAAGGACTCGGCGGAAGTCGAGAAGTTCCGAGGCATGAAGTACAAGCGGGCGGCCATCGACGAAGCTGCATCGTTCGGCTCGTGGTTAGGCGACCTCGTCTATGACGTCCTCGAGCCTGCGCTCATGGACCTGAAGGGCGAGCTCGCCCTCACTGGTACTCCCGGAGCAATACCCGCTGGGCTCTTCTACGTTTCCACCACGGGGGACGGTGGACCCCTCTGGCCCATGCACCACTGGACGGTTCTCGATAATCCCTACGTCCCTCACGCGAAGGAGGAGCGAGACAGGAAGATGCTCGAGAACAAGTGGGACGAGAACCATCCTACCTACCGCCGAGAATGGCTAGGTGAATGGGTTCGCGACGACAACGCCCTGGTGTACCCGTTCGACGAGAGGAACATCTGTTCTTCGCTGCCTGCGACCGAGGAGAAGTGGCGCTATATCCTCGGCATTGACGTGGGCTTCAATGACGCTTCCGCCTTCGTGGTCGGCGCTTATCAGAAGGGTCAGCCCGAACTCTATATCATCCAAGCAGAGAAGCATGAGGGCCTGAACCCGTCGGCACTTGCCGTTCACGTCGAGAAGCTTAAGAGGAAGTACAAGCTCACCGACATCATCATCGACTCCGGGGGACTCGGTAAGGGCTACGCCGAGGAGCTTCAACGGAAGTACGGAATCGTCTGTACCCCTGCTCAGAAGACGAAGAAGCGCGCGTATATCGAGCTCGTTCGCGGCGAGCTTATGTCGGGGAATATCAAGATAAACCCCTACACGGCCGGATGTTTGCTCGACGAAATGCAGGTACTCACTTGGAACGAGGACCGGTCAAAGACGGACGACCGCTTTGAAGAGCACGCCTGTGACGCCTTCCTGTACCTGACGCGCGCCGTCAACAATACTTACAAACCGCTAACGGAACATGAGCCGCTCACTCACGAAGAGAAGATGATAGACATTGCCTTCCGTCACAAGCAGGCAGCGATGGAGCAGGTGCGTAAGTTCCTGAACAGTAAGATAGGGCGGAAGACAGTGTTCGACAGAATTGCTAACCCCACCACGAAGAAGGACTACTGAAATGAACAATGCCATTGACCCGTGGGCGGACCCTGAGGCCACCCCGCGCGCTCGTGTGTTCCCTCATGCTGAGGAGCCAAGGCCCGACGTTTGGATTCTTGAGGAGATAGTCGCAAAGACTCGCGCGGCGAAGATTCTCGTGAAGCAGGGAAGGAAGGCCGACGCTGAGATTGTGGCCACTCCTTGGTATGAGCTGGATATGGCTCCTGGCGAGCTACTGGAAAGCCTTCCGCAGGAAGGCCGCGTGTACCCCCACGTTCGGGTAAGGAGCCACAATGTCGCGTGGGTTAAGGATGGATCGCGCAATATCGTACTTGAGTGCCAGGGTTGTATGGCGACCTGGACTAGCCTGGATGTCGCCCACATGTCTGGCTACTGGAAAGGGGAGCACAATTGCCAGCCTCACAGGTTGCTAAGTCGCACCTGGTTTGAGAAGAGGAAGCATGTTCAGTAACGAGAAGGACGAGAAGTATTTCGTGGCGGCCCTCCAAGGAATCGAGAAGTTGCTCGAGGGTCCGGATGGCAAGGGCAAGCACTCGACGGCGTTCACCACGCTCTCATCGAGGTATCACTTGCACAAGGCCGCCAGGCACGCGGAAGCTTTCCGAGCGGGGGCTGACCACGACCGGGACTCTGGCGAGCATGCCCTGGCCCACGCCGCTGCGAGGGCCATCTTCGCCTACGCCTGCGCTCTTCAGGAGGAAGACGCTCAGGGCGTGAAGCCGTAGGTGCGCTGGATGTAGCGCTCGTACTGGGCCTTCTCTTGGCTCGTGGAGACTGCGCCGAGGAACCATGCTTCGTGGAATAGACCGACGAGCGTAGCTGCCGTGGCTCCGCTCTGAATACCAGGAGTCCCACCGATGTGAAGAGCTCGGTTGGCCGCTTGCGCCGACTCCGTGAACAAGTCATTCGCGATGACGCTCTGCCCCAAGGCGCGAAGCTCGGCCGAGCTCGGCCCCTTCTCTACCAGCATGCAGAGGTTGTAGGGAGGGGGCGGCACCACGAAACCAGGCATGAAGTCGTTCAGCTTGGCGGGCACGCCGACGTTCTGGTTGATAATCCACCCGGCAATGGGGGGAGTGTTCCCGACGTCCACCCCGATGATGGCGCCCTTCGCTCCGTAGTTCCCTGTGGTGTTCCAAATGCAGCGAGAGCCAGCGCCCGTCACCTGAGCGACGACGCCGACATTGAAGCTCGAGCCGCCCGTGGTCGCGTCATAGACCGACGACGACTTCGTGCTCATGAGTTCGGAAGTTGGGCCGGTGAACTCCACGCACTGGCGACCGTTCAGCTCCGATATGACGACGGTTCCTGTGCTGCTCGCCTTCACCATCGGGTTCGTGGTGGCCTTGCGGCGAGTGTCCCAAATGTTCCCGACGTCCCCATCGAGAGGGTTGTACTGGATGCCTCGGTTCGTCTTCCAAATATCCACGACCGCGTCTACCCAGGGGAACGTGTCGAGAGGCTCGTCGCGGACAGCGTACTTCGCGACGTTGGTTGCTCGGTACTGAAGGACCTCGTCAATGGATAGCTTGCGAGGATGGTACTGGAAGTCGGCGAGCTCGCCCTCGAACATCTGATAGGTTGTGTTGATTCCGGTTGTGCCGAAGAGGTTCGAGCAATGAATCCCGCCGAGGATAAGCGGATTGAAGAACGAGGGCTTCGCGGTGAAGGCTTCCACCTGAGAGTTCACTGTCCCTCGGTAGAAGACGTCCATCGTTCGCGTCACGTCATCGTATCGGTAGACCAGGATGACCGGCTCATCGTTCACTTCGACAGGGACGGTCTTGTACGCCTGGTCGAACTTCGTCGCGTTGATGGAAGCCGAGCCATAGTACGGCATGCCGCCGCCCTCTGCGCCGACGAAGGCTCCTAGAGTGTTCACGCCCGCCGCGTTGTTGCACGAGCTCGCCACGATACCGTGCGCGCCCTTGTCGGCGAAGTTGACCACCATGCAGATTGTCCAGGAGGCAGCCGTTGCTGCGCCTCCGGTGAACTCGGTTCCAGTGTATAGAAGTCGAGCGAACGCCGGGTCGGCGAAATTCGACTGTCCCTTGAACTTGACGGTGGGGAGCTTGTTGAACTTCTCGCTCTTGCTCACGACCACGATGTCGTCGTTGCTCACGAGCGGCGAGTTGGCGTGAGTGCCGTAGGTGAACTTCGACGGGGCGAGCGAGTCGCCTCGCGTGTCTACCCAGGAGAGCACGAGACCGAGCTCGTTCTTCACCACGCCCTGGTCGGCGCGAAGCCAGAGGAACCGGTTTCCTGCGACAGGGACAGGAACGCCAGTGGTGAACGTGAGAAGCTCGATGTGAGCGCCCGGAGATTCCGGGATGATTTCCAGCGACGCGACGTCGTGGCTCGGGATGTCGATGTAGAGAGGGAAGCCTGGCGTGACCTCGTAGGCCCAGACGTGCGACAGGTCCTCCATGATTCTCACCGTCACCTTGCCCACCCTTGAGGCCACGAAGAGCTTCACCGGGTTGGCGGGAGTGTCATAGTTCGCCGTGTCCGGGAAGAATGGGCCGTCTGACCATCCTGAGAATCGGTACTCGCCTTCGGCGAAGGCGTCACTGTCCAGGTCTATCAGGGAGCCAGAGTCGAACGCTTGGGCGACGATGGTGCTGTCCATTTAGAAAATCCTCATGGTGACGACGGTGTCATTCGTAGACTCTTGGCTCGTGAGAAAGATGCTGGTCGATGTCGCCGGGATAGGGATGACGTTTATCCCAGGGGCCAGTCGCAACGGCTGAGCGTTGCCGCTGTCTTGGACGGTGAGGTTCACGAGACTGCCGCCGACCGTCAGCATGATGGTCATAGGGTCTTCGTTGTTAAGCCTCGGAGGAATGGTCGTGGGCCGGTTCTGTCCAGCTGCCAGCGTGAGGGTCTGCTCAAAGAGCTTGTCCCGATTCCTGGTCCTGTAGTGCGACTTGGGGAACCCGTCGCCAGAGAGGGTGAAGTCTAGGTTCATGGCTACCAGAACTTTCCGAGGGTCTTCACGAGGAAGCCCACGAGCAGGAGAATGGAAATCAGTCCGAATAGTTGGACGGGGCTACCCAGAGCCCTGAGCACCATGGCCAATGGGGAGGCAATCCACGCGAGGGGACCGTCGGCCTTGGCCTGGATGTCGGGCTTCGTCTCCTCGAGGTCTTCGATGGCGCGGTGAAGCTCGGCGAGGATTTCCTTTTCACGGTCATCCATGGCGACGACCTTCAAGCGTGCCGAGCCGTTCATTCGTCGTGAGTTTGAATCGTTCCAGTTCGTCATCGGAATTTGCCTTGGAGACTACCAGGGTTCTGAGCATGTCGTTAGTCTCCTTCTGAAGCGAAATGGACATAGAGAGCTTCTCGGTCTGAACGAGCATCAGTTGGTACACGAGCTTCATTGCCGCCTTCATTTTGCCTCCTCTGCTACCGCTATCTCAACCACTGGTACGGGCGCACCGTCCGCCATTAGGTCCGCCGTTGTCGCTAGGCTCGTGTCGAGCAGGGCCTTGTCGCCGACAGTGAGCGACGCCTTGCTTAGCGCGTCGAGCTCGACTGGATAGGCGCACGCCCAGACTCCGCCTCCGAGGTCCTTCTCGCCCGGAAACCCTGTCCAGCCTATTGGAACGTCACCGGCTCCGTCCCACGACTCGGGCTGGTCAACGTGGATTCCGCCGCCGACCCTGGTTCCTGCGAACGGGGGAGGAGCAATCCTGTCGCGAGCTTCGCGGGTGAGAATCGCGACTGACTTGGGTAGGTTTGAAATCCAACGCATAGTTCCTCAGATTCCGTAATAGTTGCGGACCCACGATTCAAGCGCGCTCTTCTCACTGTTGGTTAGGATTCTGCTGTAAATCAGAACCATCGCGATCTTGCCGTCCCAGTTGTTCGACGGGACATATGTAGCTCCGACTGTGATGCCGGTCATAGTTTGCTCCACTCCCCCAGGGTCGCTTGTGCCCTGCTCTGCGCCCTTCGACAGCGCGACAATCCTTGCTAGCGACGTGGACTCGGGGGATGTGAAATCGCTAATCGCATAAAAGGGAACATCCGCCGTGTTCGCGGTTCCGACGCCAGGCCCGAAAGAGTCATGACCGTGCGCCCAGAGACCGCCCGTGTCCTTGCCGACGAGAGTGCGATTTGATGCCCCAGTCCCGTCTATCATCACGGTAGTAGGAGTTGGAGCCCAGGAGCCGGCCACGACCATCGTCATCGGTTGGGCAATTGCTCCACCCGTAAATGATGCACGCGCAAGCGACTTTCCGGACGCTCCCTGTAGCGCGGCCTTCCCGTTGCGCCAGGAAGAAACAAATGCAGGCTGGCTCGCGGGGGTCCCCTGCGAAACGTCGTTGCCGTTTCCGCTCTGATCTGCCCACGCCGAAACGCCAGTTCCGATTGTTATGCCTTTGTCAGCAATGAGGAATAGCTTCAGGCCGTTGGTGACGGGTAGGCCGCCGCGCTTTGCGGAGCCTGAAAGCGCTAGTGGTAGTCCGAGAATCATTGGTTCCTCTCAAAGTCCGACATTGGATAGGTTCACTCCGTCACTCCAAACAATGGCCACGCGGTAGGTTACGCCAGGGGTTAGGCCGTCAGCTGGCACGGGCCAGTCGAAGTCCACCGTCGTCGAATTCGGCGCGTCAGCGTTTCCGTACCAAACTGCCGGAGCGCCGTTGCCGTCGAGCCCTGCGAGTATCTGAGCAGGGGTCGGGTCAGCCCATCCCGTAGCAGGGGCGACAATGGCGTATAGCCTGGGCTCCGCTAGGTTGAGTTGGTAGACACCTGTTAGCATGAGCGCTCCTTAGAACTCGTACCACTCCACTTCGATTCCGATGGCTCCGCCCGTCGGCGTGGTGCCGCCGAGGCTGACTGCGATACCCTGGGCCGTGCCAGACAGGACGACGCCCTTACCCTTGTCGCCGAGGGCAAGCTCGATGAAACCCACTCCGTTGGCGGGGGCCGGTAGATAGATGACGCCACCCGCGATGGCCCCAGCGTCGGTGCCGACAGTAGGGTTCGCTGTGTAGTGGCCAGGGGTTGAGCTTGCCGCCGCGTCGGCCTGCTCGAGCTTGACCACGGTTGATGCGACGCGAGTGCCCGCCGAGTTTGCGGTCGTGCGAAGGCGGACTCGGATGTCGGCCGTGCCGCCCGTGGTCTGAGTGCCGTAGACTCGGATGCGAGTGACCACGACCGTAGTCGTGACGTTGCCGAACAAGTCCCAAACATCGGTGGCCGCTGCCGCGAGAGTGAACGCCGCCGTGAGTGCTCGGTAGGTTCGAGCCAGGAGCCGGAAGTCGGTCACGTAGGCCGCGCCGAACCGATTGAACGCGAATTCATTGTAGTCGGCCGCCGCGCTGCTCGATGTCGTGAGAGCGTCCCTGCGCACGCCCCACACTGGGACTCCGGTATCGCCCGACGCAACGGCCAGCGCTCCACCCGCTCCGGTGAACGGTTTGACCAGAGCGCGAGACGCTGTGCCGCTTGGGAAGCCAGAGTAGTTGGACTCAAGAACGATTGCGCCCGTCGAGTCGAACCCGTCAATCCTGGCCCATGAGGACTCCGCGTCCCCGTCATACTTGAAGTAGTCCCCCGCATGGACGTCAGAGCCAGCCGTGAACCCGGTGACCCTAAGCCCGCCCATGGTCGGAGAACCTATTCCGACGCTCAGTGAGGCGTTGGCGAAGTTGACGCGAGCGGTCCCTTCGTCAGTGAGCACCGTCGCTCGAGCTACCAACTGACCGCTAGGGTCGAACGCCAGGGACCCGCCGTCACCCGACGCGCTACCGTAGGAAGGGGCGTACCCGGCTGGCTGTCCGCCCACTGGGAACCCGTAACTCGGCGAGACCTGGCGAGCGTCCCCCGCGTCTCCGAAGGCGAGCTTGTGAATGGGGGCCACCGCGCTGGTCGGCGCTGCTCCTCCGTCGGCTGTCGTGAGTGAGTCGTGAAGAACCTTGCTTCCGCCGACGCCTGGATTGAGAGAGGTTGTATCAAGTGCCATAGGAGCCTCAGAAGGTTACGGTTACGCGAGGGGTTGCCGTGGTCGGAGTGTTAGTTATGAGTGATACGGCCGACAGCATGGGCACTAGAGCAGGAGGGGAGCCTCCCGAGAAGCGCCTCACCGACACGCTGATAGACAGGGACAGGCCGAGCATCATGGCGCGTTACCAAAGGACGACGACGTTGACCGCCGTGGTTCCTGACGCAATGAGCGCTTCGTGCTGGATGTTCCATTGCCAGCATCCGCCCGGGTCAGGGAGGGTGACGTTCGTGCCGTCGAGTCTGCGAACGGTCAGTGCTCCCCCGCTGGGAACCACGACCGCTCGAGCTGGCTTCGTCCGGCACCACGCGGGAAGCGTCTTCAGCGTAGCCGCCATGATTTTGTAATCCTGGTCGCTGCCTACAGAAGCGAACAGGGCGACGTGCTCGGCCGTGGTTAGGTCACTTGAAAGAACTCCGCTCATTGCCATGATGTCTACTTGCCTCCGTAACTGGACTCGATGTTCTGCGCCGTGGTCCGGTAGGACTGCGCAATGCTAGGGGAGCCGGTGCTCCCTGGTTTTCTTGCCGGGGGAGCCGAGCCGCCGCCGCCACTCAAGCCCTGGTTCGCCACCTGAACGTAGCCCTGGAACCTCGCTTGGTACTCCGGAGAGGACTCTACAGTTCTCACGCCCAGAAGCATAGTGAGTTGCTGCCTCTGTCGCCTGGAAGGCTCCCAGCCGTCGGCAATCTTCTCGGCCACCTGCTCGCTAACCTCGCGGACCATGTCCGGGTAGACCGTCCCTGCGACCTTCGCAGTCTCCTGAGTGAGGGACCACTGAGCAATCTCATCGAGGAACTGACCGGGCCACATGACCGCGTTCCACGTCCGCTCCGCCTGAGCGATGTCCGTCGAACTGATAGCGCCGACGTCCCCCCGGCGGAACGGGTCCACCGAGCCGCCCGTCGGTTTCATGTTCTGGTCCAGAAGGACAAGCGCCTTTGACGCCGAGTCTCGCATCTTCATCGCCACTTCAGGGGCGTACCGTTCGACGCCTGAAGCGCTCGAGCTGATACTGTCGCTCGCGCCGAGGACGTCCTGAGCTCGCATCGAGACCTCCTGCGACCGGCGGATAAAGGCGTCCCTCGGTGATTCGCCCGCCGCTCGAAACTGCATCTGGGGGAAGTGCTCGTAGTCGCCCGCTCCGCTGACCGGCTTGTACCCTCGCGTTTCGCCGCCGAGAGTCTTGAAGGCGTGAGCGATAGCTCGGTTGAAGTCCTTCCGTCCGTTCTCGATGTGTTCGTCGAGCTCGACGCTAGGAGGCTTGCGAGGCTTGGCCTGAGTGCCAGCCATGAGGGAGGAGAACTCTCGGTTCACCTGGCGACGCGACTCGGAGAGGAACTTGCCGGCCTTCGCACCTGGCTCGAGGACCTTGTTCAGAGTTTGCTCGACGGGACCGTGAATCGCACCCTTCATACCCTCGTCGATGCGCTCGTGAGCGATGCGCTGCGCCTCCTGCGCCGCGACTGTCTCCTGCTCGGCCGAGGCAATCTTACTGCGAATAGTGCGCTCCTGCGCCGCTCGCTTCGTGGACACGGCCTCCACCCTGTCGCGGAGCTTGGCTCGGAGTTCGGGCAGCTTCGATGTTTCAAAGAACTTCTTCGCGTTGTTCTGCCTGCTCAGTTCCGCCGAGAGCTTCGTCTCGGCCTTGAGGAGCCTGCGCTTCGCCGCTGCCATCTTGGTGACGTCGCTGTCCTTCGGGCCCGACAGGAAGAGCGTATTGTCGTCCAGGTCCCTGAGTTCCTTCTGCGCCAAGGCGACCGACTCCTCGAGCGCCGCTCGGTCGGTAGCGTGCTTGCGCGCCATCGACTCGATGCGCCGAGGCACGTCAGCCTCGAACTTCGCAAGCGCTCCCTGAGCAGACTCGAGCTTTGCCGCCGACGCTGCGAACTCCGGGCGAGTTGCCCCTACGCCCGCCGCGAGGTCATCAAGGTCCGCCGCGTGCTTGGCGCGCAGGGCCATCGAGCTTTCCACCCGCATGGCCGCCGCCTCGGAAGCTTTGACGCTTTCGGCAATGAGAGCTCGCCGAGCCGCAATCTCGCGCCCGGTCTTTCGGAAGACTAAGTTGAGCGCCGTGCCGCCGACTTGGGTAGCCATGCCCATGGCGCTGCCCGCCCCCGGAATCCGGCTCGCGACCTTGCCGAGGATGCCGACGCCGTACCCTAAATCGGTCGCGCCCTTGGATGTCAGGCCCTTGGCTGTGCTTGCTATCCCGGCCTCGGCACCGTCCGCCGCACTGAGAACTCGGTTTCGCAGCGCCGACGTTCCGGTTCTTACCACCTCGCCGACAGCGCCGAGCCCTGCGCCGAGACCGAACCCAAGCATGGCACCCATCCCCACTTGGCTTAGGAGCGCGTCTCCGTCGATTCCGCGCCTCTCGCGGTATGCTGCCGAATGTTCCGAGCCGAGGGCTGTGAGTCCGCCCTGGACGGCTCCAATGGACCCTTCCTTGGCTACCTGAGTTCCGAGCCTGGTGAGGAAGGACGAGCGCATCGCGCCTGACGCTGCCTCGGATGCTAAGGCTGTAGAGCCTCCGACCTCGGCCGCCGCCGCGCCGAGCCCAAGCGCCCCGGCTCCGGCCTTCAGTAGCCTTGCTCCTCCGCCGAAGAGAGCCATCTCACCCGCGAACCCGCCGGTCGCGTCCGCCATGGGGTTGGCGATAGCTCGAGCGCGAACGTCGTCGGGGTTGTACCCGCTGAACGCCGCCTTCATGGCGTCACCGGAAAGAGCCTCCCTGTTAAGCCCCTCGATGACGTCACCTGTCGAAGGTTGAGCCATCCCCTCCGGGACGCCTCCTAGAGACTCCGGTAGCGCACTCGCCGCCGCGACGAATGGTGCAAAGGCTCCGCGAGACAGTCCCTCCGCTGCCGTCTGAATGACGCTTCCGGCACCGCTATGCTTCGCCGACTCCGCCGAATCCTTGAGCGCTTGGACGGTTTCGGGGCTCGTGGGTTTCCACTTGCCAGAGGCGAACGCCTGCTGCGCCTTGGCGAGCGGAATCGTCGAGAACTCTCCGGTCTCGGTATTCGTCGCGACGACGCGCCCATTCTCGACGTGAACGTCCCCGTGCTCCGAGCCCATGACCTGGTGAGTGGGCTCGACAATAGGAGTGTAGGTGACCTTGTCCGCCACTACTTGGCCCCCGGATTGAAGGGCTGGAAGTCACCCTTCCCTAGTCCGTCATCCACTGTTGAGAAGTCGGCCATCTTGCGCCCCTTGTTCGCTTCCGCGTTTCTGGTGGCCGCCGCGATGACGCCAGGGGAGAAAGCGCGCTTGAGCATATTGATGGACTCGGCTCCGGTAGCCAGGAACTCGTCCGCGTGCTTCTGGATAAGCTCTGGACTGTCGCCTACTTGAGGGAACATTTTCTCTATCAGCTCCATGTCCCTGTCCGAGATAGCGCCCGAGATATTCTTCTTGCTCACGATTAGTCGCTGTCCAATCATAAGCTCCATGGCGCGCCGTGCCGGGTCGTTGCTTCCGAAGCCTGCCCCGTGAGCCGCAACGAAACGTGACATTCTCTCCTTGGTGTCAGGATGGGCTCGGAAAATCTCCTGAAGCTCGAGCGCCTTGTTGCGCTGCGCGACTGCCTCCGAGGACGCCTCCGCGAAGTCCTTGACAGCCTTGCCTCGCTGGTCGCCCGTCATCGTGTTCCATGGGTCAGTGGTCGGGTCATTCTCAGGACTAAGCCCCTCGAACGCCTTGGCCATGAGCTTGTTGTCGCCAGACTGCATTGCGAACTCCATCGCAGGGGTCCACTGGCCCTTTTCCATGAGGGACACGCGGAGCTGGTTCAGGCTCGCCGCTTTGCGGTTCGATTCATCCGCACGGTGGACGTTCAGAGCGTCCTCCTTCCAGCGTGCCAGGGCCATGTTCGCCGACTCGACGCTGGCCTTGTGGATTGAATCCTGAAGCTCGATGCCGATAGCCACGCGCTTCTGAGCGAGCTGGTTCGCGATGTCGCGCGCCTTCTGCTGAGCGTCAGCGCCCGTGAAGCGCTGCGCCCCTGCCTTCAAGCGGTTCTCTTGAAGCGCGAGAAGGTTCTGGTGGACTGCGAGCTCGGCGCTTCGCTGGTCGCCGAGGGCCGCCTGGTAGTGTGAGAGCATGTTCTGCGCTCGAGCGCCGTAGTGACTGAGTTCCGCCTTCTGCGCTTCAAGGTCGCGGTCTAGCATCTTGTTCAGGAGGGTGAGGTTCTGATTCTCGCCGTCCTGTCCCGCCGCCATGCCGCCCAGAATGAGCGCGATGGTAGTGTCCGTCCTAGAGAGCGTCCCGTTCGAGAAGACTCGGTTCGGGTCCACTCCGCGCTGAATGGCCACACGATAGGCGTCGTCCGCCTGCTGAAGGCGACCCTTGACCTCACTCGAGTAGCGCTCGGCTTCTTGCGCGCTCCACCGAGCATGCTCCTCGTCCTGCCTCTGACGCATGGCGACGTCGTCGAGCTCACCCGCAGTCTGCTCTTGGATTCCTCGAGCCTCGTCACCGTATCCCCGCCACTCACCTTGGGGAGCGTCACCGTAGGATTCGACAGCGGCCTTCCCGAAGAGCTCGGCTCCGGTGGGAGCGATGGCGGGAGTCGGCATGCGAGGAACCCTGCGCATTTGGACCGGAGCGAAGTTCTGAGTGACTCCGTAGGAGCCCTGGGCCGGGGGAGCGGCGGGAGGGGGACCGAACACTCCGGGAGGGGCCTCGGCCTTGGCGAACGGCATGGTAGCCATGTTCGTTGCCACCATGTCGCGCGTGGTCGCGCCCATGCCAACCTGGCCAGGGGCCTGAGCTCCGGCTGCGTTGGCGCTCAGGCCGATAAGAGGCTGTCCAGCTTTCGCGTTCAGAGCCACCTTCGCGGCCTGGTACTCGGGACTGCTCGTGGGGAACGTCGCGCTGTTGCCGTCAGGCGAGTAGATGATTCCCTGCTTGCCGTCGGCGCTCTCGCTCCACGTGGTTCCGGGGGCGAACTTGGAACCCGACTGGGCGAGCGTCTCGGGAGAATGGAACGTCACCGGACCAGCGCCGCCGAGCGTACCATCGCCGAGCGCGCGGAGGTTGCTCGGGAGATTCCCCTGCGGGAAGAGAAGGTTACTTCCTGCCACGACGCTTGCCCCCTTCGATGTTCTCGATGCGCTTCACGAGGTCATGAAGGACGCCAGTGTGAGCGAGCGTGAGCCTGTCGGTATCCACGCGCTTCACGCCGTCGTTCCCCGTGGTGACGACCGTCCTTCCCACGGGTGTCTTCTCGAGGTCCTGCGCCATGGGGCCGTAGTGCCGCTTGGAAGAGTCTTCGCCGAACCCGCCCTTGTACCGGTAGAAGTAGCCAGGGGCCTGCTCCACCATCGAGGTTGATTCCGTCTTCCCCTTTGCGCTCTTCGTCCGCTCGTCGGAGAGAGGAGGCTCCTTCTCGCTGAGAATGTCGGGACTGACCGAGGCCATCTTCGGAGGAGCGATAGGTGACTGGAACGGCGAAGAGTTTCCCGCCCCGTAGCGCTCCTTCGCCATGCTGTTGAGCTGGCTCGCCACGTCGGCCGTCGGAGCAGAAGAAGCTTGAGCGGCCGGAGCCGGAGACTGGAACATTGACGTGAAGTTGCGCTCAGGGGAGCCTCGTAGCTCCGCCATAGGGTCGTCGTTCAGAACCAGTGAGGCGCCGCGCTGAGGGCCGCCGAGGGGAGCTTTATAATCCGTCGCCCAGTCGCGCCCCATGGTCGGCTTAGGAGGGCTCTCCGGGTTGGCGTAGCCGAAGCTGTCGCTCACTCGGCCACGGCGCTCGTCCAGGACTCCCTTGCCGACGTCGAAGTACTGGTGAGGGGCGCCCTCGGGAAGCGGCTTAGGCGCCGACCAGTCGCCGCGACCGTCCCAGTCATTGCCGACGCCGTTCGCCGAAGTGTGGACCTTGGAGCTATTGCTTCCGTCGCCGTAAGCGCCTGCGCCTTCCACGCCTGCCATCTTCCCCGGAGCGAACGCGCCTCCGTATCCGGTGGGCTTCTGGTCACTGTGATAGTACCCGTTCGGACCTCGGACGATTGCTCCTGTTTGCGGAGCCTCGCTCGGCTCGCCCTGAGGAGACGCGGCCGGCGCGCGAGAAGCGCGAGGCTGTTCACGGGGAACCCCTCCGTTCTCGCGAAGGATAGCGTTCTGCTTCTGGGCAGCGGCGAGCTTGTCCTCGAGCACCTTCGCTCGAGCGTCGCTCAATTCACCGTGCGGCTCGCTGCGCCAACGCTCCTCGATGGCCTGATTGATTTCGTCCTCGCTGAACGGCCTTCCGCCCCCCGACGCGCCGCGAAGAATCTTGCGCTGGTCAATGAAGTATTGGGGGGGAGGAGAAGCGGGCTGAGAACGAGGGCCCGGGACCGGCACTTCCCACGGCGGGGCAACGACGTGGTCATCCCCTCGCGGAGGGACACTGTTCTCGCTTTCCCACGGTGGAGCAACGACAGGCTCTTCCCAGCGCTTAGGCACCACGTCGCCATGGTCCATGCTAATCGGAGGCTTCTTCGGGGGGCCGCCGAACTGATTGAACTCGGTGGGGAACATCGAGAACTCGCTGTCGCTCTTCCAGTCGGGACCGACGAACTGGTCGATGTCCGCCTTCGGTGCGGCGCGTGCGGGGCGAGGCTTGGGCTTGTCCTGAAGGCTCGCGACCCTGCCCTTGGGTTGCTTCATGAGCCAGGCCGCCGCTTCGTCGCTCGACATTGAACGGTCAAGGGGATGTTCGATGCGCGAGGCTAGGTAGTCAGGGACGCCCGACACCGCGTCATCGTAAGCCTCGCCGCCCTTGATGCGCTGGTTTATGAAGGACACCGACTCATCATCAGCTCGGCTCTGCTGGTTGAGTTGCTTGCGGAGCGCCGCGTTCTCGTCCTCGAGCACCTTCGCTCGAGCGTCGGAGAGCATCCCGCCTGCCGCGCCGCCCGCTGCGCCGCCCATGAACATCGAGCCGAGGGACTTCATGCCGCCCGTGAGCGGGCCCATGACCGCTGCCTGGTCGTGGTCGTCTCTGCCCGTGTTCCCCGTGAGCCTCTGGTCGGCGGAGTCGTAGGCCATCTTCGCCGCGTTGGCCGAGCTGTTCTGCGCCTGGGCGAACAACTGAGGGGCCTGGTTCATGGCCGCCATCTTCGCGGAAGCCTGGCCGCTCGACGTCCCGCCCATCCCGGCCGTGTCCATCATCGCGCCTTGAGCTGCGCCGAACTGAGTGTTCGCTTGCTCGGCTTGCATCCGACGGAAAGCGTCCTCGCCCTCCTGTCGAGCGTTCATGCGATTGTTGGCCGCTCCGGCCGCCATTGCCGAGTTTGCTACCTGCCCAGCCATGCCGAGCCCTGCCATAACGAGAGGGAGAACCATTAGCCTTTGCTCCTTGCTGACACGCGAGGCCCTTCGCCTTCGCTGTCGTAGAATACGGAAATGCCGTTGCCCTGGAAGTTGCCAGTGACCTCGACCTTGAACCTAATCGACTTGACCTTCTGAACTGGAATCATCAGTTCGAGGCACACGTCGTCTCCGGCTTCGTAATCGGTGCCACCAATCTGCCATGTTTTCGACTTGGAGTGCCAGTCTTTCTTATCATCGTAGGAAAAGCTGATTTTTACCGAGGAGTTCCCGCCTTGGTGAGTGCCGAGGACGTTGATGCGCCTGGCGTAGGCCGAGCCGTTCAGGCCGCCCAAGCGAAGCCAGCCTGTCTCCCAGGTCTGAGTGACAACGAAGTCTCCGATGTCATCGTCCTCGTCCTCGGTCTCGATGCGGGTCGATTCCAGAGTGTCGCCCAGAAGAATCATCCTGTCGTCGGTGACGCCAATTCCGAAGAAGGGCTCCTCGTAAGAGAGGACGCTCCATGACGACGCGCGCTGGTTGAAGGCGACCACGATTGTCGCGCTCCCATCCTCTTTGCCAAAGAGCCATCGGACGCTTGAATCGTCCGTCATCTTCACGACACCGAGACAGACGGGGAAGTCGCCGACAACGTCCGAGACAGTCTGTCCGACGAATATCGGAGCCGAGAACCCTCGAGGAATCATCTCAAGTCCTCGGCGACTCACGAAGATGACTCCGCTGTCCACCGTGATGGTGAACTTGCTCACACAAGGCGACGACATAGGCACGCGCTGAGGGGAGCCGAGGTCACCAATTCCTCGATTGTCGGGGCCGCTGCCGTTGATGATGTAGGCCGCGTCCTCGCAGAACGCTATGACCGCGTTGTCGAGCGAGCCGAGCGCGACGACCCTCGTGGGAAGTGTGACGAAGAACGTGTCCAGGTTCGACCACTCGACGCCGATGTCAGGAGCGAGAACCTTGGAGCACTGGATACGGAACGGGTCAGTATGAAGGCCTCCGGCCCACATTCTTCCGCTCGCGAAAACAAGTGAGTCGCAAGGTGGGGGAGCTTCGTTGTTCGCGACTCCGCCCGACGTGTAGAGGACCTCTTCGCTTGGGCTGCGAATGATAACCTTACCCGCTTCCGACTTGTACTCGGACGCAATCTTGAGCCCACCGAAACCGATGGCTGGGACTGCGATGATGTACTTGTAATAGTCTCGGACGGAATCATCTACCCACACTCCGGCCGTTGGAGTGTGCCGGTACAGTACCGAGTCCCTCTTCGGAGGGAGAGCGCCTGAGCGCCAAAGAAGACCGCCGAACGCGCCCTCACTGAGACCAGAGTAGAACTTCCCCGTGATGGGGTCGGTGATGGGATTCCCGGTAGGCGCGATGGCCTGAAGTATTGCGCCTGGCTGGGATAGGTATCCGGCCATCCGACACTCGCCAGAGTAGAAGGCGGTCTGACAGGGGAGCGCCGCTATCTCTACCCCGTTATGGAAGCCAGTCTGCGAACCTCGAGGGAAGGAGCTGAAGACGTCAATCCTTAGTCGATTGTTAGTTGTGACGACGGCGACAATGTTGCCGTTCGGACCCTCCTCCACTTGAGGAGGGCGCTCGTAAAAGTTCCACGGGTCGTTATTGTAGGAGAACTGAATGAAGGGGATATTGTTGCTGGGAGGGCCAGCCTGCTGGCTGGTCGGCAAGTCCTGAGAGTCTGACTGAATCCACTCTGCCGTACCGAGTACGGCCTGGACGCATCCGTCATCAACGGTGACGATTCCGTAGGAATACCCGAACCTCTGCCCTCGGAGCTGCCAACGCTCGAAGAACTTGTTCCAGTCCGATAGTGACGTGACTAGCCCAGGAGCACCGAGGGCTTCTTCGATGTGACCCGTGCGCCCGTCAGTGAGCGCCGCAAGGGCTCCGTTCGGCATGACCACGAGCGTTTCAACGGTGGACCCGTACTCGATTAGGTTCGCCGGGGCGAGAGCGTTCGCCCTGAATACTGACTTGTCGGCGAAGGAGATCTTCCCTGCCAGGGTGAAGGTGACGCTTGTCGGAGTGCCGCCGATTTCATAGATGTCAGGGCTCGCGACGAAGAGCTGCTTACGAAGAACCCTGTTCGACTTCGCGACTCGGCTCTTCTGAAGACCTCCGAAGGGAATCGACGTTTGGATTCCAGCCACCGTTCCCGCTGGCCACGTCACCTTCATTGCGTTCGGAAACCCGACGCTCGAGGAAGAATGATGGAGCATTACCCAGTCATCGTTCAGTGACAGGGGAGCCCACATGGTGAGCCGCTCAAGGTCGAACGGGTTTACTTCGGTCGGCTCGCCTGTTCTCGAGTACGGCGAAACGTGCGCCTGTCTCACGATGGCTCCGGACGAATTGACTTCAATGAACCCGTGAATCTGCTCTGAAGCCGTGAGCATGGACAGCCCCAGGAGCAGGCGAGGGAGGCTACCTGTCTGTTGAATCGAAGCCCGGATGACGACCGGAGTAGTCACGCCGCCGATTCCAATTTTATACGGAACCCACTGAGGAACTTGGATTTCAGACTCTCGGTAGGTGTCGGTATCGAAGATGTCCGACTGAGAAAAGCTCAGAACCTTGCCGCCCGCGAGAAGTCCGCTCGCCTCGTACTCGCGAACGAGGGCCAAGCCGAAGATGCTGTCACCGTCGAACAGAACCTTGATAGGCGTAGCTCGCTCGGTCCCAGTCCCGAAGACAGTCGAGACCACGCGACTCACCACGCGTCCCGTCTTCAGGGAAATGATGCGAAGAGCGATAGTGTCATAGGTGGCGACGTACTCATCGGATAGGCCGACCAGCTCAACCGAGCTGTCCTGTCCGTCCGCGTCGGTTTTCTTCTGAACATCGAGCTCGGTCTGAACAATCGCGCTACTGATACGGTGAAGCATAGGGCCGCTTCCGGCCGCCTTCGCGCAATTCCCGTCCCTGTCGATGGAGTAAGGCGTCGAGCAGGGCGTCGCGCCGCTGTAACCGATGATGGTCCCAGTGGCGAGCGTGAACGTGTTCACGAAGGCCAGCTCTTCTCCGTCCGTCGAGTTCAGGGCCTTGATGCGCTTGCGCCGTACCAGTCGCCCAGTGCGCTCGAACATCGAGTTCTCGACGCGCCGCATGGGACCGACCGGGAGGAGCTTCTTATCGTAACTCTCGTCCTGCCCCGTGAAGAACGGGATGTCTACTACCTGGTACGTCACGACGTGCGCCTCCATCCATCAGAGGCGGCGAAGTACGTCGCTCGCTTGTCTGCTCCGCTGAGAGTCTGAGAAGTCTCCTCGGTCCCGTCGAACCCGCCTTCGCTGGTCATGTTTACGATGATGTCCCCCGTTGCCGCAGGGCTCGAGGAGACGATGATGACGAAGTGTCCAGAGTTCTCGCTGGTATGGTCAGGGAGATTCACTTGTCCTCCGTCGGGAACGATGACCACCGAATCGACCGCCGCGTCGAAGGGGATATTGTCGTCGGCTCTTCCTTCTTCAAAGTGGCCGATGGAATCGCGCACGTCAGCAATCTCGGACTTGAGGTTGTTTTCCAAGTCTCTGAGCTGACGCGACACGTCATAGAACTGGCCGATTGTCTTACCCGCCATTTATCGCCTGGTCCAGAAGAGTCTGCGCGAAGAGCCGAACTTCAACCTTCGCTCGTTTCTTGAGTCCCGCCTCGTGGACGGGTTTACGCGCTGGTGAGCCGACTGCTTCAGGATGGCGGCCATGAGCTCGGCCTTCGTGTTGGCAGCGACCTCGAGCAGTCGTGGGTAGTTGTCGCGAGCCAGGAGCTTCCAGAGGCAGTCCCAGACAATCCACTCATCCGAGCCCGCTGGACCGCAGAGCATGATGTCTCCGTCCTCCATAACGTCGGGAAGGACAGGGATGTACCAGAGGGTGAAGCTGTAGTCCCCGTCAGGAATCGGAAGGACGCCGATATTGTTCTCGTTGTACTCGAAGAACGCGCACGGCGAGCTCGACTGGCCCAAGCCCTGGAAGGAGAGTCGCTCGGCGAAGGTGACGTGCGTGAGGCTCGTTACCCGGCCCAGGCCGCCCAGGGACACGTCAATGCCATAGACCTGAAGAATCTCCGGGTCGATGTTCGAGGAGTCGATGGAGCCCCAAGGGAGCGTCCTGTCGCGGTTCTGCTGGTCAACGGCCGCGCCTCCCTTGATGACGCCGGAGAAGCTCCGAAGGAAGTAGGGGTCGCCGACCGAGGAGACCTGAAGGCGGAGCTGCTGCGCGCTCTGGTTGATGATGCGCCGGATGTGTTCCGACGTATGGCGCAATTCCGCCTCCTCCTGGTCCGCTTGCCAGCGAACGGCCGTCTCAAGTTCGAGAATCGTCTTCGCTCGTGACAAGCGCCCTCCTTACTTCATTGCAATGCGCACCGCGTCACGGAACTCATCAGCCGATAGGCCGAGGGTTTCGCAGTATCCGTCGAGAAGCGCCTCTTCGTCCTCTTCTTCGGCGGAGTCGTCCTCCTCGCCCATCTCTTCGTCCGCTTCCATCGGCCGGGAAGAGCCGAACTTCTTCGGAGACTTCTTCGGTTCGCCCATGACGACGGCGAGATTGAACCCTGGTTTCTTCGTTGCCATTTTATTGAACCTTCGTTGCTGAGGCCAGAATCCAGCCGTGAACCTTGAGCGCGACTGCGATGGTAGCGGTGAACGTGATACGTCCCTGCGCTGCGAAGTTGGTGTAGTCCACCGGGTAGGCGACGATGCCAGAGTCGGCCTGGAACGCCGCGCAAGCGTACTGAGCGAACCCAGCGCCGCATTGGATGACGTAGGACGTGCCGTTCCGGTACGCCTCCACGCCGTCAGGAAGAACCGTTCCAGCTGCGATGATGTCACCGGAGGAGTTGATGCTCAGAATGACCGGAATCATCACGCCCTCGCGGACGTAGGTCATCATCGGGAAGTTCCTCGAGCGCTGGTCGAGTTTCCTCGGGGCGGTCGTGTTGTTTATGAGCATCTGGTCGCGCGACGCCTTCGTCGTCGGCACGAAGAACAGAATTTGAATCTCGGAGTTCGTTGTCGGGTCAGCCGCCGCTGCGACGTTGAACGTGTTGATGGTGACGACGTTCGCAGCGATGGTGACGACGTCAGCCCCTCGAGAGTCGCAGGTGGCGATAGCCACCGTCGAAGGAGGGAGCGACACGCCGAGCGTAAGCGAGTAGACGCCCGTGCTGGACTTGCTCACGAAGAAGTGAGGCCAACCGAACGCGGTGTTCGCAATCGGATTGCCGGAAGCGTCCACCTTGAATCGGAGCGCGAAGACCGCCAGGCCGGAGAGGAACGAATAAGCGGGATTCCTGATCCGCTCCGCGAGGTAGCGACCGAGCTTCATATCGCTCGGAGAGGGAAGCGAACCGTTCGTGAACTTCGGAGTCGGAGCGTCCTTGTCGCCGAGCGCGAGGAACCCCTTCAGGTTGATGGTCGGCGTGCCGCCAGTCGTCAGCGTGAACTGACGTCCCGTCACAGGACTACCTGAAGCGGCCTGAGTGACGACGCACGCCGTCGCCTGCGAACGGCCCACGAACTGGTAGTTCGCGGCCTTGCTCATCGGAGCGTTGACGAACTGGACGCCCGCCGCCGAGTGAGCGACTTGGAGCGCCGCTCCATCCTGGCGACTGAGAGCGACCGCGCTCAGAACCCCTGCTGAGACAGCGTACTTGAACGGGGCGAAGGCGATATGCCTGTCGAGCACGTCCAGCGGGAACATCGGGAAGTTGGGGGCGGCCTTGTACCGCGTGATGGCGGCGGCCTGAAACGGGCTAATCGGCATGTTTTCTTCGTCCTTTCTGAGCGCTGAAAGAACTCGGTCGAAGGCCCAGCCAATGGCCAAGCCGACGACCGAGTCCGCTGAGGGTTACGAAGCAAGCGCGACGCGACCGGAGAAACCAGGAGCGTTCGTACAGAGCGCGGGATAGCTGACGAGTCGGTACTCGTAAGCGTTCGCGGTAGCGCCGCGAAGGATGGTGAGGCCGTCCTCTTCAATCGGGTGAATGAGCTCCTTCACCGAGTGAAGTTTCCAGTTCTTCATGCGAAGAGCGAACGCGAGACCCTTCGGGCAGTAGCGGTCAGGGTAAATCTTCACCATGACGCCGCCGATGACAGCCTCGAGCGACTGGAACCCGAACCTCGTGGAATCGTCCTTGAGGGGGCGAGTTCCGCGAGCCTGAAGAGCAATCTGAAGCGACGTCCAGTCCTCAGGGTTCATATAGATGTCGCTTGCACCCGGGCCCTTGTAGCGGCCGGTCATGTACGTTCCGAGGGTCTGAAGACGGTCCTCGATGCTCATACCTGCGATGTCGGCCGCCGGAACACGGCAACCTGCGAGTCGCTGAGGGTCAGCCGTCCGCACCATGCTGTAGATGGTCGCGGGAGCGTTGTCCGGCCAGAGGAAGTCCTGAAGGCCGTGGAACACGAAGTTACCCGTGTTGCCTCGGTACGCTCCCTTGCGGAAGAGGTAGTTGTTGATGACAAGGTTGGTGTTGATGTCCACCGTGATGGTACCATTCTCGCGGTCCACTGCCGTCACCGTGTAGGTTTCAGCCGTTGCCGCCGTGGTGCCGTCCGAGCCGTCCACGGTATTGCGCTCGAGCTGCATGCCGACCTCAAAGTTCATCGCCTGAGTAGGCTCGGTCAGGGTCACGACCAGGCCGCCGGGAGTCGCGGCTACGCGACCAATGGAGTTGCCGGAGTTGCCGTACAGGTACGTCGCGAGGTCCGACGCCATTTGCGTGTAGAGCCCGTCGATTTCAGCTGCCTTGTTATCGAGGAACGCGCCCATATTGTTGCGCGACTCCTTGAGAATCTTGTCGTCGATGGACACCGAGCCATCGTAGTCACCGGCACGAAGAATGAACTTCGCGCCTCGGATGTTTCCGCCCGTGGTGGCAGAAACGGTCTGAGCTCGCGACAGCCCGCCAGAAACACCCTGAGGGTTGCCGAAGATTAGCGGGATGTGAGTTCCGTCGCCTGCGAAGTCAGTGTCCTTCGTGATTTTCGCCATGAGAGGCGACTCGGAGAGAGTGAGGTTTTCTACGAAGGAAGCCTTGTTATAGCGGTCCTTCATTGCGAACGAGAAAGTCGTGAGTGAGCTGGTCATCGGGAAATCCTTCCGATTCCCGCGCTGCCAGCTCTGAAAGACTTACTGTCCCGAACTCATCTTCGCGCCCCACTTCTTCCGCCAGGATTCGTGGTCAAAGTCTGAGCTCTCACCGGCCGCGTCGGAAATCTCATGTTGGGAGATTGTCGTCTTCGGTTTTCTGCGCGCCGTGACGGCGGTTTCCACGGTAGAGGACGTCCGGTGACCTAGTATCTTTGACGTTCTATCATAGGAGGACCGGATGCGGTCAAGGGCAATTTTCGCGGCCTGCTGGATTGAGACCGTCGAGTGACCGTCGTAGTGCTCCTGCTGGACCGCGAAAACCATGCTCGTGAAGGCTCCGCCGTCGTCCGGGTCAGCGGCCAGCCCGGCAATCGCAGGGTCGGCGCTACTCGAGAGTTCAGCGTGAAGGTTGCGGACGTAGTCGGTCCTCTGTGCCTCGGCGCTCCGCGCTTCGCGCTCCACCCGCTCCTGCTCGGCCCTGGCGGCCTGCGCACGGTCCCTGGCCTCGAGTTGCTGTCGAAGGGTGCGGACCTCCTCCATCGCAGGGTCAGCGGCCCTCTGGACGTGAGCAATCGACATCTCCCCGAAGTTGCGGAAGCCAGCTGCCTTGGCGATTGAATCATAGTCGCGAGTCTCGATGGCCCGCCGGAAGAACCCTGCCGCCTGGACGTCTTCTTGAAGCTCTCCGATTTTCTCCTCGTAGGTCCGCTGAATCTGCTGGGCCTTGGAGTTCAGGTCGCGCTCGATGCGCTTACGGGCGACCCTAAGCTCGGCGCGCTCACGGTTGACCACTTTGCCGTCGTCAATCTCGAACCCGAACTCCTTCGCCTTCGCGAGCCACTCATCGCGCTCCCTCGAGGGGGCCTCGGCCGGTTCCCGCTCCTCCGTCCGTTCCGGCTGGGCCTCGGGCGCTTCTGAGCTCTGCGTCGCCTGGGATTCATCAGGAATCCCTCGGGACTTTTCCCATTCAGCCGCCTTAGCCTCGGCCGCTGCGATTGCCGCGTCGCCACCTAGAACTTGAGTCTCTTCGTTCATACTTTTTCCTTTTACTGTTGGGGAGCCACTTGCGGACTAGCCGCTTTCTGCATTTGAGCCTGGATGGCCGCCTTGGCCTGAATCTTCTGGTCAATCTCAACCAGGTAGCGTTGGAGCAGTTTCAGGCACGGGTCAGGGGCGTCATTGTAGAGGCTGTCGAAGTACGCCTGCGCAACCTGCACCGCTGCGCCCGCGCCGTCGAGAAGGTGCTCATCGGGAGACTCATAGACGCTCGCGTCATGCTCGCCCTCGTCCAGGTAGCGGTCGATGATTTTCTCAAGGTATCTGCGCTGGGCAGTCTGGTAATTCATCTCCTTCTCGAGGTCAGGCCAGCCAAGCATTTGCTTGTAGGTTTCCATCGAGATTGCGCCGAGTTGGACGAGCTCAGTCGCCATTTGCATCCGGCCGCCAGGGTCGTTCGGGAGGCTCGATGCAGGGTCCACCGAAATCTCATAGTTCACGTCGTCGAAGTCAGCGTCACTCCACGAGAAGCCGTCATCGTCCCCACACTCGACGGGGTAGCCCGCTTCGTCCGCGTCCTTGCAAGCATTGATGATGCAGAGCGAGAGGTCAACGTAGGCGTTCTCGTAAGCCTTCGCCTTCGGCGCGAACCGAACGGTCTGCATGTCGTTAACGGTTCGGATAGCCACACCCGCCGTCAGTCCAGGCTCCTTGCGCGCCGTGGCCCGCATTTGAGAGACCCCGGTGCTCTCAAAGAACTTGTCGTGAAGCCAGGTCATATAAGTGAACTCGGCTTCGTTGATAGGGCTCGAGTTGACCTCGATAGGAGGCTGGTCCCCGGTGAAGGGGATGTGAACCTCGGCCTCGTTCTCCTGAAGGTACTTGTCGTCAACGGTCCCTTCCTTGAAGTAGACTCGGCGTCCAGAGCAGAGCCGGAAGCGCTCCTGAATCTTGTCGGTGTTCTCGTTCAGCTCGCGAGCAATCGACTCTCCCTCCCGAGCAATGCCAACCGCATCCCAACCTACCGGCTCACGGTTCCAGCACACTCGAACGAAGGGGAAGGAGGAGTGCTTGTACTCTTCGTCGAGAAGGGTGGCTCCACCGACGCCAATGACGTGGCGGCCCATCTTCGCCCCTGCCAGCTTCCACGCTTCCACGATTTTTATCATCGGGACCGAGCGCGTGGCCTGGATTCCGCCGAAGGTGGACACTCCGTCGTCCGTTTCCGCGCCCATGATCGCGTAGCGCCGCTCTTCTCGCTCGCTGTCCTCGAGCTCAAGGTCCGGGTCGTCGGCGAAGCGCCAAAGGGCCAGGTCCTTGTCCATCAGGTGAAGCTGGAAGAGATTCCGAGGGTGCCCGTAGCGAGCCTCGGCTGAATCGACGAAAATCTCGAAGCCGTAGTGACGCTCAATGCTGATACGCCCCTTGCGCTTGCCGACTTGGGGGCCTTCATAGAAGACCTTTACCCAGCCGTCCCCAAAGATGCACGCGTCGCGGAAGACGTCCTCCATGAGGGGCCACGCCGACAAGTACATGCCTTGGCGCACCTTCATCATGCCGAAGATGTTCTTCTCGATGCGCTTGGCCATGCGCTTCGTCTTCCAGTCTCCTCCGTTCGTGAGGAACTTCGCCATGGGCTTCTGGCGACCAGCTATCTCGGCGTGGCAAGTATCCACGGCCGAGCGAACGACGTTCAGGGTGAGCGTGCCGGCTCCATCGTAAGCGGACGCTGACCCGAGGGACGTCGTCTCGTTGCAGTACATGGAGTTGTAGAGACGCGCGTCACCGAGCCTGGAAGCCTGGTCGTCCTTCAGCTGGTTCGCGATTGCGAAGACTGCACTTCCGACCCTATCGGTCGTCTCATCATACCAACGAACGGAATCACCCCTGTTTTTGTAGGACGCCATGGCGGAAGCGATGTTACACTGGCTTTATGCCGGAAGAGAAGTGTTTCCTTTGCCAAGTCAAGGCTGAGCGAGAATTGTTCTACTTCGGGGAGCGATATGCCCTCTGCCTACCGTGCCGAACGACTCCGGCCGTCACTCAGGCCATTCGGAAGGTCCAGGCCCAAGAGACCTCGATTAGGAAGTCGCAGAAGACCATCGAGCAGGCAGAGGCAAGAATCCTTGAGGTCCGCGACCTCTGGCGAAGAGCTGTCGCTCAGTCCATGGAGTACACTCGGTCCCGCTCGACGGCCACTGACCTGTCTAGCTTTTCAATCGCTCTTTCGCGGCCCTCTTCATAATCTCCGTCTGCTGGACCGCCGCCGCGCGCATCGCCGCCGAGCCGGCTGCCAAAGTGTCGCCCTTCGATACCGCCGCGACGATGTCCTTGATAATCGCGAGGACTTCGGGGGCCAGCCGGAGGAGCTGAAGCAAGATTGCTGTCATGGACAGCCCTCGAGCTTCGCGCTGAGCTCGTTCGCGAGCTTGTCTCCGTCACATTGGTCATAGGACTTGCCCTCGGCCTTACACTTCTCGATTTCCGCCCAGAACACGGCTGACTCGGCCGCGAAGCAAGCGCTTGTCTCCGGGGAGACGACGGGAGTTGCGGGGGCGCCGCAACCGACAAGGGAGAACGCAAAAACCAATACTTCTTTCATGCTTTCCTCGCGTTGTACGCTCGTTCGATTTTCGTACCATGCCACCCGAGTCGGATGTTCATGCCGTTCAGGTATCCGGTCTCGTGGGCCGTGAAGTAGCCAGCTTTCCCAAGCTCGTGGACGAACTCCTTCGCGTTTCCAGCAAGTAGCGCTGCCCACGCCGCTTTGTACCTCGGCTTCCGGCTGATAAGGCGGACGTAGTCGAGCGCCCCCTGCGAAGGGACGGGGAACGAGCGCATTCTGGTCTGAGGATGACCGAACACTCCCTCAGTGGGGACAGTGGGGACTGAGAATCGCTCGCCGACCACGTTGCCTTCCTTGTCGAGCTCACCTTCTGGCGAGAACCAGACAACGCCGCGACCGGGAAGGCGCTCGTTCAGCTTGAAGCAGGTGTATTCACCGTCATAGCTTCCCATTGCCTTGATGTTCCCCCAGTTATTGTTGCGCATCTTGGCAAAGTCACCCGTTTCCACGCAACACTGAGCGACAGCTAGTCTCAGGGTGTCCAGACTCGGCTCTCCTTGGAGTTCCTCACGAAGAGCGACGAGCATCGCTGATATTGCGTCAGAAACGGTGATTTTCGTGGTGACGGCTGGGACGAATTTCACTTGTTCCCTCGGATTGCCTTCTCAGTAGCGATTGCCGCGTCGTTCAGTTGAACGAGTTTCAGAGTCGCGAGCGTTGCCTCGTTCTTCGACATGAGACCGAGCCTAACGCGCGACTGGACTCGGTACAATTCCTCTTCGTATCGAACCTTGGCGAGATTTGCGATTGTCATATCCTCTAATTCCCACAAGCTGACGATAAAGGCAAAGTTATTCGTCGCTCTTCCGCATATTGCTCAATCTGACGGCGAATTTCAGGATTTGTCGGAGCCTCGAGTCCGAAAGAACCTTGAGCTTCTCGGTTATCTCGAGGAGGAGCTCGTCCCTTAGACGGCGAGCGTCGCCGAGCGTGATTTCCCGCTTGAGCTTCTCGAGGAGCGCCTTCTCCTCCACCCTTCGTCCGTCGAACCTGGCCTGCCTTATCTGAAGGCGAAGGTCGTTCCTGAACTTGCTTACTTTGAGCGACTCTTGAGCTTTCACATCAACCTCCTGCATGACCATGATCGCGACCGCGACGACCAAGACCGGGACGACGACGACCAAGACCGGGACGACGACGACCAAGACCACACCGATGACCGTGACCGCAAATCCCCCAGTAAGGCGACGTTCATTTCAAACCTCCGAGCGACCACGACCGCGACCGTGACCGCGACCACGACCGCGACCACGACGACGACCACGACGGCCAAGACCAAGACGCACTAAGCGGAGCGATGTTCATCGGACGCCTCGGTGTGAACGTGAAAATGACTTCACGACTACTCCCCATTCAGACGTCGTTAGCGACCATGGCAGACACGGCCACAACTGCCACGAACGCGAGCGTGACCCTGACCTCAGCACTAACCGCGTTCTCGAGCGAGAGCACGACTCCGACCATAGTTGCAGAGTACACGACTCCGACTGCGAGCTAGGCCTGCCTAATAAAGCGATGTTCATCGAAACCCCGACCTTGACCACGACCACGACCACGACCACGGCCCCGACCACGACCGCGACAACCACGACCACGACCGCGACCGTGACCGCGACCACGACCGCGACCACGAGCACGAGCACGACCGCGAGCACGACCACGAGCACGACCACGCTTCTCCAAACAAAGCGACGTTCATTGGATACCTCCAATCGTTCTGGACCACGCCCGCGACGACGACGACCGCCATGCCCACGACGACGAAATCGACCGTGACCGGAACGAGAACGTTCGCGACCAGCACGGTTGCGGCAGCGAGAGCAACCACGGCGACTTCGTCTGTGAATTAGACCGTCCAAGTAAAGCGATGTTCACCGAGGCCCCCCGCGCGACCGCGACCACGACGACCGCGACCACGACGACGACGACGACGACAACCACGACGACCGCGACCACGACGACCGCGACGACCGCGTCCGCGTCCC
>JAHEGZ010000043.1 GCA_024644865.1 Aurantimicrobium sp.
TGTCTATTCAGGGTGGTTCGAACCTCGGCATGTTCGAAATCAACGATGCCGCCAAGCTGGTTCAGGATTCGGTGCACCCCGAGGCCAACATCATCTTCGGTACGGTCATCGATGACACCCTTGGCGACGAGGTTCGCGTCACGGTGATTGCGGCTGGATTCGACGGTGGTGAGCCCACCAAGCGCGAATTCCCGCTGCCCACCGTTGCTAATGCTGAGCCCGACCCCGTGAGCGCAAACACCGGAGCTTTCTCGTCGGACGCATTCACGGCGGCTCCGAGCGTAGCCGATCCGTTTGCTCCGGCACCCGCCTTTGCTGACACCGACCAGTTCGCGGCAGCCCCGGCGCTGTACTCGAGCATCCCGGTGAACACGAGTTTCGATGACGACGGCGCAGATCTCGACGTGCCCGACTTCATGAAGAACTAGGACTCGTTTCTTTCGTTATGTCTGACCTGTCGGCGTTAGCTGACCGTTTGGGGGGCGTGCGCGCCGAAATCGCCCAAGCTGCGCGTGATGCGTCACGTGACCCTGATGACATCACGCTCATCGTGGTGACCAAGTTTCACCCGGCGTCGCTTGTTCGCTCGCTTTATGAACTCGGTGTGCGGAATGTGGGGGAGAACCGCCACCAAGAGGCCTCAGACAAGGCTCGAGAAACTGCCGATCTCGAAATGACATGGCACTTCATCGGTCAGTTGCAGTCGAATAAAGCGCGCGCTGCTCTGGAATACGCCGACGTCATTCACTCGATTGACCGTGAGTCCTTGGTGAGCGCCCTGGAACGCGCCTGGATCGACCGGCAGGGCAGTGATCCGCGCCCGCCCGTCGACGCGTTTATCCAGATCAATTTGACCGACGATCCGGGCCGCGGAGGCATTAATCCCCACGAGCTCGAGGCGTTTACCACGCGTGTTTTGCAAACGCAGTCTCTCAATCTGCAGGGCGTGATGGCAGTCGCGCCGCTCAACGAAGACCCGGCCCAGGCATTCGAGCGCATCGCGCGCGCATCCGCCACGGTCACTTCGCTGAAACCGGATGCTCGTTTCATCAGCGCAGGCATGTCTCAGGATTTTCGAGAAGCTATCTCCATAGGCGCGACACACCTGCGTATTGGCACGGCAATCACGGGAAATCGCCCTGTCGCCGGTTAATCTCAAGTAAGAGTTTTCCCACGGAGGTTTCAATGCTCAAGAAAATTATGGTCAATCTTGGCCTCGCCGAAGACCACGAGTCATATGAAGAAGAGCGCCCCACACCTGTTCGCAGCTCGACCTCTGAGGCACCTCGTACTGCGTCTGTAACGCCATTGCGTCGCAACACCGGTCGTAATGCAGCTGTGTCTGACCTCAACGAGATTGTCACCATTCACCCCAAGGAGTACGCGGATGCCCGCGCTATCGCCGAGAACTACCGTGAGGGTCTTCCGGTCATCATGAACCTCAGCCAGATGACTGATGTCGACGCTCGCCGAATCATCGACTTTGCGAGTGGTCTTGTGCAGGGTCTGCGCGGTCGTATCGAGAAGGTCACGAGCAAGGTCTTCCTGCTTTCACCCGAGCATGTCTCGGTCACCGGTGACGACGCAGCGAACACCGCTGAGGTCGACACCACCCACTTCATTAGCGAGTAGGCGCTGATCTCGCCCGCGGGCGAACAGGGATTGTCATGATTCTGGGAATCATTTACGACGTTATTGGTGTCGCTCTCCAGATTTTCATTTTGATGATGTGGATTCGCCTCATTGTTGACTTCGTGCGTTCGGCTCGCCCTGGATGGCGTCCTTCGCCGCTGTTCCTCGTTGTGTTCAGCGTGATCTACGCAGTGACAGATCCGCCGGTCAAGCTCGTTAGCAGGGTCATTAAGCCCGTTCGATTCGGCAGTGTGTCCATTGACTTTGCCTGGACCATCGTGCTCATCGTGGCAATTATTGTCTCGAACGTTGTCGTTTCTTTACCCCGTGCGTAGTGAAAATAGGGTTGTTTTACCCCTGCCCCAGATTGTTTTGCTAGCGTAAGACTCTAAGTCTTTTCGAACATCCCTAAGAGTGAGGTGACACGCATGGCGCTTACGCCCGAAGACGTTGTCAATAAGCGTTTCCAACCGACCAAATTCCGCGAGGGATACGACCAAGACGAGGTCGATGACTTCCTCGACGAGATCGTGGTCGAGCTTCGTCGACTCACTCAGGAAAACGAAGAACTGCGCCAGCGCGCGGATGCTCTTGAGTCGCGCACGGCCGAAACCGGCACCGTTACCGCCGCGCCGGCAACTGCTCCATTCCCGGAGGCCGCTGCTCCTGCACTTGACCCCATTGATGAGGCTCAGAGCTCGAACAGCATGCTTCAGCTTGCCCGCCGTCTGCACGAGGAGCACGTGCGTGAAGGTGTTGCCAAGCGCGATGAGCTCATCGCCGAAGGCCACGCCACTGCTTCCAAGATCATTGAGGATGCCGAGACCACTGCAGCTGCTCAGATTGCCAAGTACAACGCCGAAATCGCTGTGCTCGAGACCAAGACGAATGAGCTGCGCTCGTTTGAAGCAGAGTACCGTCTGAGCTTGCGTACGTACATCGAGAAGCAGCTGCTGGACCTCGACGCCTCGACTACTCCCGCCGCGAACTAGGTGACGTCAGAAGGTGTGATCCAGGCCGGCCGACCGGCCCGCTCAGGTCGCTTACTCGCTCTCCTCGGAGGGCTTGCTCTGGGCATCCTCATCGTTGACCAGGTAACCAAGACAATCGTCATTGCGACGATGTATGAGGGTCAGCGCATTGTCGTTATTCCGGACGTTTTACAGCTCATCTTTGTGCGAAATCCCGGTGCCGCATTCTCAATGGCGTCCGGACAAACGTGGATCTTTTCGATTCTGGCTGTTGTCGTGACTGCCGTCATCATCACAGTGGCCCGCAAGATAAAGTCCCGCGCGTGGGCGGTTGTTTTCGGGCTCATTTTGGGCGGAACTCTTGGGAATCTTGCTGACCGGCTTTTTCGCGAACCCGGTTTCGGCGTGGGTCATGTGATCGACTTCATCAACATGCCGTGGCTGATGCCTGCCATTTTCAACGTTGCTGACATTGCCATTTCGGCAGCGGCCGTCATGTTCATTTTGCTCATTGTTCTGGGCGTAGGACTTGACGGAAAACGTCAGGCGCGCACGAAAAACGCGGATGCAGCGTCGAAAAAGGCTTCTGATGGAGTCGCGTAGCGCAATTGTCCCGGAGGGACTCGATGGTATGCGAGTCGATGCAGGACTCGCCAAACTCTTCGGCTTCTCTCGGACCCAGGCTGCCGAGATCGCCGAAGCCGGGGGAGTGACCCGTGCGGGAGTCGTGTTGGGCAAGTCTGACCACCTTGGTGTATCCGACATGATTGAGGTTTCATGGCAACCTCGTCGAGAGGCAACGCTTGAAGAAACGCCCGTGGACGACCTGGGAATCGTGTTCGACGATGACGACATCGTCGTCGTCGATAAGCCGGTCGGCGTTGCCGCGCATCCGGCCGTTGGCTGGGATGGGCCAACCGTGATCGGTGCCCTCGCAGCAGCCGGCTACCGTGTCTCGACCTCAGGCGCCGCAGAGCGCGCGGGAGTCGTGCACCGCCTTGACGTGGGCACGAGCGGCCTCATGGTGGTCGCTAAGAGCGAGCGGGCCTACACGGCACTCAAGCGCGCGTTTCACGACCGTGAGGTGAGCAAGGTGTACCACGCTGTGGTTCAGGGGCACCCTGACCCGCTATCCGGCACAATCGACGCACCCATTGGTCGGCATCCACGCTCGAACTGGAAATTCGCGGTGACCAGCGACGGTAAACACTCGGTCACGCACTACGAAACGATTGAGGCTTTTCCGGCTGCGTCGCTGCTCGAAATCAGTTTGGAGACCGGACGTACGCACCAGATTCGCGTACACATGGCCGCACAACGGCATCCTTGCGTTGGTGACTCTCTATACGGGGCGGATCCGACCCTGTCGGAGCGATTGGGGCTGACACGCCAGTGGTTGCACGCTCATCGACTGGGCTTCACTCACCCGGCGACGGGGGAGTGGGTCGAGTTTGAGAGCCCGTATCCGAGCGATTTGCAGCATGCCTTGGACGTGTTGCGCGCGTAACAGCCCCCACGATTTAGGCTAGAGACTCACCCCTACGAAACAGAAAAAGGCAGACTGCGCGTGGCTGGCAACTCGGATTCATTTGTGCACCTTCACGTGCACACCGAGTACTCCATGCTCGACGGGGCGGCCCGGGTAAAGCCCCTGATCAACGCGGCAATCGAAAGCGGAATGCCCGCCATTGCCATCACCGATCACGGCAACATGTTCGGTGCCTACGACTTCTGGAAGAGTGCGACCGCCGCGGGAATCAAGCCGATTATCGGTACCGAGGCGTACATCACTCCCGGCACGCACCGCGGTGACAAAACGCGCGTTCGCTGGGCTGAGGGTGAAGCTGACGACGTTTCAGGTGGTGGTTCCTACACGCACATGACCCTGCTTTCAGAGTCGACCGTGGGAATGCACAACCTGTTTCGTTTGTCGTCGCTGGCGTCCATCGAGGGTTTTTATTTCAAACCGCGTATGGACCGCGAGCTGTTGAGCCGCTATGCCGAAGGTCTCATCGCCACAACTGGATGCGTTGGCGGCGAAGTGCAAACTCGACTTCGCTTGGGCCAGTACGACGAGGCCAAGGCGGCTGCATCCGATTTTCGGGACATTTTCGGTAAAGAGAATTTCTTCGTCGAGATCATGGATCACGGAATCGAGATAGAGCGTCGCACCATGACGCAGCTCATTCAGTTGGCCAAGGAGCTCGACCTCCCGCTGGTGGCGACAAACGACCTGCATTACACGCACGCTCACGATGCAAGTGCTCATGCGGCGCTTCTGTGTGTGCAGTCGGCCTCGCGCCTGGACGACCCGAAGCGCTTTAAATTTGGATCCGACGAGTTCTATCTCAAGTCGGCCGCAGAAATGCGCAACATCTTCCGTGACTACCCCGATGCGTGTGATAACACGCTGCTCATCGCCGAGCGATGTGAGACGACCTTCGAGCATCGAAATCTGCTGCCGCGCTTTCCGGTGCCCGACGGCGAGACAGAAGAGTCGTGGTTCGAAAAAGAGGTCGCTGCGGGCATGAAGCGCAGGTTCCCGGCGGGCATCTCGGCCGAGCACCAAGCGCAGGCCGACTACGAAGTTGATGTCATCAAGACCATGGGTTTCCCGGGCTATTTCTTGGTGGTTGCCGACTTTATCGCGTGGGCACGATCGCAGGGTATTCGCGTCGGACCGGGTCGTGGCTCGGCCGCCGGCTCTCTGGCCTCGTACGCCATGGGAATTACTGAACTCGACCCGCTTAAATACGGACTCTATTTCGAGCGATTCTTGAACCCCGACCGCGTTTCGCTTCCCGATGTTGACGTCGACTTCGACGACCGTCGACGAGGTGAGGTCATTCGTTATGTGACCGAGAAGTACGGAGACGATCGCGTCGCACAGATTGTGACCTACGGAACGATCAAAGCCAAGCAGTCACTCAAAGACTCTGCCCGAGTTCTTGGCATGCCTTACTCGGTTGGCGAGCGGCTCACCAAGGCCATGCCACCTTCAGTCATGGGTAAAGACATCACTCTGTCTGAAATCTTCGACCCGGATGCTGACCGCTACCGAGAGGCCGCCGACTTTCGCACCCTCGTCGAGACCGATTTTGAGTGCAAGACCGTTTTCGAGACCGCGAAGGGTCTTGAAAATCTGAAGCGTCAATGGGGTGTGCACGCGGCGGGCGTCATCATGTCGGCCGAACCCTTGATTGATGTGATTCCGATCATGAAGCGCGAAGATGATGGCGCAATCATCACGCAGTTTGACCAGCCTCCGTGTGAGGACCTCGGTCTCCTCAAGATGGACTTTCTGGGTCTGCGCAACCTAACCGTCATCGAGGATGCCCTGGCCAACATCCGGGCTAACCGAGGCGTTCTCGTTGAGCCCGAAAAGCTTGACCTTGACGCTGATCAGGCCACGTACGACTTACTCAGTCGAGGTGACACTCTTGGAGTATTTCAGCTTGACGGCGGGCCAATGCGTTCTCTCCTTCGTCAGCTCAAACCGACGAGTTTTGAAGACATTTCGGCTGTTATCGCGCTTTACCGCCCCGGACCCATGGGTGTGAACTCACACATCAATTACGCTCAGCGCAAGAACGGTCAACAAAAGATCGACCCGATTCACCCCGAACTCGAGGAAGCTCTCGAGGAGATCCTGGGCACGACCTACGGTCTGATCGTCTACCAGGAACAGGTGATGGCGGTCGCCCAGAAAGTCGCCGGATTCTCGCTCGGTCAAGCAGACGTTTTGCGTCGAGCCATGGGTAAGAAAAAGAAAGAAGAACTCGACAAGCAGTTCGAGGGATTCGAAGCCGGAATGCTCGAGCGAAAGTTCAGCAAAGAAGCAATCGAGGTGCTTTGGGAGACACTCGTTCCATTCGCCGACTACGCCTTCAACAAGGCCCACTCGGCTGGCTACGGCGTTCTGAGCTACTGGACGGCCTACCTCAAGGCCAATTTTCCTGCGGAGTTCATGGCGGCGCTACTGACGAGTGTCGGAGACTCCAAAGACAAGCTCGCCATTTATCTTTCTGAGTGTCGACGCATGGGACTAAATGTGCTTCCGCCCGATGTCAACGAGTCAGACGGCGTCTTTTCTGCCGTCGGTCAAGACATTCGGTTCGGTCTCGGTGCCATTCGAAACGTAGGTGCCAACGTTGTTGAGGGCATCAAGGCTGCGC
>JAHEGZ010000037.1 GCA_024644865.1 Aurantimicrobium sp.
CTCGTCGCGTGGGCCTTCGATTCGTGGCTGGGTAGCTCAGTTGGTTAGAGCGCACGACTCATAATCGTGAGGTCGCGGGATCGTGCCCCGCTCCAGCTACTCAACAAAAAACGCGCCCCTTGACTGGGCGCATTTTTTGTTGGCTGGTTGTGTGTTGTGCTCGCAGCTCGCGAAGCGGGATCTGTGGGCCCCTGATTCCAGGCAACGCGCAGCGTTGCATCAGGGAACCCGCTCCAGCTACTTCGTCTTCAACCCCTTGAGGCGATCGATGTCGCCCACAACCTCGAGTCCAGTGGCCAACGCAGTACCTTCGAGCAGCACACGCCCGTGTGCATCCGTGTGCCTCACGTGAACGCGCGCATCGAGGGTTTCTTCGACGCGCTCGAGCATGGCCTGACGCTGGGGCGCCATGAGTAACCCACCGCGAACGCGAGTGGCTTCAAGCTCGAGCGTGCCGTCGCGACCCGTGAGCGACCAACGCACGTGAGTGTCGTCAACCTCGAGTCGAACTTCGCGAGCCCTGTTGTAGGTGCTCCAGCGGTAGAGCTGGCCACCGTGCTTGAGCCCAAAAAGAAAGCCTCGAAACGCCCCACCCAACCACGGGATGACGGCAACAGAACCGATGAGTGAAGCCTCGGGTGCCGTATCGATGTGGTTACTCGCGAGCCAAATGTAAGCAGAGGGGAATGCTTGACCCCAGTCTTTCTCGATGTAGCCCCGTCCGCCGCCAAACGATCGGTTCGCGCCCTCAACGTTGAGCACCCCGTCGAGCCCGTGTCCGAACGACACCACGGCGTGAAAGCACTCCATGAACGGAACGTGTCCGTACCAACCCATCGCACCCGGCTCGGTGAATGTCACCGGCCACGGATCCATCGGGCTCGTGAACGAAATGTCGCCAGAGAGCTGCTCGGTCTCGAGGTGCACCCCGTCGGCCGAGAACCGGTTCGGGCCGACCCGCACCTCGAAGTGGTCATCCGCGGCTTCAAACTCGCTCACCGGGTAGCGGTGGTACCAGGCCCGACCGCTCACCCCGTCGAGGACCTGCACGAAAGCCTCGTCGCGGGCGCCTTCACCGGATGCCCCACCGAGCCCGCGAAAAATGCCGGGAATCACGGCCCACCGTTGCTCGAGGTCTGCTGAAACGAGCTTGACGTACCAGCCCTCGAAGAATCCTTTCGTGACCCCGTGACCGTGATACGCCTCGGGATGCCGCACCCCGCGAATCCAGGCTGCAGGTGTTCTCATGGTCAGACTCTACGCCCGCGCTCGCGCGTGAGCTACTAATCTGAAAGCCGGTGGCACGCTCGTGCCGCACCCAGCGCCGGGAGGTTTCGTGACGCCAACTGCTCCGACCGTGAGTGTTCCTCGCGGGCAGATCGACGACTCACTCTGGATCGACAACCAGCGCCTGCGCGCCTCGGGCGAGACCTTCGTCGACGTTGACGACTCGGCAAGCGAGCAGGTCATCGCGTCGGTACGATCGGCCACCCGAGACGACGTCGACCGCGCGTTCGCCGCTGCCCGCAGCGCCCAGAGCTCCTGGGCGCAGGTGCCGGTGGAAGAGCGTATTCGCGTTGTTCGCGAAGCAGTGCGCATTCTCGAAGCCAGCTCAGCTGCACTCGCCGACGTGCTCGTCTCGGAGGTCGGCACGCTCGCCTCAAGTGTTGACAAAGTGCAGGTCGGATTCGGCCTGACCGCCATCACCGTTACTGCCGACAACGCCCTGCATGCGTTTGAGACTCAGCAGCTAGCCAATTCGACGGTCGTCAAACAACCGGCGGGCGTGGTGGCCGCCATCACTCCGTGGAACTACCCGATCTTTCAAGTCGCGCTCAAACTTGCGCCAGCCATCATCGCCGGATGCTCGGTCGTACTCAAGCCCCCGGGCGTTGCCCCGCTAACGGCGTTCGCAATGGCTGAGGCCTTCGCGCTTGCAGGTCTTCCGGCCGGGGTTTTCAACATCGTTTGTGGGGCTGGAGGTGAAATCGGCAACTACCTTGCCGGGCATCCCGAGGCCGACTTCGTGTCGTTCACTGGGTCGGTATCTGCCGGGCGTGCGGTTGCAACAGCCGCCGCGAGCCAGGGCACGCGAAATGCCATGGAGCTTGGCGGAAAGAGTGCCGCCATCGTCTGGGATGACCACCTGCTCGAAGACGCAGTGCGCGCCACCTTCTCTAACGTGATCTCGAATACCGGCCAAACCTGTGCCGCTCTGACTCGTCTGGTCGTTCCGGCGCACCTGCTCGGCGCGACCGAAGGAATCCTCACCGAACTTGTCGCCAGCCAAGTGGTGGGCGACCCTCGAGCAGCGCGCTCGACCATTGGCCCGATGTCAAACCGGGGTCAGCGCGACACCGTCGAGGCATTCCTTCGCGACGCTGCAACCGACCCGCGCGTGCGACTGGTCGCCCAAGCGTCGATGGACGGTGTGCACGCAGGCTGGTTCGTTCCGCCGACAGTCTTTACGGCGACCGATCACACTTCGCCGATTGTGCAAGAAGAAATCTTTGGCCCGGTGCTCACCGTGCAGCCATACTCGACGCACGATGAAGCAGTCTTCTTGGCAAACGCCACCCGGTTCGGTTTGGTCTCGCGCGTGTGGACCGATGACTCAGAGGTCTTCGCCCGCGTTGCCGCTCAACTTCAGGTCGGTGGCGTTATCCAGTCGGGTCGCCCGACCGCGACCGAGGCCCCTTTCGGTGGAGTGAAGGACTCCGGCTACGGGCGTGAACGCGGGCTCTACGGCCTAGAGGAATACCTCGTGCCTAAGTCGATCCAGGCGTACTAGCGAGCGACTGCCTGCTAGTTACTCAGCCAGCGGAACGAATGGCAGCAGCAAACTACTGGCATGCTCACCACCGGTGTGAATCACGTGCCGTCCACGGTTACGGTTCTCGGGGTGCTGAGGAATCATGCCGCCACCCGCGATTTGGTCGTAGCCACGAATGTCGAGCTCCAGGCGCTCGCCGGCTTCGAAGCGCGTTGCGGCATCGAGAATCGGGATGTTCAGCTCAACAATTTCGTCGTTGTAGACGTGCTCGAACGTGGTGAATGACGGATACGGTTTGGCCGGCGTCGACTTCGACTCGTCGAGAGCGCGCAACGAAAGACGCTGCCAGCCGAGTCCGACGATGCCGTTTTCAAAGAAGCCGAGGTACTCGAAGTTCACCTCGTTGCCGGCAGAGTCGTACTTTCGCAGACCCACGAAGATGTCAGCGTCGTCGGCGCCCTGCGCTTGCATCCGTAAGGTCAGCGAAGCTGGTCCGACACATTCGGTTACATCCATAAAGGTCCATGAGAATGTCGTGTTCCCCGATTTTGCGTCATAACTGACGCTGTCGGATGCTTGCGGAGGCGAAAACGAGAGGGAACCATCCGACGCATCCAAATACATCCGACGAAATTCGGTTCCCGTCAACGGGTACTGCGTGTCAACGCGGTGGTGGTTCTTCTTGAGAGAGTCGCGCACCTGGCACAACACCATGGGCCAGTCGTCGATGGCCGCCTCGTTGCCGCGCAAGAATCGATCAAAAAACGCCATCTGCTTTTCAACCATCTCGGGCTGGTAGAAGTACGACCACTCCTTGCGCGCGTTGAGGTCGATCCACTTGAGCGGCGACGCGATTTCATCCCAGGCTTGCAGGGTGCCGCGCGTGTGAATGCCCGCGTTCGCCCAGCTCGAGACAAGCCACACGGGCACGTCGAACTTCGACAGGTCAGCCACACGGCTGGTCCAGAATTCGTCATAGGTCGGATGCTCGCGCATGCAGGCCTCCATGTCTTCGACGGCAGTCTTGGAGCGCGAGGTCATCTGCATCCAACCGTGGCACATGCCGTAGTTGGGAATGCCGCCGTGGAACTTCACGTCGCGGTAAAAGTCGTTCAACGCCTCGAAGAGAATCACGCCCTTCAAGTGCGGGGGCTTTTGCGCCGCGGCTTGGTAAGCCGACATGGCGAAGTACGAGACGCCGTTGGTGCCGATGTTTCCGTTGCTCCAGGGTTGCACCGCCAGCCACTCGATCACGTCGTATTCGTCACGGCCTTCTTGTTCGGTCATGAACTGGGCGATGCCCTCGGAGTAGCCGATGCCGCGGGGGTCGACGTTGACGATGACGAAGCCGGCTTTCGTCCAGACCACGGGGTCGGGCGCTTCGAACGCGGTGTACTTCGAATTGCCCGGCGGGATGTCAGCGCCCGGAAATGCCGTGTCCCAATCGATGTGCGGGTGCTTGCCAAACGGCGCGTAGCCGAGCACGACCGGGTACTTTCCCTCGGCCTTCGGGCGAAAAACGTCGATGTAAATCGTTGTGCCATCGCGCAGAGTAACAGCGACGTCGCGTTCGAAGATCATGTCTCCGTCTTCGATGAGGGTGTAGCCGTGGCCGGGGTAGTGCGGGTCGGCATCCGGGTCTTTGCCTGGTCGAAGAGTCCAGGGAACGTGGTCGCCATCGCGCAGAGTCATGGTCCCAGTATCTTCCACGGAGCCAGCTGGTTTCGACAGGCTCAACCACCACATCGAAGTGGTTTCGCAAGGCGCAACCAAGGAATACGCTCACATCATGACCTTTACAACTCTCGCTCTGGCCGCCGACGGCCCCACCACCGGACTCTCGCTGCACGAGATTGAGCGGCGGGAAGTCGGCCCCGGCGATGTGCGCATTGAAATCTCGCACTCGGGCATTTGCCACTCCGACATTCACACCATTAACGGAGACTGGGGTCCGAAGCCGTACCCGGTTGTTCCCGGCCACGAGATCATCGGTCGCGTGACCGAGGTGGGCGCGAGCGTCACCGCACACAAGGTTGGCGACCGCGTCGGCGTCGGCGTCATCGTCGGAAGTTGCGGCACTTGTGGCGAGTGCTCGCGCGGACTGCAGCAGTATTGCGGCAACGGACTCGTCTGGACGTTCGGCTCGGAAGACCCGCACATGCCCGGGCACACCACGCACGGTGGTTACTCGCGCGAGATCGTGACCGAAGAGGCCTTCGTCTACCGAGTGCCCGAGAACCTCGACCCCGCCGGTGCCGCACCTTTGCTCTGCGCCGGAATCACGGTCTTCTCTCCGCTGAAGACCTGGGGCGCATCCGCGGGCAAGAAGGTTGGCGTCGTAGGCATCGGTGGCCTCGGTCATCTCGCGGTCAAGTTTTCTCACGCACTTGGAGCACAAACGGTCGGCTTCACGACCAGCCCAGAGAAAGAAGCGATGATTCTCGGTCTAGGTGCCGACGAAGTCGTGCTCTCCAGTGATGCTGCAGCCATGAAGGCCAGCGAGGGCACATTCGATCTCATCATCGACACGGTTCCGTTTAGTCACGACCTCAACCCGTATCTCAACCAACTCACTGTCGACGGAACGCTCGTTGTCGTGGGCGCCCTCGTGCCCATCACCGAACCCCTGATTGGTGGTGCTCTCATCAGCAAGCGTCGTCGCATTGCAGGTTCGGTTATTGGTGGCGTTCCCGAGACACAGGAGATGCTCGACTTCGCGGGCGAACACGGCATCACCGCCGACATCGAGTTCATTCGAGCTGACTACGTCAATCAGGCCTACGAGCGTGTCATCGCCGGCGACGTGAACTTCCGGTTTGTCATCGACGCAACGACAATTGGTGCACCCGCGCCAGAACTGATTTCGGCGCAGGAGGCCGCCGACCGGGTTGCCGCCGGTGCACTCATCGTGGATGTTCGGCCCGAGCGATTCCTCACCGAAGCCGGTGTCAACACCCTGGCTACGTGGGTTGACCGCAAGAACATGGACGCCTACTTCACTCCCGGCGGAGAGCACTACCTCGCCGAGGCGCTCGCCGATACAGACCGCGAGGTCGTGGTGATGTGCGGCTCGATCAAGGGCTCAGCACCCATGGCTCAGTGGCTGCTCGAAAACGGGCGCGCCAACGTGTCACACGTTGACGGAGGGTTTGACGCCTGGCGCGAGGCCGGACTGCCGAGTTCGCTGGTCGAGTAGCGCCGAAGGCGCGTATCGAGACCTAACTCGTAAAGAGCGGAACCAGGGCTCCCGAGAACACCTGCCACGCGAGAACGCTCTTGGCAACCAAGCTCAGCGTGATGTACATGCGCTCACCGCGCAGGTAGCTGCGCCATCCACCAACCTGGCGGTACTGCAGCGCCTGGTTGATCGCGAACGTGTTGAAGAACACGAACAGCGAAATGATGATGCCGATCACGAAGCCGGGAACCTTAGCCGCCGAGGTTGATCCGGGCTGCAGCGTGTACAGAATGATGACGATCCACGGAACCACACCCGTCATCGAGCCAAAGATGAAGGGCAAGAACTTCTTGTTGCCGGGGACTTCATATTTCTCTTGCAGGGCACCGAACAGAATCATCGATGCGTTGACCGCGAAGATTGCGAACAGTGCACCGACGTTGTTGATGCCGGTGAGCTGGGCGATGAGCCAGATCATGACCGAGGAGCTCAACGAGTACTCAGTCCAACGGAAGTAGTTATGGTTTTGCTTGAGGCCGTTGGCGTAACGGGTGAAGACGCCGGGCCACGAAATCAAGAAGTGGAAGAACGCCGACAGGAACAAGAAGGCGACGACACCGAGACCGAGGTTGATTTCGAAAAGGGTGACGTGGTCGGTCGGAAGGTCTACGCCGGGTGGGCCCGTCATGTAGTCGGCGGTCACCGGGAACATGACCTGCGTCTTGATCATGCTCAGTACAGCGAGAAAAGCGATGCCCTGAAGCAGGTGAATTCCGCCGGCGACGATGTTGTAGATGCGAAGGCGTTTGATTTGTTCGTCTTCACTGCGAATCTTGCGGGCCACGATGCCCCTCCCTCAGCGCGAGCTCGAATGCCACATGCGCTTGAAATGAGTCTCACCCGGATGGGTGCCGTGCGCAAGAGCACTTCAGTTTCGATACGTCGCGGTGCGACTACTCAACCAACGAGGGGCTGCTGCTGCGTGATGCAGTGAATGCCGCCACCGCGGGCAAACAGCGGTCGGGCATCCACGAGCACGATCTCGCGACCAGGGTAGACCTCGCGCAAGATCGCGGCAGCCCGCTCGTCGCCGGGGTCGTTGAAGGCGCACAGAATGACGGCACCGTTGACGATGTAGTGGTTGATGTACGAGTAATCGACCCAGCCCTCGTCGTCACGCAAGGTCTCGGGCGCGGGCACCGGAACCACTCGGAACCCCTCTGCCTGCATCTGTGCGATGACCTCGCGGCTGACCGCGAAGTCAGGATGCTCGGGGTTGCGCTGATCGTGCACCAGCACCGTCTCGGCGTCGGCGAAGCAGGCCACGATGTCGACGTGACCGCGCGTTCCGAACTCGTCATAGTCGCGGGTGAGACCGCGCTTGAGCCAGATCGTGCGATTCGTTCCGAGGGTGCGCTCGAGTTCGGCCTCGACCTGCTCGCGCGTCCAGTCGGGGTTTCGGCCCTCGCCCAGCTGAACCGTGTCGGTCACGAGAACCGCACCGGCGCCGTTGACGTGAATGCCGCCACCCTCGTTGACCAGGCCACTGTCGAGGCGCTGAACGCCGGTGGCCTGGGCGATGACTCCGGCAATCTTGGCGTCTTTGTCCCACTGCGCCCAGCTCTGAGCGCCCCAGCCGTTGAAAACCCAGTTCACGGCGGAGAGGCTGCCGTCAGGCTCACGCACGAACGTCGGTCCAATATCGCGCATCCATGCGTCGTTGAGGGGGGCAGTCAAGATTTCGACTCGTTCGTCGAGCCACTGTCGAGCAACAGATTCGTCGCCGGGGTTCACCACGACAGTTACCGGTTCAAAGGGCACGATGGCATTTGCAACGGATGCCCAGCACCCGCGTGCTTGGTCTGCTTCGGCGTCGCTCTCACCCAGGGTGTACGAGCCCGACGGCCAGGCCATCCACGTGCGTTCGTGCGCCTCCCACTCGGCGGGCATGCGCCGCGGTGAAGAGGACATTAGCCGCGAACTCCGGCGATACCGCCGCTTGCGCCATCGCCGTTGGGCTGACGCGGGTTGACCACGGGTTCGGTCAGTGCGCCGTACGTGTCGGGTCGGCGAGTGCCTAAGAACGGGAACAGGTCGAGCCAGTCGCGACGCTGATCGAGATCGAGGTCGGCCACGACGGCGAAGTCTCCTTCGCGCGGAGCCTGAGCCAATATGCGACCGTAGGGGTCAGATATGAATGACGAACCGTAGAAGGTGATTGCACCTTCGTTGCCCCAGCGGTTGGGTACGACCATGAACGTTCCGTTCGCGATGCCGTTGCCCACGATGACCTGCTGCCACAGCGGCTCGGTGTCGAAGTCGGGGTGGTCAGGCTCACTGCCGATCGCGGTGGGGTAGACCAGCACCTCGGCTCCGCGCAGCGAGTAGTTGCGAGCGACCTCGGGGAACCACTCGTCCCAGCAGGTGGGCATTCCTAGGCGCAGGGTGCCCGATCCGGCGATGTCGACCGGATGCACGGGATAGGGCTCACCAGCAGCAGACCCCGGCGTGAAGTACTGGTCTTCGTAGTAACCAGCGGTGACCGGAATGTGGAGCTTGTCAGTCTGTCCGTGCAGCCCGCCGTCGGGGCCGATGAGGATGGCCGTGTTCCAGCCACGACCGTCGGGCAGGTCGTCGTACCTAAACAGAGAGGCGTGCACGAAGATGCCGTGTTCTTTGGCCGCGCTCGCCGCGAGCTCGAACGTGGGGCCGTCGATGAGGTGCTCGGCTGTTGCGTTAGGAACACCGCTCGGGCGGGCATCGGCCGGGTAGCGGCTGAGGGTCAGTTCCTGCAGAAAGACAATCTGGGCGCCAGCGCGGGCAGCCGTAGCAATTCCGTCGAGCAGGGTTGCCGCGTGCTCGGCGGCATCTGCGTGCCATGTGGTCTGGACGAGTCCAACGCGAATCGGTGTGCGCTCGCTGGGCTTGACCCGCGAGAGTGAGGGAAGTGCTGCGCCCTGAATGAGTTGCATTTGCCTAGTCCTCCATCGTGTCGAGGATCTCGACCAATAGTTCAAGAGACGTCTGCGGGTTGAGAATCGCAACGCGCGTGTTGACGCGACCCTGGTGCGAGCTCGGCGTCACAAGCGCGATCTGCTTCTCGATGAGCATGTCGCTCCAACGCTTGTAGTCTTCGGGCTCCCAGCCGATGCGCTCCCACACCACGATTGACAGCTCGGGTTCGCGCACGAGCTGAACGTTCGGACGCTCGCGAATGACGTCGGCAAACTTCTTGGCGACCTCAATGTTGTAGGCGATGGCCTCGCGGTACGCGTTGACACCATAGGTAGCCAGCGAGAACCAGAACGGCAAACCACGCGCGCGACGAGTCAGGTGGATGGCGTAGTCACTCGGGTTCCACTCAGCCGCGCCACTCACGACGTCGAGGTACTCGCCGTGCTGGGTGTGCGCGCGACGACCAAGCTCGGGGTCGCGGTAAACCAGTGCGCACGCGTCGTATGGAGCAAAGAGCCACTTGTGTGGGTCGACAATGAACGAGTCGGCCAGGTCAACGCCGTCATAGAGCGGGCGGTGCTCCGGCGAGAGAATGCCGGCGATTCCGTAAGCACCATCGACGTGGAACCACACGTTGTGTGCGTGAGCGACCTCACCAACCGACCGCAGGCGGTCGACGATGCCGAAGTTGGTGGTTCCGGCCGTGGCTACGACAGCGAAGACGTTGCTCCAGTCTTCGACGGTAGCTTCGACGGCGTCACCGGTGAGGCGCCCGTCGACATCCACCGGAACTTTGATGATGTCGCACGACATCACTCGTGCCGCGTGAGCGAGTGAGGAGTGTGCCTCGACCGAGCACACGAAGCTCCAGCGCTCGGGGATAGGAAGGCCGGCAGCCTTGTGCTTGGCAATCTGGGTTTCGCGCGCGGCGACAAGTGCCGAAAGGTTTCCGATGGTTCCGCCCTGTACGAAGGCGCCGCCGGCCCCCTGAGGCAGTCCGACCTCGGCGGCTAGCCACTCGAGCACCTGGTTTTCGGCGAAGACGGCACCTGCGCCCTCGAGCCATGTTCCGCCGTAGAGCGAGCTGGCCGAGACCACCATGTCGAAAACGGATGCGGCCTCGGTGGCCGCCGAAGGAATGAAGGCAAGGTAGCCGGGGTGATCCACCGAGATGCTCGCCGGGGCGTACACATCACGGAAGATGTCGAGCGCGGCGTCGCCACCAATGCCCTCCTCGGTGATGGTGCCGCTGCCCGTTGCCGTCAGCTGCTCGAGAGAAACAGGGCCGTCAAGTGGAACGGGGAAGAGGTCGAGCCGGTATTTGGCGTATCGCCAGACCTGCTCGCGAAGTGCGTGGCTCTCGGGCGTGTGCTCGTGCATCGATGTGGGTGGGGTCACGAGAATCGAGCCTACCTTTTTGGGGTGACACGCCGGGACAAAAAACTTTTTTGACCGCGTTTTTCGGGCCGAAAACCTTGAAATTTCGCGGTTTTTTCGAGGGCGAAAGCCTAACCTTCAAGTAAAAGTCTCAACCACTACATGTAGTGGGATGACAAGCGTGTAATTCCGGGTATATAGTGAAACTCCACCGCAGGAAATGCGGCAGAAATCGCAAGATTTCGACCCTAAATTTTGGAGGCACCCCATGAACTTTGACATCAACGACACCGTAGGTGGCTATGCAGTACCCGTCGACCCGATGGACATGCTGCAGTGCGACAGCTGCCAGTAAGTAGCAACGAGTAATTCTCGAAGGGCCTCGGCGAAGACGCCGGGGCCTTTTGCATGCCTCGGTAAGATTGGCGCATGGCGGTCAATCCTGAACTCACGGGGCGCACTTTCCCCCCGACGGCGCCGTACCTGGTCGGTCGCGAGAAGATTCGCGAGTTTTCCCGGGCGGTTTTTGCCACGAATCCCATCAACCTCGATCCGGCGGCAGCGCAGGCCGCCGGTTACGCAGACGTGGTCGCACCACCGACCTTCGCAGTGGTCATCCAAGAGGGCACCCTGGCCCAACTGCTGGCCGAGCCCGACTCGGGCATTGAACTCACTCGCGTGGTTCACGGGAGCCAGCAGTTCTCGTATTCGCGCCCCATTGTCGCCGGCGACGAGCTCGTCGCTCAATTGAGCGTCGACAGCGTCAAGACCCTCGGAGCCAACGCCATGGTGACGGCCGTCTCGACCATCACGGATGCCTCCGGTGCGCATGTGGTGACAGCCACCTCGATGCTCGTCGTGGGAGGAGACAACTAATGGCCGTCGCAGCTGTGCACACCCTTGCCTCGCTCACCGTGGGTGACGAAATCGCTACCGAGACCTACCACCTCGACCGCGGAAACCTCGTGCGTTATGCCGGAGCCTCGGGCGACTTCAACGCCATTCACTACCGCGACGACATCGCCACTGAGGTCGGTCTGCCCGGCGTTCTCGCCCACGGCATGCTCACGATGGGGCTCTCGGTCCAGCCGGTTGTCGACTGGATTGGTGACCCCGGTCGCGTCGTCGACTATCAGGTGAAGTTCACTCGGCCCGTCGTGGTCGACCCGAAGACTGGCGCCACCGTTTCGGTCAGCGCCAAGGTGGGCGCCATCGACGCGGAGGCAAACACCGCCCGCATCGATCTCACCGTCACCTACGAAGAGGCCACCGTTCTGGGCAAAGCTCAGGTTCAGTTGACCTTCGCCTGAGTATGACCTCGTTCGCGCAACTCACCACGACTAAGGTCGGCGGTTCTGCGCGGGCGATCGTTGAGGCGAACACCCGCGAAGAGCTCATCCTGGCTTACTCGGCGACCGCCCGTCACGATGAGGTCATCGTGCTCGGTCAGGGGTCGAACACTGTCGTCGGCGACGACGGATTCGACGGAACCGTCATCCTGGTTCGCTCGCAGGGCATCGAGATTCTCTCGGACACCGGCACCCAGGTGGATGTTCGTGTGCAGGCTGGCCACAACTGGGACGCCTTCGTGCTCTGGGCGGTTGAAAACGGGCTTGCCGGCGTCGAGGGCATGTCGGGCATCCCGGGCACCGTGGGCGCAGCCCCCGTGCAAAACATCGGTGCCTATGGCCAAGAGCTGCAGAGCGTGACTCTCGGCGTCGAATTCTTGGCCGAAGGAGACCGCGAACCCATCCGTCTCGACGTGAGCGAACTGGGCTTTGCGTTTCGCACGTCGATCTTCAAGCAGGGTCGCGCGGGGGTCATTCTCAGCGTCGACCTGCGCCTGACTCGCCAATTCAATGCGCTGAGTGAGCCCATTGCTTATGAGCAGCTGGCGAGTGCGCTCGGTCTTAACCTCGGCGACACAGCGCCACTGACACACGTTCGCGAGCTCGTGCTCGAGCTGCGCCGCAGCAAGGGCATGCTGCTCGATGCGAGCGACCCCGACACCAACAGCACTGGATCATTCTTTATGAACCCGATTGTGCGGGCGTCATTTGCTCTGGAGCTTCCGCCCGAGGCGCCACGGTGGCCGGTCGACGACGACGGTCAGTTGGTCAAGCTCAGCGCAGCGTGGCTGATTGAGAATGCCGGGATCGTCAAAGGATTCGCGCTGCCCGGGTCACGGGCATCCGTGTCAACCAAGCACACGCTGGCGCTGACAAATCGCGGGGGAGCGACAACCGAAGAAGTGCTCGAACTTGCGCGCTACATTCAGGCGGTGGTGCAGTCGAACTTCGGGCTCATCTTGCAGCCCGAGGCGATTCTCGTCAACGCCGAGCTCTAGCTAAAGAGCTTTTGCAGGCGCTGGATGCCCTCCAGCAGTGGCGCATCACCCAGGGCGTAGCTGAACCGCAGGTAGCCACTCGGCCCAAATGCCTCACCGGGAACCGCGGCAACCTCGGCCTGGTCAAGAATCAAATCGGCCAGCTCGAGCGAAGTGGTCGGGGTGACTCCACCCCACGTTTTGCCCAGTAGGCCGGTGACGTCGGGGTACACATAGAACGCGCCCTCGGGGGTCGGCGTGACGACGCCCGGAATCTTGTTGAGCTCGGCAACGATGACCTTGCGGCGGCGGTCGAAGGCCTGACGCATCTCTTCGACGCAGTCTTGCGGGCCGGTGAGGGCGGCCAGTGCAGCGCGCTGTGCAATGTTGTTGACGTTGCTTGTGAGGTGTGATTGCAGGTTGGCGGCGCCCTTGATGGCATCGGCCGGGCCGACCATCCAGCCCAGACGCCATCCAGTCATGGCGTAGGTCTTGGCGACACCATTGACCAGAATCGTGCGATCGGCAAGTGCCGGAACGGCCTCAACAATCGAGACAGCGCGAACGCCGTCGTAGGTGAGGTTCTGGTAGATCTCGTCGGTGATGACCCACAGACCGTGCGCTTCGGCCCATTCGCCGATTGCCTTGGTCTGCTCGGGTGAGTAAACGGCACCGGTCGGGTTCGACGGAGAAACGAAGAGCAGCACCTTGGAGCGTGGCGTGCGGGCGGCCTCGAGTTGGTCAACCGTGACCAGGTAGTTCTGGTCGGCACCGGCGAATACGTCAACCTGCTTGCCGCCGGCCAGCGCGATCGCCTCGGGGTAGGTGGTCCAGTAGGGGGTCGGCACGAGAACCTCGTCGCCGGGGTTGAGCAGGGTGGCGAACGCCTGGTACACCGCCTGCTTGCCGCCGTTGGTCACGATGATCTGGCTGATGGGCACCTCAAGACCGCTGTCGCGCAGGGTTTTGGCGGCGATAGCCTCGCGGAGCTCGGGCAATCCGACGGCCGGCGTGTAGCGGTGGTTTTTGGGGTCACGCACCGCGGCGACCGCGGCTTCAACCACGTGTTCGGGGGTGGGAAAGTCGGGCTCACCCGCGGCGTAACTAATGACCGGACGACCCGCTGCTTGCAGGGCTTTGGCCTTGGCATCCACCTTGAGGGTTGCCGATTCGGCGATGGCAGCAATACGGGCAGAAATACGCGTCGATTCAGTCACGAGACCAAGTTTAGGTGAGGTCCGCTCGCTTTGCGGTCGGCGCCCACCTCACGTAGACTTGCGAAGTTGGTCAGAAAGGCCATGCTTTGGCATGCCCGAACGATCGCTAAGGGCGGTGGCTCAATTGGTAGAGCAGCGGTCTCCAAAACCGCAGGTTGCAGGTTCGAGTCCTGTCCGCCCTGCTCAGGAAAGGTAATGAACAGATGACAGATATCGCAGACGAGCCGGGTGAAGACCTGGTCGCCAAGGCGAAGGCGGAACGCGCCACAAAGCGCAATCCGTTCGCTCGTATTGCCCTGTTTATTCGTCAGGTCATTGCTGAACTGAAGAAGGTCGTCACTCCGACCCGCAAAGAACTGCTCAACTACGTCGTGGTCGTGCTGGTCTTCGTCATCATCATGATGGCCATCGTCGGATTCCTCGACTGGGTGTTCGGCCTGCTGGTGCTCTACGTCTTCGGTCACCCGAAGTAACCAGCCGCCTCACCCGCCCACAAATTTCCCGCAAAAGATATGGATGTCAACAACGTGACTGAAGGTAACGCCATCGAAGACGAGCAGCAGCTCACCGCTGCCCTCGACGCACTCGCTGTCGCCGCAGAGGCTGACGCAGAGCTGGTCGAAGAGATCGTCGACGCCGAGGCAGAGGCTATCGTCGAAGACGCTCTCGAGCTCGACACCATCGAAGAGGCACTTGATGCAGTGACCGCTATCGAAGACGAGGCCGCTTTTGAGGCTGAGGTCGAGGCCGACGGCGACCCCAACGTTGCCGCCGAAAAGGCTTTCGAGGCTGAGCTGCGCTCACTGCCCGGAAAGTGGTACGTCATTCACTCGTACGCCGGCTTCGAGCGCAAGGTCAAGCACAACATCGAGAACCGTCGCAACTCGATGGGTCTGAACGACTTCATCTTCCAGATCGAGGTTCCGATGGAAGACGTCGTCGAGGTCAAGAATGGCCAGCGCAAGATGGTCACTCGCGTTCGCATCCCCGGCTACGTGCTGGTGCGCATGGACCTCAACGAAGACACCTGGTCGTGCATCCGTCACACCCCGGGTGTCACCGGATTCGTGGGCAACGCTCACAACCCGTCGCCGCTGCGCTTCAAAGAGGCTCTTGACATGCTCAAGCCCCTCATCGAGGTCAAAGACGTGGCAACCGCCAAGGCAAAGACCGCCAAGGGTGGCGTTGCTGTGGCCCGCACCCCGATTGCCGAAATCGACTTCGAGGTCGGCGAGACCATCATCATCAAGGAAGGCTCGTTCGCTGGCCTTCCCGGATCGATTTCCGAGATCAAGCCCGAGAGCGGCAAGCTCATCGTTCTGGTCTCTCTCTTCGAGCGTGAGACGCCCGTTGAGCTCAGCTTCGACCAGGTCACGAAGCAGTAGTTTTACAAACCACCGCCGCCACTGGCGCGCGGGAGAGCCCACCAACCGGTGTGTTCGAACCCTAAAGAAAAGATAAGAAATGGCACCGAAGAAGAAGGTCACAGGTCTGATTAAGCTTCAGATCAAGGCCGGAGAAGCAAACCCCGCACCCCCCGTTGGTCCCGCTCTGGGTCAGCACGGTGTGAACATCATGGAATTCTGCAAGGCTTACAACGCTGCAACAGAAGGCCAGCGCGGAAACATCATCCCCGTCGAGATTTCGGTCTACGAAGACCGTTCGTTCGACTTCATCCTGAAGACACCCCCGGCAGCTCGACTCATCCTCAAGGCTGCAGGCGTTGCAAAGGGATCGGCTACCCCCCACACCGTTAAGGTTGCCAAGCTCACTGACGCACAGGTTACGGCCATTGCTGAGCAGAAGATGGCAGACCTCAACGCGAACGACATCGAGGCCGCGAAGCTCATCATCGCCGGCACCGCTCGTTCCATGGGCATCACGGTAGAGGGCTAAGGGAGATAATCATGGCTAAGAATTCAAAGTCCTATCAGGCTGCCCTCGCAAAGATCGAAGAGGGAAAGCTCTACACCCCCGCCGAAGCAGTTGCTCTCGCTCGCGAGACCGGCTCGGCCAAGTTCAACTCGACCATCGAGGTTGCCGTCAAGCTTGGCGTCGACCCTCGCAAGGCTGACCAGATGATCCGTGGCACGGTAATCCTGCCTCACGGCACTGGTAAGACTGCTCGCGTTGTCGTGTTTGCAACCGGTCCTGCTGCTGAGGCTGCCATCGCGGCCGGTGCAGACGAGGTCGGTGGCGACGAGCTGATCGAAAAGATCGCCGCTGGTTACACCGCGTTCGACGCCGCTGTGTCGACCCCCGAGCTCATGGGCAAGGTTGGTCGTCTCGGTAAGGTCCTCGGTCCGCGTAACCTCATGCCGAACCCCAAGACCGGCACCGTGACCCCGGATGTGGCCAAGGCCGTCTCCGAAATCAAGGGCGGAAAGATCGAGTTCAAGGTCGACAAGCACTCGAACGTTCACTTCATCGTTGGTAAGGCGAGCTTCTCGGCTGACCAGCTCAAGGAGAACATCACCACAGCTCTCGACGAGATCGTTCGCCTCAAGCCGTCTTCGGCTAAGGGTCGCTACATCCAGAAGGGTGCTGTCTCGACCACGTTCGGTCCTGGCATCCCCCTCGATGTCGCTTCGATCTAATTCGCTCCCGGAGATTGAGTAGCGACGAAGTCGCGTATCGAAATCCCGAATCGAAACCACAAAAGGGCTCGCCGAAAGGCGGGCCCTTTTGCTTGCCACTTGAGCCTCAGACCATATGCTGACCTCGTGCAGATAATTGTGCGGCAGGCCACCATTGACGATGCTCCTGCCTTGGCCAAGCTCGCACAACTGACATTTCCTCTGGCCTGCCCGCCCTATCACTCGCCCGAAAACCTCTCAGCGCATCTCGAGCGCGTGCTCTCCGCCGAACGCTTTGCCGACTATGCATCGAGCGTCGATTTCGGCCTGTACGCCGCTGACATGCAGGGCGCTCTTATTGGGTATGCGATGGTCGACTACCGGCCGAGCAACGATGCGGATGTGCAGACTCACCTTGCGGCGATGACCCCGTATGCCGAGCTGAGCAAGCTCTACGTGCATCCGGAGTTTCACGGCATCGGCGTGGCACACACGCTTCTCGATGAGACCCTCGTCGACATGGCCGGGCGTGGAATTCGCACCGCCTGGCTGACCGTCAACCAGCTCAATGCTCGTGCCAATGCTTTTTACGAAAAGTCGGGCTTTACCAACATCGCAAAGAAGCAGTACCGGGTTGGCGACGTCATCGACGACGACTACCTGCGCATCCGGCGCCTGGGTGACACCGACGAGGAGTAAGCCAAGTATTCTCGAAGGGTGATTGAGCAACCTGAGCACATTCGAGCGATCCCGGGGTACAAGCCCGGTAAGTCGACCGTCGACGGCTGGGATGGGCCGATTCACAAGCTCTCGTCGAATGAGAACCCTTACCCACCGTTGCCCTCGGTGATTGACGCAATGTCCGAGTCAATCGGGCACATGCACCGCTACCCGAACATGGCTGCGCCGCAGCTGACCCAGATGCTCGCTGATCGCTATGGCGTCGCACCCGGAAACATTGCTTTCGGCGGTGGCTCGGTTGAGGTCGCGGCACAGCTCATTCGGGCATTTGCCGGAGCCGGCGACGAGGTGATGTACGCGTGGCGCTCGTTTGAGGCCTACCCAATTCTTACCCGCTCGGCCGGCGCGACTGCCGTTCAGGTTCCGCTGACGCCCGACCTGCACCACGACTTGCCCGCCATGCTCGCGGCGATCACCGAGCGCACTCGCGTTATCTTCATCTGTACGCCGAACAATCCGACCGGAACAGTCGTGGGGCACGATGAGCTGCACGCGTTCATCGCGCAGGTGCCCCAGCGCATCCTTGTCGTCGTTGACGAAGCCTATGTTCATTTTCAGGATGACCCCGGCGCCGCCCGAGGAATCGACCTGTTCCGCGAGTTCGAGAACGTCGCGGTATTGCACACCTTCTCAAAGGCCTACGGTCTTGCCGGACTTCGTCTGGGGTACGCCGTCGTTCGCGACGATGTAATGGACGGCCTGCGCAAAGTGGCGATGCCTTTCGCGGTGACGGACATCGCCCAGGCCGCCGGTGTTGCGTCGCTCAACGCCGAGGCCGAGTTGCAGGCTCGTGTTGACACGCTCGTGGCTGAACGTGCTCGCGTGACGACCGCTTTGCTCGAGGCCGGCTGGCCTGTCACGCCATCGCAGGCCAACTTTGTGTGGCTTCAGCTCGACGACCGAACGGATACGGTGCAGGCCCAGCTCGCCAGCCGCGGAATCATCGCTCGCCCGTTCTCGGGAGATGGCATTCGCATCTCGATCGGCGACCCCAGCGCCAACGATGCGATGCTCAGCGCACTCGGCAACTACACCGCAAAATAACTCAGGCGCTCTGCCGACGAATGATCTCAGCGATGAGGTGATTCGCCACGTTGATCAGATGGGCAATCATCTCTTCGTCGCGCTCGATCCACATGTGCTGCGGCGCAGCGGCGATCGGCACGAAGTTTTCGTGCTGCTCCCAGACGAACAGTGTGCGCTCGGCGCCGAGCACGTATTGCTGCCACTGCACTTGCCGCATGTAGTTGTCGGGAATGACATCCCAACCGTTCTTGGTCGTCTTGATCTCGGCCAGCAGCAGGGTTCCGTCAACAACCGAGACGCCATCGGGTGTGGCCAGGTGACGCGTCTCGCCGTCAGCGTGAAACAGCGCACTCGAAGACTCGATGCCAAAATTCTCGTAAACCCACGCGGCTATCACCGGCTCGCGATCAACGCCGTGCTGAGTGTATTTATTACCCGTGAACGGATCACCTAAAACCTTTTTGGATGCTGCCTCGAGGAGCTTCGATTGGTCGGTGATCTTCGAAACCTCGGTGGCCGTGACTCCGCGGCGGCGAGCGGCTAACCAGGCTGCTCGGTCAGTGCCGTCAACGACCATGCGCGAGAGGTAATCGTTTGTGGTGGTGGGCATGCATCCATTCTGTCGTTTGAGCCCGACAGTCAACGGCTGGACACTCATATGTTGTTCATAGGAAGCTCATAGACTTCAGTCGCACACTAGGAGCGTGACCGAGAACATGACCGAGACCCCCGTTCGTTTTACCCGTCCCGACGGCAGCCCGGTTCGGGTGCTTGTCGTCGATGACGAGCCTTCGCTCACCGACCTGCTCTCGATGGCTCTGAAGTATGAGGGCTGGGACATCCGCACCGCACCCGACGGTCAAACGGCACTTTCGGTCGCCCGCGATTTTCGCCCCGATGCGGTTGTACTCGACATCATGCTTCCCGACATTGACGGCCTCAAGGTTCTGCAACGCATGCGTGCCGACGGCACCGATGTCCCCGTTCTCTTCTTGACCGCAAAAGATGCCCTCGACGACCGAATCGCCGGACTCACGGCTGGCGGCGATGATTACGTCACCAAGCCATTCAGCCTCGAAGAGGTTGTCGCGCGACTGCGTGGACTTATCCGCCGCGCGACTGTGACCATGGCGATAAACGAGAGCCCGCTCATCACTGTGGGCGACCTTGAGCTCAATGAAGACAGCCACGAGGTTCGCCGCGCCGGTCGAGACATCGAGCTCACCGCGACCGAGTTCGAACTTCTGCGCTACATGATGCGCAACCCCAAGCGCGTGCTCAGTAAGACTCAGATTCTTGACCGAGTGTGGGACTACGACTTCGGCGGTCGAAGCTCGGTTGTCGAGATCTACATCTCGTACCTGCGCAAGAAAATCGACGCCCAAGGCCCGGCGATGATCCACACGGTGCGCGGGGCCGGTTACATGCTCAAGCCAGCGGGTGCCTAAATGGCCCTGTTCCCCAATCACGCGTCGTGGAGCTTGCGCCGTCGATTGACTGTTACGGTGGCCGGTCTGCTCGTTGGCGCGAGCATCTTGGTCGGCTTGGTTTCGGTGCTCTCGCTGCGCAGCTTCTTGATTGACCGACTGGATGCCCAACTGCAGAGTGCCGTCGGTCGCTCTCAAGCTGCCGTCGATGGCCACGATGATCGCGACAAGGATAACCAAGGTCCTAACCATGCTCAGGACGCGCTGCTTGCGCCCGGTCAAGCTGCGGGAACACTCGTCATTGTGAATAATCCGGGTGGTGCGGTAACGGCCGCTGTGCTCGGAAATGGTGGGGGGACATATATCCCACCGTCCGTGCTTGGCACGCCACCCGCGGTTAAAGATAACCGGCCGTTCGATCTCCACACCGCTCGGCTCGGCGACTTCCGGGCGCTCCAGGTTCGGGCGCTCACCGGCGACACGTTGATTGTCGCCCTGCCGACGACCGAGGTCGACGCAGCAACGCAGCAACTGCTGTTGGTCATCCTGTTGGTGACGGCTCTGGGGCTCGGTGTCACGATCATCGCGGGCCGCTATCTCATTCGTTTCGAGCTCAAACCGCTCGAGCGCGTTGCTGCAACAGCGCAAGCCGTCGCCACTCTGCCGCTGGACCGCGGTGAGGTGAGCTTGGCCGAGCGAGTTGCGCCCGAAGATACGGACCCTCGCACCGAGGTCGGTCGCGTTGGTCTGGCTGTCAACACCATGCTCGACCACGTCGGGGATGCCCTGACCGCCCGCCAGGCTTCAGAGGAGAAAGTCCGCCAGTTTGTTGCAGACGCCAGCCATGAGCTGCGCACGCCCCTTGCATCGATCCGCGGATATTCCGAACTGACCCGTCGCTCGGGTGAGAAGCTTTCTGAGCCGATGACTCACGCCCTGTCGCGTATCGAATCCGAGGCCATTCGCATGACCGCACTGGTCGAAGACCTCTTGCTCTTGGCTCGTCTGGACGAGGGCCGCGAGCTTGTGCACGGCGAAGTCGATCTGACTCGAGTGGTTATCGATTGCGTGGCCGATGCCCAGGTTTCCGGCCCTGACCACACGTGGAAACTTCACCTGCCCGACGAGGCTGTGTCGATTGCCGGTGACCAAGCGCGTCTGCACCAGGTGCTGGCGAACTTGCTGGCGAATGCTCGCATTCACACCCCGGCGGGCTCCATGGTGGATGTCACCCTCGTTCGCGAGGGTGCTCAGGTTCAGATCAAGGTGCGAGACAACGGCCCAGGCATTCCTGCCGCCCAACGCAGGACGATTTTCGAACGCTTCACCCGTGGCGACAGTTCACGCACCCGCGCTACCGGCAGTACCGGCTTGGGACTGGCGATTGTTCAGGCCGTCGTGCAGTCGCACGGGGGCAAGGTCAGCGTTGCCTCCAAGAAGGGGCGCACCGAGTTCGTCGTGAGTTTGCCGGCTTAGTACCGAGCGGTAGCGACGTCGACCAGACGGTGGTCGCGGTCAACGGGCAGGATCTGTGTCGTCGGAGCTGATCCGAACGAGCCGATGAGGGTCGTCGGCAGCGAAACAGCCAGTGCACCCCATGAGCACGCCGTGGTGAGACCGGCAGCCAGGTCGAGGGTGGGCAGGTCGTCGGCGGTGTGTGGCAGGTTCTGCTCGGTCGGCGCAATGACCTGGCTCAAGAAGCCCGCCAAGAATGCGTCGCCAGCACCCGTGGTGTTGATGACCTCGGATGCGCGCGCGCGAGCCCAGACAACTTCATTGGCTGTGATTCCGAGGGCGCCGTCTTCGCCGAGCGAAACTAGAGCTATCTCGAGACCGCCGTCGATGAGTTCGCGACCGGCATCAATCGCGTCGCCAAGGGTGTGCAATTCACGGCCGACCAGCGAGGCCAACTCGTCTGCGTTGGGCTTGATCAGGTTGGCAAAACCGCTGCGTGCCCACGTAGCCAGCTCGGGGCCACTAGTGTCAAGACCCACGCGGGCGCCCATCTCGCGGGCACGTTCGAACAGCTCGGTCAGGTCAATCGGCAGCCCCGTGTCGGCCATCTTCGGGTGCATGCCCGAAACAACCAGCCAGTCAGCATTCATGTCGGAAACCTGCTCGAGAGTGAGCTCAATGACATTGCGCCAGTCGCCCTCTGAAAGCGGAATGGGAACCTGATTGATGTTGGTCGTGCGTCCGCCGCGGTCGACGACGGTCGTGTTCACGCGAACGCGACCCTCAACCGGCATGATGCGAAGAATCTGAGGGAACGGCGTCGAAAACAGCAGGTGCTGGTCTTGGATGCCGATCGGAAGAATCGCGGCAACCGGGTGCTTGGCCAGGTGCAAGGTGCGGGCAACGTTCAGGCCCTTGCCGCTCATGTACTCGTGCACCTCGTTGGCACGGTTCACCTTGCCGGCTGACATGTCTTCGGTCAGGAGGTACGTGCGGTCAAGCGTGGGAGCAGGGGTCAGAGTAATGACTGCGTTCACGAAATGATGTCTCAATCAGTAGGCACTGCAACGCAAAGGAAGTCGTCTCAACCCCGGCGCAACAGACGAACATTGTCTCGTCTTAAGCTTACGACGCTCTCGAGTTGCCCTTGACCGATTTGCGTGTGCGGGAGGGCATCCCATACTCTTGAACTACCAAAGACCGCTGGCCTTCGGTGTGTGCGCAAGCAGACAACGAACGAAGTTCGCAACAAGCGAGACCCGCGTAGGTGATTGAAGTAAAGACATGCGCTCGCATGTGTTCGCTCCAGCCTCCTGCGCTGGAGCTTTTTTGTTGGGCCGGCCCTGAGGAAACCTCACGCACAAGTGTGAGGAGAGAAACCACAAGGAGCGCCATGGCGAACAAGGAAGCCTCGGTCGCTGAACTCACGGAGAAATTCCAGAGCTCAGCCGCCGTTCTGCTCACCGAGTACCGCGGTCTCACTGTTGCCCAGCTCAAGGAGCTGCGCAAAAACCTCAGTGCGAACGCGACCTACGCCGTGGTAAAGAACACGCTGACCAAGATTGCTGCCGGTAAGGCTGGAATCGCAGGTCTCGACGACCAACTCGCTGGTCCGTCGGCTATCGCTTTCGTGCACGGTGACGCTGTCTCCGCCGCGAAGGCCATGCGTGACTTTGCCAAGGCAAACCCTCTTCTGGTTGTAAAGGGCGGCTATTTCGATGGCAAGGTCCTTTCCGCAGACGAGGTCAAAAAGCTTGCCGATCTCGAGACCCGTGAGGTGCTGCTGGCGAAGTTCGCCGGTGCCGCCAAGGCCTCGCTGTTCGGCGCTGCGTACCTGTTCAACGCACCGCTGTCGAAGGCCGTTCGCACGGTCGACGCACTTCGTGCCAAGCAAGAATCTGCAAACTAGCACCCGCTGGTTTCGCATCGTTTAGAAACAAACCAAGGAGAAAATCATGGCAAAGCTCACCACTGAGCAGCTCATTGAGGCTTTCAAGGAGCTTTCGCTCATTGAGCTCAGCGAGTTCGTAAAGGCATTCGAGGAGACCTTCGAGGTCACCGCTGCTGCCCCCGTTGCTGTCGCTGCTGCAGGTGCTCCTGCCGCTGGTGGCGCTGGTGCTGACGCTGTTGAAGAGAAGGACGCATTCGACGTCGTTCTCGAGGGCGCTGGCGCTAACAAGATTGCTGTCATCAAGGAGGTGCGCACCCTGACCAACCTCGGTCTCGGTGAGGCAAAGGCTCTCGTTGACGGTGCACCCGCAACCATTCTTGAGGGTGCAAAGAAGGACGCTGCTGACGCTGCAAAGGCTGCCCTTGAGGGTGCCGGCGCAACCGTTACGCTCAAGTAGTCTTTCCGACTCAACTAAAAAGGGTGTCAGCCGTGAGGCTGACACCCTTTTTGTTTAGGGCGATTTATGCGCGGATAGCCTGGGCCATCTCTTCGAATGCATTGACCATCTTGTCGAGGTCGGCATCCGTGTGCGCGAGTGAAACCAGCCACTGCTCATCCAGACCCGGAGGGGTCAGGATGCCGCGGTTGACACCCCACAGCCAGCTCAACTCGGCAACCGCAAAGTCGGTGGCTTTGTAGTCGCGGTAGTTGCGCACGGGAGTGGGTGACCAGATCACAGCGCCCTTGATGCCGAAGCCCACAGTGTGTGCCGGGAGTTCGTACTTGGTGATGATGGCATCCATCTTCTTCATTGCGGTGAGATTGATTTCTTCGGCGCGACCGAGTGCCTCGGGCGTGCAGATTTCGTCAACAGCCATCACCGCTGCCATCACGAGCGGGTTGCCATTGTAGGTTCCGAAGTGAGCCATGCGACCGTCAACGACTGCCGACATGTACTTTTCGGTTCCACCGAAAGCAGCCACTGGGAGGCCGCCACCGATGCTCTTGGCGAGGGTCACCAGGTCAGGCTTGATGCCCAAACGCTTGGATGCTCCAGCAACACCTGCGGTGAGACCGGTCTTGACCTCATCGAAGATGAGCGCGATGTTGTGCGAGTCACACAGTTCGCGAACAGCCTGCAGGTAGCCAGCATCGGGGAGCACGATCGACAGGTTCTCAATAACCGGCTCCAGAATGAACGCGGCAATCTTGTCGGAGTGCTCGTCCATAATCTTTTGGAGGTAGGGCAGGTTGTTGTAGGGAACGACGAAGACATCGCCGGCTTCAACCTCAAAGGGGACATCCGGGATAGGCGCCTCGGCGGGACCGATGTTCTTGAGAGGCGGCTTGACCGAGACCTGCAGCGGGTCATAGCCACCGTGGTACCCACCCTCGAGCTTGATGATCGCCTTCTTTCCGGTGACGGCGCGGGCCGTTCGGATCGCGTACATCGTTGACTCGGTGCCCGAGTTCGTAAAGCGAAGCATGTCGACACCGAATCGCTTTTTGAAACGCTCGGCCGCCTCGGTCGCACTCGGCGACGGGGTTACGAAAAGGGTTCCGGTGTTGTCGAGGGCGTCTTTCACTTTGGCGACAACGGCGGGGTTCAGGTGACCGACCAACATGGCGCCGAATCCCATCGACATGTCGAGAACCTGTCGGCCGTCGACGTCGGTGAGGTACGCACCCTGTGCCGAAACAATTGATATTGGGTAGGGGTCCCAGTGCTGGAAGCTCGAGGTGACTCCGAGAGGGAGAACCTTGCTTGCTCGCACATTGTGAGCGCCCGATTCGGGTGTGGTGGCCGAGAAACGCTCCCACTCGGCGGCGAGCAGTTTTTCGATTTTGTCGTGATCCAGGGGGCGATAGTTTTCGTTCAGGTGACGCCAACCGGCCGGATCGTGGGTGGGGATTGTGGTGCTGTTGATTGATTGGGTGGTGCTCATGAGATCAACTCCATTCACCCTCAGGCTACCCCGACCTAACAGAGAATTCAGCTTTAGACGTTGATTGAACTTCCAAGAGCTTGGGCCAAGGTGATGACCACCAGTGCCACATTTAGCGCCGTCACGATGGCGGCCGATGCAACCGCAAGCACCGTTGTTGTGGTTGTGTTGACCGCCGAGCCCATCAGAGAAGCCTTTCGCGTGAAGTGAATCAGCGGGATGAGCGCGAACGGGATTCCGAACGAGAGCACTACCTGGCTAAAGATCAGGGCCCACAGTGGATTGACTCCGAAGGCTAAAATCACGACCGCCGGAATGACCGTGATGGCGCGCCGAGTCATGAGAGAAACGCGAATCTTGAGTAACCCGCTCATCACCTCAGCGCCGGCGTATGCACCCACCGAGGTCGAGGCAAGACCCGAGGCCAGCAGGCCGAGAGCGAAGAGAAAGGCGATTGCCGGCCCGAGGGTGGTGCCCAGCACCAGGAAGATTTGGTTGAGGCTGAGGTCGCCGGTGATTCCGCTCAGGGTGCTCGCTCCCACGAGTAGCATGGCGAGATTCACCGTTCCGGCTACGACGAGAGCAATCGTTACGTCGACGCGAGTGGCTCGCAGCACACGTGTGCGGGCGGCGCCGGCATCGACCACGCCGAACCGATCCCGGGTGAGGGCCGAATGGGCGTAAATAGCGTGGGGCATAATTGTCGCACCCAGGATTGACGTGGCAAGAAGCAGTGAGCCGAGGTCGGTGAAGCGGGGGACCAGTCCGCCAAAGAAGCCGTCTGCCGTCGGCGGGGCAACAACGACGCCGATGCCGAAGCCAACCGCGATGACGATGAGCAGCGCGATGATGATCCACTCGAAGATGCGCGCACCGCTTCGATTCTGAATCATCAGGATGCCCAGCGACACGATTGCCGTGATCAGGCCTCCGAGTACCAAAGGGAGTCCGAACAGAAGTTGCAGCGCAACCGCACCACCAATGACCTCGGCCACATCGGTCGCGATGGCGACCAGCTCGGCCTGTGCCCAGTACGCCCGACGCATCCAGGGGTTGGCGGTGCGCTCGCCAATGAGTTGCGGAAGGCTGCGTCCGGTTGCGATACCCAACTTGGCCGAGAGGTACTGCACGAGCCACGCGATGAGGTTGCCCAAGATGACGACCCACACAAGCAAGTAGCCATAGCGTGCACCGGCAGTCATGTTCGCGGCGACATTGCCCGGGTCGAGGTACGCCACTCCGGCAACGAGTGCTGGGCCGAGCAGGGGAAGGACGCGACGCACTGCTACTCGCTCTCAACGGCCTTGAGGTTGGCTCCCCGCGAGAAGGCGAAGCTTCCTGGATCACGCAGTAGCTGGGCGAACGCAAGTTCCGAGGTGCCGATCATCAGTAGGTCACTACCGGGTTGTGTCCGCAAGATCTGTGTTTGAGCCCAGGACTGCTCGAGCACATGGGCCTTGACGGACTCGCTAAGACGCTCGGGGTCGAGGGCTTGAAGGATACCGAGGAATCCCGCCAGCAAAACCGCTTCTGGATTGAAGATGTTAATCAGACCGGCAAGGGCGATGCCCAGGCGATCAATCTGGGTCTCGACCACCCGACGAACTCGCGCGCTTGAGGAGGCAAGCAAAGCCTTCTCAAGTTTTTTATCGTCAATCGTGGTCTCGCCCAGAGCCTCGAGAAGATCGTCGCGCTGAACGGATGTCGACAGGGTTCCCGAGAATCCTGCGGTTGGCATGTTGACAGGAGGTGACATGCGGAAGTGACCGAGCTCACCGGCAAATCCACGGGTGCCTCGAAGGGGGCGCCCGCCTTCGATAACTCCACCGCCAATGCCAACGGCGTGACCGACCAAGTAGACGATGTTCGAAAACGGCTTGCCGGCGCCAAAGTCGTGCTCGGCGAGCAGCCCCAGTCTCGCGTCGTTGTCTACAAAGACAGGAAGGTTGATCTCTTCGCCCAGGCGCTGAGCGAAGGGTGCCTGCTTCCAGTTCAGGAAGGCTGGCTCTGAGACGACTCCGTCGGAGACACTCACCTGGCCGGGTAGCGCAACGCCGACTCCGACAATGCGCGTTCCGGCATCGAGGTCGGACCGCAGTTCGTTGATGATGTTGCGCGCCATGACAATGGCTGTTCGCGCTGCAGGGGCATCTGGCGTGCGGCGTCGCACCGTTTTTAGCACGCGACCCGAGAGTCCGACAAGAGAAACGACAATCGAGTCGATGTCGATTGCAACGGCGAATGCGACGACCGAGTCATGGATGCTGACCACGAGTGTCGGGCGGCCAGCGCCTTGAGGTGCCGTCGACGCGACTTCTTCAACCAGGCCGAGCGCCTCAAGTTCGGCAACCAAGCTGGAGATGGTTGAGCGGTTTAATCCGGTGCGCTGTGTGAGCACATTACGACCGAGCGAGCCCTCTTTGTGGAGAGTCGTGAGGATTGTCGAGAGGTTGTGCTGGCGAACATGCTCGCGCGTTCGACCGAGGGTGGTGTCTTCAACACCTCGTTGTGAGAAATCCGACTCGAGCACAGCCCTAATCTACCGTTCCGATTTGTTATCTATTCGTGACTGAATTTCACTTGCGCCTTTTTGTTGTCTATGACAACTTATATCCAGAGCATTTGTTTTTACAGTGCTCGAATTGAGATTGCGACCGCAATCAATTCACCACGAAAGGTAATAAACACATGAAGAAATCACTGCTGATTTCTGCAGTTGCAGTTGCCGCTCTCTCCGCTTTGGCCCTCACCGGCTGTAGCGCATCGGGCGGTTCCACCAGCAAGCGTGCTTGCGTAATCCTCCCCGACACGCAGTCGTCGCCTCGTTACGAGTCGGCTGACCGTCCCGCCCTCGAGGCAGGCCTCAAGGCCGCTGGATTCGAAGCAGACGTTCAGAACGCCCAGGGCGACACCGCAAAGTACGCCACCATCGCCGACCAGCAGCTCAGCAAGGGCTGTGGCGTGATGATCCTTGATGACCTTCAGGGTGCCGCTGTTGCAGTCGCTGAGAAGGCCAAGAAGGCTGGCATTCCCTCGATCGCATACGACCGTCCCTTCGACGGTGCTGACTACTACGTCTCGTTCGACAACGAGGGTGTTGGCGCACTTGAGGGTCAGTCGATCCTCGACGGACTGAAGGCTGTCGGCAAGGATGCAGCAACCGCTTCGGTCGTTTACGTTGGTGGAGACCCCGCTGACGGTAACGCCAAGATGTTCTACGACGGAGCTGTCGGAGTCCTTTCCGCTGCTGGCGTCAAGCCCGCTGCTGAGACCCCTGGTACCTGGGATGGCGCCAAGGCTGGCACCGCATTCGAGCAGGCTTACACCAAGCTCGGTGGCAAAGTTGACGCCGTTTGGGTAGCCAACGACACCAACGCTGCTGCTGTTATCGCGATCCTCGACAAGAACGGCAAGACTGTTCCTGTTTCGGGTCAGGATGCTTCGGTTGCTGGTCTCCAGAACGTTCTCCTCGGCAAGCAGACCGCTACGGTCTACAAGCCCGCAAAGGTTGAGGCAGCTGCTGCTGTTGAACTCGCCGTTGCTCTTCTGAAGGGCGACAAGCCCGCTGCGAACAAGAAGCTTGCAGATGGCACTCCCTTTATCGCTGTCACCCCGATCCTCGTTGGACCGGAGAAGGTCATCGATGTTGTCACCGCTGGTGACGCAACGGCCAAAGACCTCTGCACCGCTGCAGTTGCTGCTGCTTGTGCAAAGTACGGCGTGAAGTAACACCCGCTAGAGACTGTGCCGGTCCCGATTTCGGGGCCGGCACAGTTCTCGCCCGGCGTGATCTGCGCCACACTGAAGTTTCAGAAGTTTTCATCTAATCGCATCAAAGGAGATGAGATGACGCAGCCGCTCATCGAACTCACCGGGATCAAAAAGAGTTTTGGTCCGGTCGACGTACTTAAGGGTCTCGACTTTCGCGCCTACGCCGGAAAAGTCACCGCGCTCGTCGGAGACAACGGCGCCGGAAAGTCCACCCTCATCAAAGGTCTTTCGGGCGTCCAGCCCTATGACGAAGGAACCGTGACTTTCGAAGGGCAAGAGGTTCACCTCGGAAACCCGCGTCAAGCAGCAGCATTGGGTGTCGAGGTTGTTTACCAAGACCTCGCCCTCTGCGAGAACCTCGACATCGTGCAGAACATGTTCCTGGGTCGCGAAGAACTGAGTCAGGGAACGCTCGACGAGGCAGCCATGGAGTCGGCCGCCATCAAGGCACTTCAGTCGCTCTCGGTGCGCACCGTGAAGTCGGTTCGCCAGAAGGTCTCGTCCCTCTCGGGCGGTCAGCGCCAGACGGTAGCCATCGGCCGCTCGGTTCTGCGAAACGCGAAGCTGGTCATCCTCGATGAGCCCACCGCTGCACTGGGCGTTGCCCAGACTGAGCAGGTGCTCAACCTCGTTCGTCGATTGGCCGACAACGGTCTCGGCGTCATCATCATCAGCCACAACCTCGCCGACGTGTTCCAAGTGTGCGACTACATCTCCGTCTTGTACTTGGGTCGCATGGTGGCTCACCTCGAAACCAGCAAGACAAATCGTAACGACGTCGTCGGATACATCACCGGCACCAAGGTCATCGAAGGAGACGACGAATGAGCAGCCAGTCACTCGGATCAGGTCACGAGGGAACACTTCGCGACCAGGTAGGCGCCTACTTCCAGCGCTTGCGCAACGGCGAAATGGGTGCTTTGCCCGCGGTTGTCGCCCTCATCCTGCTTGGTGTGCTGTTCTCAGCGCTGAGCCCTTACTTTCTCACCAAGCTCAACATCGCAAACTTGTTCGTACAGACGGCTGAGCTTGCCGTGCTGGCCATCGCGCTCGTGTTCGTGCTGCTGCTCGCCGAGATTGACCTCTCCGCCGGCGTGACGGCCGGTGTCGGCTTGGCTATTTTTACAATTTTGAATCAGCGATTTGGTCTCGACCCGATTCTGTCGATCATCCTTTCGCTGGCCTTCGGAGCACTGGTCGGTTCGGTCATTGGTTTCTTCGTGGCGAAGATTGGGGTTCCCTCATTCGTGGTCACGCTGGGCTTCTTCCTTGCTTTCCAAGGACTGCAGCTGATCCTGCTGGGTGACGGTGGCATCTTCCGCATCGACATCCCGTTCATCAAGTCGCTCATGAACGACAACATGCCGGTGTGGTCTGGATGGGCACTGCTGGTCATTATGCTCGCACTGTCGACGTGGCTCTCGCTCTGGGACCGCAGTCGCCGCGCCCGCTCGGGTCTGGTGAACCGTCCCATCTCTCTCATGTACTTCAAGCTCGCAGCGATCGCCGTTCTTGGTGGAGCCACAGTCTTCATCCTGAATGAGAACCGAAGCGTTTCGGTTGTTGCGATCAGCGGTGTTCCAATCGTGATTCCGGTTGTCTTGGGAATCCTCTTCGTCGGTACCTTCGTGCTCGACCGTACGCTGTTTGGTCGTCACCTCTATGCCGTGGGCGGCAACCCGGAGGCCGCTCGCCGTTCGGGCATCAAGGTCACCAAGGTTCGTATCACCGCATTCATGGTGTGTTCAACGCTCGCCGTATTCTCGGGCGTTCTTCACGCGAGCCGCATCGGCTCTGTCGAGTCGACCATGGGCCGCACGATTGTGCTCAATGGTGTCGCTGCAGCGGTTGTGGGTGGCGTCAGCCTCTTCGGTGGTCGCGGTCGCCTGATTCACGCGGTCGTCGGTGCACTCGTTA
>JAHEGZ010000053.1 GCA_024644865.1 Aurantimicrobium sp.
GTTTCCCGAGACCACCATCATTCGCGACCCGGCAGCCATGCCCGAGCCACTGAGCACGGTCGACATCTCGCCGACGCAAACGCGTCCTCCAGGCTGGAAGCTCATGCTGTGGCTGGCCAAAAACACCGTTCGTCACATGACCAAGCCGCCCAAGGCACACTTGGGTGAGCGCCCGCAGGCGGCCCTCACGGCTGCGCAGGCAACGTGGTGGCGACTCGGCAACTACGACAGCGTCATGGTGTCTCTGGCCGATGGAAGTGGAAAAGCCATCTACCGAAGAGACTCGAAACAGTTCAAACGACGTTTTCAGCACACGTTGAAAATGCACCGCGACCTTCGAAAGAACTGGTCGACGCTCGCTGAAACGTATCGTGCGGGTCTGGCCGAGATGACCTCGGTCGAGGCGTGGAAGCGCACCATCGGCATCAAGTAGCCGGCTCGCCTTGCGGCTAACGGGCTAGAGAACTTCGCGTAGCTGGTTCTCGAACATGGTCAGCGCTGAGGCGATCGCCATGTGCATGTCGAGGTACTGGTACGTGCCCAGGCGCCCACCGAAGAACACGTTCGACTCGGCGTCAGCCAGCTCGCGGTAGGCCAGCACCATGGCGCGGTCATCGGGGGTGTTGACCGGGTAGTACGGTTCGTCTTCCCCCTCGGCAAAGCGCGAGAACTCCCGCATGATGACCGTCTTTTGGGTCGGGTACTCACGCTCCGGGTGGAAGTGCTTGAATTCGTGGATGCGCGTGAAGGGCGCATCCAGATCGGCGTAATTCATGACCGGGGTGCCCTGGAAGTCAGGCACATCGACGACCTCTTGCTCGAAGTCGAGCGTGCGCCAGGTTAGCGTTCCGGCGGAGTAGTCGAAGTAGCGGTCGAGCGCGCCCGTGTACACCACGGGAACCGTGCCGACGATGGCCTTCTTGTTGATCGGCTGCGAATCATCAAAGAAGTCGGTGTTGAGTCGGACTTCGATGTTCGGGTGGTCAGCCATCTTTTCGAGCCAGGCCGTGTATCCGCCAACCGGCAGGCCTTCGAAATCATCGTTGAAGTAGCGATTGTCGTAGTTGTAGCGAACGGGCAGGCGCGAGATGATCTCGGGCGGCAGGTTGCGCGGGCTGGTCTGCCACTGCTTCTCGGTGTAGTCGCGAATGAACGCCTCATACAGCGGGCGACCAATCAGCGAGATGCCTTTGTCTTCGAGATTGGTGATGTTGTCGGTGGATACCTCGCCAGCCTGCTGCGCGATGAGCGCCTTAGCTGAGCTTGGCGAGTGTGCGGCACGGAAGAACTGGTTAATCGTGCCGAGGTTGATCGGCATCGGGTAAACCTCACCCTTGTGCTGCGTGTAGACGCGGTGCTCGTACGAGGTGAACGAAGTGAAGCGGTTGACGTACTCCCACACCACTTTGTTGGAGGTGTGAAAGAGGTGTGCGCCGTACCGGTGAACCTCGATACCCGTCTCGGGCTCGAACTCGCTGTACGCGTTGCCGCCGATGTGGGGGCGTCGGTCGATGACAATGACCTTCTTGCCCAGCTCGGCGGCTCGCTCGGCAATGGTGAGCCCGAAGAAACCCGATCCGACAACGACGAGATCAAACGACACGAATACTGCCCCTACTTAGTTGGCTGCGGCTGAATCATCCGCAAAACGGTTGGCTATCAGCCTACGGTAGGCCCTGCGTCGAACAGCCTCGGGCACGAGTCGGTATCCGCCGCGAACGATCACGTTTCGCCAGTACTGGCCGCGGGTGGTGAATCCCAGCTCACGAAGGTGGCGCTGCAGGCTCAGCTCGGTTCGCAGTTTGTCGACGCCCCCGCGTCGAGCGTAAGCGCCCGCACTCACCCGATATCGCACGAGTGGTTTGGCAATGTTGGTCACACTGGCACCGCGGTGAATCATGCGCGCGAACAGCCAGTAGTCCTCCATCGGGCCAATGTCTTGGTATCCGCCAGCAGCGGCGACCGCGCTCTTGCGATACATGACCGTCGGATGGTGAAACGGCTGCGCCAATCGGGCCGAACGCGAAATGTCTGCGGGAGTTGTTGGCGGAATTCGCGTTGCACCCAAGTTCTCTTCGTGTCCGGCAAATTCCACCAGACCGGTGCCGACCAGATCGTACCCACGCTCGAGCACGGCGAGCTGTTCGGCGAAGCGGGTGGGCTCGCTGATGTCGTCGGCGTCCATGCGGGCAACCACGTCATAGGCGCATCGAGCCAGGCCGGCCTCGAGTGCGCGCGCCAGCCCAACGTTTTCAGCGAGCTTCACTCTCGTGACCGAAACCGGTGACTCAACGCTCAGGCGCTCGATCGCTGCTCCCATGGCCGCACTGACCGGGCCGTCTTCAACCAACACAACCTCGGTCGGGCGCAGGGTTTGCTCCTGCACGCTCGAGAAGAAGGCGCGCACAAAGTAGTCGGCGTTATCACCGGCGTAAACCGGGATCAGCAGCGAAAACGGTGTAGCTGGGCTCACGCTCGGGCTGCCTTCTCTAGCGCGGCAACATCGTTGCTCACCGCGCCCAGCCCCGCCAAGACTTCGGTGGTCGAGCGGGGGCGGGTGCGCCATCCGTCGCTCCATCCGCGCTTGCGCTCGCGAATCAGGACCTCGGGCTCGGTGCTCGTGGCAACGGTTCTGCGCCACCGACGAAGAGTCGAGGCCGAGTAGACCAGCTTTTCCCAGAGTGAGAGACCCTTCGACAAACGCATGAGCCACACCTTGTTTCGCACCTCGTAATAGAAGCGTGCGCCCGGATCGGCGTCGGTCGAACCGAGAACCTTGGTCTTGTGCACGACCACACTGGCCGGAACAAAGATGCCGCGGTGACCGCGAATCAAGCGAACCGAGTACTCAAAATCGTCATTCCAGATGAAGTACTCGGCAACCGGCAAACCGACCTCACGGATCCGTGGCACCGAGATCAGCATCGACACGAACGACGAGCTGCGCACGGCAAGGCCACCGAGCTCACGCGCCCGGACCTTCCACGCCGAGCCGCCGAAGGGATTTTCACGCGGAGTGTTCATCGGGTGATCTTGGCCGTCGTGCCACACCACCCGCGACCCGGCAACAGTGATGTCAGGGGCGCTTGTCGCTCCGGCGAGCAATTCGGCGAGCGCGGTCGGTGTGGGAATAGTGTCGTCGTCCATGAGCCAGACCCAGTCGGGATTGTGGTGCTCGGTCGCGCGAGCAATTCCGGCGGCAAACCCGCCGGCGCCGCCCGTGTTGGCTTCTAGGCACACCAAGTCAATCGACGGCAAAGTGGCTTTGGCGGCTTCACCCGAACCGTCAGTTGACGCGTTATCGACAACGACGATGGCATCGAGGGGGCGAGTTTGAGCCCCCAGTGCGCTCATCGCCTCAATAAGCAAGTCGCGACGGTTGTAGGCGACAACGACGGCGACTACGCGGGGGGTCTTGGCGGTCGAAGTCACTCCCCTAGCCTAACCAAGCCCTCACACCGCCCGCCGGTAGACTGCGACTATGAGTTGGGTGGATGCCGTCTGGCCCGGAGTTATCGCCGTCGCCCTGGTGCTCATTCCCGGTGGATTCGTCGGCTATTACCTCGGCCTTCGCCGTCTGGCCCTGTTGGGCCTCGCGCCGGTCTTCTCGATCAGCGTGCTGGTGTGCACGGCAATTGTGATCTCGCCGATGCATGTGAAGTGGGGTCTCATCCCCGTCATTGTGGCCACGCTCATCTGCGGGTTGCTTGCCTGGCTCACTCGCCGACTCGTCGGCAGGCGCTGGCCTGAGACATTCACCCCCGTGGCCGAGCGCGGTCTCACCCGGTTTGGCCTGACCGGCGTGGTGATCTCGGCGGTCGTCATTGGATCGCGCCTGATGGCAACCATCGGACTGCCGAGCAACATTTCTCAGACGTATGACGCCGTATTCCACCTGAACGCGATTCGCTACATCCTGAACTCGGGAGTGGCCACGACGCTGGGAATCTCGGGTCTGCCGGTAACCGGCCTCGAGCGCGCAGGGTTCTACCCCGCCGGATGGCACGATCTGACGTCACTGACCGTGCAGGTCTCGGGCTCGAGCATCCCGGTAGGGGTCTCTGCGGTCACCGTTGTCATTGGCGCCCTCGTGTGGCCGCTGAGCCTGATATTCCTGACGCGCACGATTGCCGGTGCACGCAAGCTTCCGCTGGTCGTCGCCGGGGTCATCGGCACCGGCTTTGCTGCCTTTCCCTACTTGATGATGGATTTCGGCGTTGTCTACGCTTTCTTGCTCGGACTGGCCTTAGTACCCGCAGTCTGGGCTCTGGCCATCAACGCTCTGGGCTTTGCCACCAATCCGCCCCTGTCGCGACCGGCGAGCATCATCGCGATTCTCGTTGCACTGCCGGGCATCACCCTTGCTCACCCGAGCGCCACCGCAGCCGTCATCGCCCTGTGCGGGCCGATGGTCCTGCTTCTACTCATTGCCGCTCACCGTCGCATGCGCGCGGCTCAGGATCCGGCCATTCGCATCGTCGCGATGTACGCGGCCGCCCTCGTACTCCTGGCTCTCGTTGCCGCGTTCTTCTACAAGGTGCAGCCCGGCAACTTCTGGAAGCCCCAAAGCACGTGGCCCAAGGCGATCATTGACCTCGTCGCAGACTCCCCGGTGGGTCTTGGTCCGGCGGTGCTGATCAGCCTGCTGGTTACCACCGGTCTGGTCTCCAGTGTTCTTCGTCGTCGCCAGCTGTGGCTGGTGCTTAGCTGGATACTCTTTGCCGGGCTGTTCTTGGTTGCAGCAGCGGTGAGCAACAATCTAGTTCGCGCCGCCCTGATCGGCATGTGGTACGGCGACGTGTATCGTCTGGCTGCCCTGTTGGCCATTGTCGAGGCGCCGCTAGCCATCCTCGGTTTGGTCTGGGTCATCGACTTCGCGCGCCGCAAGATACCCGCTCTGGCTCAACGGCGAGCTGCGGTCCTGACAGCTATCGTTGTGGTCGCGATCGCCCTCGTTGGCGTGCAGTTCTCCAACCTCGACCAGCAACAGGCCCGCGGCCACCAGGACTACGTCATGGATGCACAATCCAAACTCCTGACACCCAACGAGCTTGCTCTGCTCAACCAGGTCGACGCCATCGTTGGGCCCGAGGTGAAGATTGCGGGAAATCCGTGGACAGGCACGGCCCTCGTCTATGCGTTTGCCAACCGTATTCCGATTCTTGCTCGCCCGGGAGTGCGTGACCTCAAGGTGCTCCCCATCACGCAACACCTGCAGGATGCCGCCACCGACCCTGCCGTGTGTGCCTCAGTTCGCGCCAACAACGTGGGCTTCGTACTCGACTTCGGTGGTAAAGAAGTACACGGCGAGAACCACGTGTACGCCGGACTCATCAACCTGGAACACAATCCCTCGGTGACGAAGGTCGCTTCGGTCGGGGAAGCCTCGCTGTGGCGCATCACCGCCTGCGGTTAGTTGCACGGCTCGCAAAATATACTGAAGTAATGAAGTTCATTAGTGTTGTCGGCGCTCGCCCGCAGTTCGTCAAGCTCGCCCCGATTGCACACGCGGCAGCCAAGGCGGGAGCCGAGCACATCATTGTGCACACCGGACAGCACTACGACCCCATGCTCTCCGACGTGTTCTTCGAAGACCTCGGCATCCCGGCCCCGAACGAGCACCTTGGCGTCGGCTCGGGCGGCCACGGAGCTCAGACCGGCGCCATGCTCGCCGCTCTCGACGACGTATTTCTCACGTACAAGCCCGACTGGGTGCTCGCGTACGGTGACACTAACTCGACGCTCGCGGCAGCCGTGAGCGCGGTCAAACTGCACGTCCCCCTGGCTCACCTCGAGGCCGGACTGCGGTCATTCAACCGCCGCATGCCTGAGGAACACAACCGGGTTTTGACCGATCACGCCGCTGACCTGTGTCTTGCTCCGACGCAGGTTGCCATGGAACACTTGGCCGACGAGGGCCTGGCCGACCGCTCAATTCTGGTCGGCGACGTCATGACGGATGTGCTCTACACAATCCGCGATTCGATCGGCTCGGCCATCCCGGCGGTTGTCGCGGCCGAGGGTCTGACCCCGGGTGAGTACTTCGTGTCAACCCTGCACCGGGCAGAAACGACCGACAGTGCCGAGAAGCTCGGTCAAGTTGTTGCCGCGCTTTCGACGCTGCCGTACCCGGTCATTCTGTTGGCACACCCGCGACTTGTTGCCAAGGCAAAAGAGGCCGGCATCGACCTCAATGTCGGTTCATTGCGTGCCCGCGACCCTCTGGCCTACCCTGATCTGCTGGCCTTCGCCATGCACTCGCGCGGAATCGTGACCGACTCGGGAGGCTTGCAAAAGGAGGCGTTCTTGCTTCGCGTTCCGTGCACCACGGTTCGCACCGAGACCGAGTGGGTTGAAACCATTGACCTCGGCTGGAACATTCTGGCCAACACCGCTGACGAGATTCTGGCCGCGGTAAACCGATCGGCACCGTCTCCCACAGACGCCGCCCCCTACGGTGAGGGTCATGCGGCTGAGGCGGTCATTCGCGTCCTGACCGAACACGCGCGCTAGTGCTCGCGGGCTAGTTCTCGCGGGCTCGTTCGCGAAACTACTTTGTGAGCGCTGCCTCGATGGCGTCGGCCGCGCGAGACGCTGC
>JAHEGZ010000057.1 GCA_024644865.1 Aurantimicrobium sp.
TGGCTTGCCACCCCGCCGTTTTTTTAAACATGGATTCTGAAAACGAACAAAAAACGCCTGTTTTTGATTTGGTGCCGATGAAGCGTAAGCCGGGGCGACCGAAGAAAGAGCGTGAGTCCGTAGACGTGGAGGGAATCCCTGACGCGAACTTCGCCGAGACGATCCGCAAGCACGAGAGCCTGGTCGTGCTCGCCCGCGAGAAGTACGAACGGATGCTTCGCTCCGGCGATGCTGAGACTGGCAAGTATGGCGTCACCTACGGCCAGAGCCTCAAGCAACTCGTGGCCCTGCAGGAAGAATCAGAGCGTCGTGCGCTGGCGGCACGTTCGACCATCGACGCTACCGAGGCGCGTGAAGCGGCGTTGCGTCTGGCCGGACTAGTGGTTGAGCGTCTCGAAGCGCTGGCCTCCGAGTGCGGCGAGAACGCAAACCCAAAGGACCCTATCAAGGCCATCACGGTGCTGACGCAGTGGGCGCTCGAAGCCCGCAACAAGATCGCCAACGCCTCGGACGTGTTCCGAGCGCCGAACGAATGACCGGCGAAGAACTGCTCGCGGAAGCGCTGGCGGTCATCAAGCCGTCGGCGATGTCCGACCCTGTGGACTATCTGCGCCACAACGTGAAGAAGATTCCGGCAGGCGTGTTCGACGGCGGGTACAACCCGAAGCGGTGGCCGTGGATCGCGGAGGCCGTGCGCATCTTCAACCAGTCAACGACCTCGCGGCTGTTCATGCCATGGGCCATCGGCTGCGGGAAGACGCTGACATTGAAACTGAACGCGGCGTACCTGATGGCAAACCGCCGGGCGTCGATGGCCATCTACCTCGACAGCCAGGACAAGGCGAAAGGGTTCACGCTGAACGAGCTGCGGCCCCTGTTCGAGCAGGTGTCCGATATCCGTACGCAGATGTCTGCGGACGATAACGACAAGTCGGGCACGCTTCGTTTCGCGGACGGCTCGCTGATTCATAACCGCTCTGCCTCGACGGAGAAGCACCTGCAGTCCTTGCACGTCCGCTACGTCCTCGGCTCGGAGTGCTGGCAGTGGCCGAACGGTGCGATTGCGATGAGTCTGTCCCGACTAAAGGCGGCGGCGTTCGCGTCGAAGGCGATCTACGAGAGCCAGCCAGGGAACATCGAAGGACAGGGAGCGGAGTTCTGGAAGTACTACCTGATGACCGACCAGCGCGAGTGGCACATGGCGTGTCCGGCCTGCGGTGCTCGTTCGGCGTGGCAGTGGGATTACATCAGGTTCCCGGAGGGTGCGAAGAACATCGACGGCTGGGACTTGGAACAGGTGCAGGCTGGCACGACCTACGAGTGCCCGTCCTGCCGCGTCAGGCTTGAGGACAACGACGAGGTACGGAGCATCGCCAACGAGGTCGAGCGCGGGGCCGGGTTCGTCGCTACGGCCAAGGCCGAGAAGGCCGGGTTCGTCGGCCTGCACGTCAACGCCCTCGCATCGACGAGCTGGGGGTCGCTGGCCGTAGACATGATAAAGGCCAAGGACGTCGCCGAGCTCGGAGACCTGACTCCGCGTATGCTGTTCAAGCAGCAGTACCTTGCGTTGCCTTGGTCGGATGAGACGGGCACGCTCGTCGTGAGCACCGAGTCCTCGGACTATGCGATGGCTGACGAGTGGTCGGCTACCTGCTACATCGGACCGAGAGGGCAGATCGTGGACAAGGACGAAGCGCCGCCCGGGTCCGTTCCGTTCCTGAGCCTCGCTATCGACTGTCAGGGCGACCACTTCTGGATAATCGTAAGGCGCTGGGCTCGGACCGGGCATAGCCGTCTGGCGTGCTACCAGAAGGTCATGTCGAACGATGGCCTGACAGACTGGACAGGACTTGACGCGGTAGCGGCCAAGTGGGGCGTCCATCCTCAGCTCGTCATGGTAGACTCTGGCGACGGCAACAACACGCAGGAAGTCTACAAGCAGTGCGCCATCCGTGGCTGGGGTTGCGCCAAGGGTTCCGGCCAGGAGTACTTCAACGTAAAGACGAAGAACGGCGACATGGTCCGCCGGTTCTACCAAGCCCCCTCTGCGATCCACGTGCCGGGGGTACAGAAGCCGACCTCACTGGTGGTCTGGTCGAACCTCTCTGGCAAGGACCTGTTCTACGGCACCCGGTCGAGGAAGGTGTTCACATTCGCCCGTGATGCCACCCCTGAGTACGTCGAGCAGCTGAACTCGGAAGTTCGCATAAAGGAGAACGGCAAGCCCATTTGGAAACTCCGCCAGGGCGTGAAGCATAACCATGCCTACGACTGCGAACTGCTCGGGATGCTGGTAGCCTGCCGCTGGGGCATCGTCGGGCGGGACGACTCTCAAACCCTACCTGCGAGGCAATAGTATATGCTCGGACTCTTTGTCGGCCTAGATGAGGACACCTTGCTCGCATACAAGCAGCAGGCGCTGGCCGAACTTGGATTAGCGGTCACGTCATACTCTGACAGTGGCACGAGCGTCAACAAGGCGTGGGGCATCCCGCCCAAGGAGAGGCTTCAGGAACTCAATTACGCGTTATCAAAGCTGGACAGCAAGAAATATGGCGGTTCCCATACCTCTATCCAGAAGAATTGGACCTACCGCGTTGACCTCTGATGCCTCCCAAGAAGATTGCCAAGAAGCCCGAAGCGAAAGCGCCGCGTAAGCAGGCGTCCGTCACCTACGGGCAATACGCCAGCACGACCCAATCGGGTGCGCGGCGTATGCTGTTCAACGGCGTACCCGTTGATGCTCGCAAGGAACTGACCTCGAACAACCGGGTGCAGATGATCGGCAAGAGCCGCTGGGGTATCCGCAACTCTCCGACCTACAAGCAGGTCATCGACGAGGTCGTTCTGGTGACCATCGGTGACGAACTCATCGCCCAGTCGCAGGCCCAAGACCCTGCCAAGGGTATGCTGTACCAGGAGTACTTCCGCAACTGGTCGAAGCGGTGCGACTCCACCGGGCGTTTCACGTTCGGCCAAGTCCAGAAACTCAGCCTATTCGGCGACCTCGTCGATGGGGATTCGTTCCTCGTCCAGACCGTTGACCCAAAGACCGGCCGGCCTCGCGTCCAGATCATCGAGGCCCACCGAGTCGGTCCGACCCGCGACGAGTTCAACCCGAAGTGCGTCGATGGCGTCTACCTCGGAGAGTACGGCGAAGTCCTCGGCTACAATGTCTACGTGGATGGCGACAAGAAGGACCGCTTCGTCCCTGCCGAGTCGATGAGCCACATCTGCGAGTTCGAGCGCTCGTCCGCCGTCCGTGGCTATCCAGTGCTTCAGTCTAGCTTCGGGTCGATGCAAGACCAGCTGGAGGTGTTCGGCCTCGAGGTTCGCGCAGCCCGCGATTCGGCGGATCATACGCTGGTCCTCAAGAAGCAGGGGGGCGTGTTGCAAGACGACCCGGCCAACGCCTTTGCCGGTGGCGGCGCCGATTGCGAACGCATCGCCAGCCAGATGGGCGGCAAACTGCTGGTGGTCGATACGAACGAATCCTTCGAGCAACTGACGCAGACCCGTCCGTCCCAGGCGTGGATGGGCATGATGAAGGCCATCGAGCGCGACATCGTGAAACTGCTCCCTGTCGAGTACGTCTCCGACCCTTCTGGCATCACAGGCCCAGCCATCCGACTAGTCGCCGCTAAGGTGAGCCGTGTGGCTGGTAAGTGGCAGAACCTCATCATCGACACCGTATGCGACCCGACGTGGACCTACGTCATCTCGTGGGGTATCGCCAACGGTGAACTGCCGGAAGACCCCTACTTCAACCGCGTCTCTTGGATCACCCCTCGTGACGTCACCGTCGATGCTGGCCGAGAAGCCGCGCAAGACCGTGCAGACCTTCAGATGGGTCTGACCACGTCCTCGGCCATCCTAGGCAAGAAGGGCGCCACCTTCGACGATACCCTTGAGACGCTGGCCACCGAAGCCGAGAAGCGCATCAACAAGGCCAAGGAGCGGAACATCCCGCTCTGGATGCTTTACCAGTCTGCGTTTAACTGGCTTCAGCAGGGGCAGGCCGCAAGCCAGACCCCGGCTGATGTCGCCGACAACCTGGACATCCCTGAACCCATCGACCCCTCTACCAAGTGAAAGCCTTACACAACGCCCTCTGCGGCCGCGAGCCGATGCTCTGCGACCCCATCAAAGCCGCTAACCATGCGAAGTACGCCGAGAAATACGGCGTGGTCGATGGCGTTCTCGATATGTTCTTCAACCCGGTCGAGAAGCCCTACGTGACTCAGGCAGGCACGGCAGTGATTTCCGTGAAGGGTGTCCTAGGTGTCGGACTGACCAAGTTTGAGAAGCTCACTGGCGGTGCCGACATGGAAGACATCACGGCACAGATTGAAGACGCTATTGCCAACCCTGCGGTCAATCGCATCGCCTTCAACGTGTCCTCTCCGGGTGGCACGGTGCTCGGCACGCCTGAGCTCGCCGACAAGATCGCCAGCATCCCGCTGCCGACGATGGCCTATACCAAGGACCTGATGGCCTCTGGTGCCATCTATGCTTTCTCGCAGGCCGACCAAGTCACCGCGTCTAACAGCGCCTACGTGGGCTCCATCGGAGTAATCATGGTCGATGAGTCCTACGCCGCCTACTACGAGCAGATCGGCCTGAAGATGGAAATCTTCCGTGCTGGTAAGTACAAGGCCGCGAACGTGGCAGGCGAAGGTTACAGCGACGCCATGCGAGCCGAAGAGCAGGCCCGCATCGAGGCCATGCACGAACAGTTCAAGCAGGTCGTGCTCCGCAAGCGTACGATGGCGAACCGCGCCGACATGGAAGGCCAAGTGTTCACCGGCGAAGAAGCCGCCGCCAAGGGTCTCATCACCGGTCTGGCGACCTCGTTCGCTTCCGCCCTGGCATCCTTCGAGAGCACTGACGGCAAGGACGCCAAGAAGATGCCGACGATGAGCAAGTCCGGCAAGAAGGCTCAGGCCATCGCCAAGCCACTCGCCGCCGAAGTCGAAGACTCCGTCCTCGAACTGCTGACCCCTCGCCAGAAGGAGATGGTCGAGTCCTACTCCGACGTCGAAGAGCTCTTCGGTCCGTTCGACCAGAGCACCGGCCCGGATGGTTCCCATTACGTCGCTGCGTCTCCGTTCGCCTCCGAGGGCCTCCTCTGCCAGAACTGCGTGTTCTACCGTGGCCCCCGTGGATGCGGTATCGTCTCGGGCGACATCGACCCGAACGGCATCTGCAAACTGTGGGTGATTCCGCAGGCTTAAACTTACCGACCTACCAATAGTATATGACCATCGAAGAACGCGTGAAGGCTGCTGAAGCCGCCGTCCTCTCCCTGACCGCCGAACGCGACGATCTCCGCAAGAGCGTCGAAGCCGCCGCCGTCAACGTCTCCGCCGAACTCGATTCGGCCAAGGTCGAACTTGCTACCAAGGACTCCGCCTTCGCCGAACTGACCGCCAAGCTCGAAGAAGCCAACGCCAAGGTCGCCGCCCTCGAAGCGTCTGCCCAGTCCGGCGTGAAGGAAGCAGCCGCCATCCTTGCCTCTTCTGGCGTCGAGCCGGTGAAGTCCGAAGGCACCGCCGAAGCCGCCGCCGTCTCCCTGGCTGACCAGTACGCCTCGATGCCTGCCGGCCCCGAGCGCCGCGCCTTCTTCAAGAAGCATAAGTCCGTCCTTTTCCGTACCAAATAATCCTCAACCCTTTTTCCTAACATACCATGGCCAACACCATCAATAGCGCGCTGATCGTCGATACCGTCGCCGAACTCAGCCTCACCTCCCTCTCGAACCGCCTCGCGGCTCTTCGCCACTTCACGTCCGATTTCTCGGCCGACGTCAAGCGCCCGAAGGACGTCGTCCAGGTGGCTCTCTCCACCGCTGGCAGCGCCACGCTGACCAACCCGACCTCGTTCAACACCATCGGCGACAGCACCCTCGGTGCCTCTGCCGTCACGCTGAACCATCTCTACCAGCCCTTCGGCCTCTCGTACGCTGACATCCAGAACGGCGTCAAGCTCGAGAAGATCCTGAAGATCAACATGGACAAGCTCGCCGACTCCATCTGGTCCGCCGCTACCGCCCCTATCACCGTCGCTAACTTCGGCGCCGCCACGGTCACCGCCGCTGACTCGGCTGTCACCCCTGGCTCCGCTCAGCTGAAGGCTCTCTGGGCTGGCGTCTCGAAGGCCGGCCGCAAGGCGCTCATCGTGAACTCTGGCATCTACAGCCAGCTCATCCCGACCAGCACGACCTCCCTCGCTCTCGCTGAAGGTGCTTACGGTTTCGAAGGCGGCGTCTACTACGCCTCCCAGTTCCCGTCCGAAGCCAAACTCGCCGGTTTCGCCTGCTCCGCTGAAGCGGTGGCGATGGCCGCTGCGGCCCCTGACCTCGACAGCGTCGGCGCTCAGTTCCTGATGCGCGAAGTCGTCCCGGTCGAAGGTCTCGGCGTCAACGTCTACTACAACGTCTGGGTTGACCCGACCACGCGTAACCTGATCGGCTCGATGGAACTGATGTTCGGTGCCTCTAAGGGCATCACCTCCGGCACCATCGCCTCGGTCTACAACCCCTAATCGGGGCTGAACCTCTGAACAGCCCCCAGC
>JAHEGZ010000049.1:0-2239 GCA_024644865.1 Aurantimicrobium sp.
CGCAAGGAAGCGGCCGCGCTTATCGAGACGTACATGCGTGCGGTCGATCCGCAGTTGGACATGTTTGAAAACCAATTGGAGGTCGCATAAGTGACCTCGCCAAATGCCGATTACGAAAGATCAGGCCATGGCCGAATTGCAGTCGGCTCTGCAGCGCGCTCGGCCAGGAACCTACGGACTGAACGAGGCCGGCGGTATCGATTTTCTCACGGGGGAGGTGATCGTCACAGTTCCGCTCCCGAACAACGCCTTCAAAATTCCCGAAACGGCGCAACTCATCGAAAGGATTTTGTCATGACAGGCCACAAGCCCCGCGTGAAGAACGTCAAACCGGTCACGGACAAGTCCAGCGGCAAGACGACGCTCAAGCCGACGGCCCCGAAAGGCCAAAGCGTTTCGCGCAAGATCGCGCAGAGCAAATCGACGAAGACGCGGGCGGTGAGCCCGGCCAAGGCGAGGGCAGCAAAATGAACGTCGTTTGGTATAAAGCAACTGAGGACTGCTCGCTGGTCATCTATGATGATGGGGAGCAACTCGAGTTCACAGGGCGAGAAATAGCCAGCATGGGACTTCTCCCAAAAAATCTTGGAGACTCCATCGATTGGGATGAGGCTCGAAAAGCCAAGCGCGCACTCAATCAGCCTCCCGGCATCCTCGGCTATCACCGTCACACTGGCGGGCTCACGGAGTTCAAACGGTCATGAGCCTCGTCCACATCGCCACGAAGTTTGAACTCTGCCCGTATTGCAACGAGTCGTTCTGGGACAACGGCGGCCGGACCACAGACCATGTTCACCCAAAGAGCCGTGGCGGATCGAACGCCACGGACAACCTCGTCACCGCGTGCCGCCGGTGTAATCGCGACAAGGCCGATCTACTCCCGACAGAGTGGTACGGCTGGCTCTTGGCCGCTAACGATAGGCGCTGTCGGATCGTGTTCGCGGCGCTCCGGCAAGCGGCTGGGATCGACAGCGCTGTGTGGACTCGGATCGCCATCGATGGTGCGCGCGGCTACCGGATTTACGCCTTGCGCTACAAGAAACACGCCGCGCTCATCCGCGTGAAGCCGAAGTCCGATACTTTTCCGGCTTGGCTGCCGGTCGAATCCATCCCTGCCTGGAAATCTCTCAACGCTGCACGGGTGACGCCATGACAAACCCTCCAGAACGCACATTCAATTTGGCCTCAAAAGATCTGGAGAGACTGCTGACGTGGAAGGCGACAGTCCGTGTCATCGCCCATCCCGCTGGCTCTCTCCGCTGCCGAGCCGTTATCTGCGGTGTGCGTTGCCAATCGGCAACTTCCAATCCGCTGAAGCCCGAAGTACAAGGGTGAAATCCCACACACTCTGTCGCGTTTGGTTGTTCGTCTGTCCGTTTGAGAAAAAATCGGAGACAAACCTAATGCGACGCTTCATGCCTCATATCGTGGCTGCACTCGCTGCACTGACCGTGTTTTCGGTGACGGTGTTCGCCGCAGATCTCGCAGCACCACCGGCTCCAGCTAAGCCAGTCGTCGTGGCTGTCGAAGCCCCGGCATTTCACGGCCTCTACATCGGCGCTCAAGCTGGCCTCGCCGCCGGCCGGATCAGCACCGAGGACGGCTTTCGCATCCCACGCGACGGTTACACCGCTGGCGGCTTCATCGGCTACAATCATCGAGTGTCCGGCGTGCCGGGTCTCCTCGTGGGTGGCGAGGTCGATCTCGCGGTGACTGATGTTTCTGGCAGCTCTGGCGCTGGCGGGTTCACGATCCGCGGATCGAGCAAGGTCATCGCCTCGGCTCGGGCTCGGGCGGGTGTCGTCTTTGGCCCCGCTCTGATCTATGGCACTGGCGGCATGGCACAGACGAATGCCAAGCTGGAAGTTACGGACGTCGGCCACAACGAGCAGCTCCAACGCGGCATCGTCTTCGGTGGTGGCATCGAGAGCATGCTGCTGGGAAACATCGGTCTGCGCATCGAGGCACTTCGATATCAGTGGGATGACCGGACGTTTCGTTTCGACGGTGTTGACACGCGCAAGATCGGCGCTCGTGACACGCATGTCCGTGTCGGTCTCGTGATCAAGCTGTGAGGCCCGACCATGGACAACCTGATCTCCGTACTGATCCTCATTTACTTCGCTCACGGCATGCCCATCGAGAGCGAGCATCCTATGAGCCACAAGGCCTGCATGGGGGGAGCCGAAGCGATCAGCAGGGCCATCAAAGGCCCCCGCAAGGACCGTCCGATTGTCGA
>JAHEGZ010000049.1:2339-20782 GCA_024644865.1 Aurantimicrobium sp.
GGCGGCGCGGCGCGCAAGGTGCGCCCGGTCGCTGCGATCGAGGCCGATGGCCGCTATCTGAAATCCGGTAAATGCGCCAACATCGATCCGGCCAATTCTGGTCAGCGCACCGTGTGTCAGGAATACGCCAGCGCCAAAGACCTTGCCGACAAGCAAGCCGACTTGAAGACGGTGACATCCAAGCTCGAAGCGGCCAGGGACAAGCTCAACAACACGGACGTGGTGATCTCGAAGACGTCGGCGGATGCGTCCCTACTCACGAACGCTGGCATGACGCCGGAAGGTGCCATGCTGACTGTGTCTATTTTCATCGGCATTGCGTTGCACCTGTCCACGGCACTGATCTGGTTCGCGGTCCCTTCGATGGCTGACTTGCATGAGGCTCAAGAGAAGCCAGCGGCTGTTTCGCCACCGATGCACCCTCAGCCCGTGAACGTCTACGTTCAGCCAGCGCCCGTGCACGTCCAGGCGCCCGCCCCAGCGCCTCAACAGCTGCTCTTGCCAGCCAGCGGACGCCTCCGCGATCCCGGCAAGCTCCGGCTGATCCTGGACGACTTCTGGAGGGCACAGACGGCGACGATGCAGCCCGGCGACCGTCAGCAGATCGGGCGCTGGCTTGGAGATTTCGACCGCATCTGCGAGAAGGAACGCCTGGAGACGCCAACGCGAGAAATCTTCTGTGAGATGTCGGCCGCCCTGCTCCCGAACACGGAGCACCTGGGCGGCGAATGGTGGTTCAAGCTGTAATGGTCATGCGTCACGAGGTGTCCCAAGCTGAGATTCCTGGGGATGGGGATAGCATGACTACGGATACCACCAACAAGCCAACTGCCGAGGCTATTTCCGGGACCGCCAGAACGGCGGCGACGATCGTTGGCGGCATCATGGCCGTGGGGACGGTGATGTGGGCTCTGTTTTCTGATTACGCCAACGTCAAGAAGGTGCCCGAGATTGAGAAGCGAATCGATCTGATTGGCACGAAGATCGACACGATTCAGGAAAAGTTCAACGAGTCCACCAAGGCCAACGCCGAGCGATCGACGCGCAATGCGACTGCAATCGAGAAGCTTTCACGAACGATGTTCCCGGACGTTCCGGCTTGGGATCCAAGGATTCTGAAAGACCCCAGCAAGGACCGCCGGCCGCCGCCCGACTCATGGGACACCAAGGTCAAGAAGTGAAGGATGCGCATGACACCGTTCTGGTACGCCCTCAACATTCGTTCTGGCTACGACATCGCCCGAAAGATGCACAAAGAGCTGTCGGTTGCGCAAGACCTGCGCGCCCAAGGGCACACCGTATTCGTGCCGGTCGAGACGGTCCTTCATCACGCCAGGAGTTCCAAGGGCACCACGGTGCGCGAGAAGGAGCAGCCGATCGTGCGCTCCTACGTGTTCTGCGATCAGCCGTGGCATGGTCACAAGGACGTCCGTGGCTGCATCTTGGTGCGCGGCGTTCCTTACCGCATCCCGAATGTGCAGATGCAGCCCCTGTTCCGGCAGAGCGGCCGGTCGAGAATGGAGGGCGACGTTGTTGCCGCCCTCACAATCGGACAAGTGGTCAAGCTCGACGGAACGGCCTATCATGGCATGCCGGTGACGATTGCCAAGCTCGATGCCAATGGCAAGCGAGTGACCGTCGAGGTTGATGTGTTCGGCGGCAAGCGGCTGACGGTGGTGGATCGGGAGATGATCGCGGCTTGAGCGACCTCAGAAGAACTCAGTGATGATGATTTTCCCGCTGCCGCCGACACCGCCATTGACCCCGGCGGCACCGACCGCACCACCGCATGCAGACCCGCACGCCCCCGCACCTGTGTTTGCTGAAGCATTTACACCAGCAACTGAAAATCCGGTCGTGTTGTTGTTGAAGGCGATGTTTGATCTGAGGGCATCGCCCAGAACGGACGATCCGCCTTTGCCGGGAGATAGGGCCGTGCCAGAATTGACGGCTATCGCCATCGATGCCCAGCCAGCCTCACCAACTTTCGAGCCGAGGTCCTGGCCAGTCGTGATCGAGAATGGCCCACCCACGCCGCCAGCCATACTGTAGGTCGGGAAGTTCCCGCCTGATGCCGCCGCGAAGGAACCCAGTCCGCCACCGGCAGACGCCAAGCTTCCGATAGTCGTGGCCCCTCCATTGCCGCCGCTGAACGGCGCTCCGACTCCGGTACCAGCACCAGCGGCTCCGCCCGCGCCGATGGTCAGCACCTGGGACGGCCCTATCTGGGCAGCCGTCAGCAACACCTCGACATAAGCACCTGAGCCGCCGCCCCCCGAGGACATGACCGTTGAGGCGTTGACCGACGGCGATGATCCTCCGGTACCGCCGCCGCCGCCCACAGCCTTGAAAGTCGCGTACTTGAGTCCGGCCGGTCGAGTGTATGTCGTCGAGGCCAGCACAATCGTCGTGGTCGGCATCGACGAGGCTGCGACCGATCCAACCGTTTCCATCTTGGCAATCTCGGCAATGGTGATGGCCGCTCCCGACGTCTGCGCCGTCGGATAGACGAAGTTATATAGCTTGTCGGCCAGAAGCGTCTGCCCCTTGCTGTCGACGCTGGCGCCAGTCGCAGGCGTCCGCGCAGAGAACTGTACCACGGCCAGATAAGCCGTGCTTGCAACCCATGGCCCAGCGGCGTCCACCGTTGCCGCAACGGCCGCAGCGGCCGTTATTGTATCTAATTTGAACAGGGGCATTAGCCCATCTCCGTCACGCGAGCCGAGCCAATCGCGGTATCCCAGAAACCTCGGACCTCGCCCGTGTAACAGCCGCCTGGTGTGCTCGGCAGTTCATAGAATCCAGACGCCGCCACCTGCACGGTATAGGATGTCGCGGACACAGCAGCGTTGCTCAGACCCAACCGCAGAATGGAGGTGCTTTCGTTGAAGACGTAGCCACCCTTTCGGAATGGGTTGACCGCAAGAATGAGGGTATTTGCGGAAGCCGCCGCAACCGATGTCATAGCGCCCGCTGTCGGTGGCGAGGCTGGCACCGCAGCCACGCTTGGCACTCGGGAGATGGCTCTTGTAAAGCTGGGCGCCGTGCCGCCGACCGTCTGCACATATCGCAGGGCAGTCCCGCGCATCGCCAGGGGTGGAGATTGGATCGTTGTCGGGCCGGTGACCCGAGGGAACGTGTAGAGATCGACCCAGCTTCCATTGATCGAGTCTTGCACCACGCAATCAAGGGTCGGAGTGGTGCCAGAGACAGCCGTGACAGCCAATTGCACGATATGAGTTGCGGCCCATGTCGGTGCGATGCTAGCTGACGTGGTTGTCACCGTCAAGGCGCTTGATGCAATTTCAGCTACGACAAGATTTGCTGACGGCTGCGCTGATCCAACAACACCAACGTTGCCAATGCTGTTGGTGCCAAAGCTGATGCCATTGCCATATGCAGGGCCAACCTGCGGGGAGAGTAGAAGGACAGCCTGAGCTGTGCCACCGACCATGGCGGCAGATAGCCGTGCGCGGATGTATCGTGCGGTCAAATTCGCCGCGACAAGCCGCATGGAGTTTGCAGCGATGCCGATGCCGTTGTTGCTCGGTGGAGACAAGGTTGCCGGCTCAAAGAAAGGCAACACAACGCCTGCTGGCGCAAGGATTGGGTCTGATGTCTGCTCAAGGATAGCGCCACCTCCGGTGATTCCAGCGGAGCCGATCAGTTGTATGCCAATGCTGCGGGCATTTTCAGCGTCGAACCAGCCATTGACGGTGCCGGTGATCAGGTCGGTGTTGAGGGCTGACAGACCAGCGGGACCGATGACGTGCCGCGCCCTGGGATTGACGATGAGACGGCCCTGAGAGTCTGCCTGCAGGGCAACTTGCTGAAGATTAGCCATGGCAGGCAGCGCGGTATTGTACTGCATACCAGCCAGGCCAGACGCGGTCGCCACCGTCCCCGGAACGACCGCGCCGTCACTCTGGAGGCGGCTGCTTGGAGATATGGCGACAACGACCGCGGGATCATCGGCAACTGCTGCACTCGAGGCGGGTTTGACGGCCGCAACTGAGGTGCCATCCGTGATCTTCTGGAAGCCAGCAAGCGCCAGCGTCGTGCCCATGGTCGAAGCCGACCCGCCGCCGACACCAGCTGCATCCGCCACGACGTTCAGGCCATACTTGGCCGTAGCGCTAGCCGGCAGATACTCACAGACGATCTTGATGCTGTCGCCAGTGTTCAGGCTGGGAATCGTGGCCGTGTCGCCAAGCAGGTTGATCTCGTGACGAAACCACGATGTTGATCCGGCATACTGAAGCATGGCGGCCATCGTTACAGACGGTCCCGCGCTCACATCGACCAGATATGACTTGGATGGCCCCGTCGCCACAACGACAGCCGATTCTTGCCATGCAGCTGTAAAAGTACCTTCGATGAAAGGCATTGGCGGCTTCCTATTACGGTTTGATTTCCGATGGGATCGTCAGTCGGACGCCGCTCGGCGGCGCCGAGGCTGGCAATGAAGCTGTTTTCACGCGGTCGACTTCGCACGGGGCTCGATAGATGGCTTCCTTGCCACGCTGCACGGTCGTGACATAGGAGTTCTGAGCGGCGATCTGCTTCTGCTGCCAGCAGGGCGAGTGACTGGAATTGTCGACACGAGGCATGCCGTCCAAAATTTTAGTCGTCGCGGGTAGAGGGGTCTCTTTGGCCGCGCACCCGCTCAACAGGGCGGCGAGCACCAGGGCGAGATGGATTGGCATTCCGCCAGATTGCCTGCGGCCATATGCTCGGGACTTCAACCAGTTCGCCACGAGATTTCGAGGCTGCCGATTTTCCAAGTTCGATCGCATTTTCAGTCACCTTTTCGACTTTGGCGACCGCACGCTGTTCAACTTTCCGGTCATGAGAGGAAACAAATCCAACGATGAGGGTGCCGGTCGCGAAGATGGCGCCAGCGCCCATACAGAGTCTCGTGAGCATGGTTCAGCCCCTTTGGATGAGTTTGGGCAGGAACGCGAACACGACGAACACGGCTGCGGCCGCGCCTATCCAGAGCGGCTCGGCGAGTGCGAAGCCCAACAGCCCCTTGGCCTGCGTGACAAGGCCCTGGACCTCCTGAGCCTGCTTCACGACGGCGGCCGTGGTCTCGATGGGCGAGGCTGGCGCCACGACTTGAGCGGCCTGTTTGGCGCCCTCAACGACGACGAGTGCCGGAGCTACGACCTTGGCTGCAACTTCCTTCACCGTCATCGATTCCTTGGGAGGCTGGTCAGCCTTGCCCTTTGATCCCCAGATAGCCCAAGCCTTGGCGAACCAGACTTGCCGTGCGTCCATGCCGACGGGCTTGGAGTTGCTGAACGCCGATCCCGTGTTGATCGCCTTTGAGACCTTCGTCAGATCGTTCTCGTCGGCCCAGTCGTTGCACTTGGCCTCCACCCATTCGTGGCAGGCAAACCGCAGCGTCAACGACACGTCGTCGAGCACGTCTGGCCGGAACGGCACATTGCACGCCTTGCAATAGCGCGTGACCGCCGAGCGTCCCGTCGTTTGCAGGAAGCCGCCGCCGCGGAAGCTGTATCCGTCGCCAGGATGCGAGTTCCCCATCCGGCCGCCGTAAACCTCGTCACCGAGACGAAGCGGGTTCTTGATGAGCGGTGTCAGCTCAAGGTCTGTTTTTGTGCGGAACCGAGCCGGCCAGACTTCGCGCAGCCGGCGCGTCGTCATGTAGTTCAAGCTTTCGCGCACGACCGTGAAGCCGCCCGTCTCGGCGCCGATCTGCCCCATGAAGTGGCAGAGCCGCAATTCGCTGTCGAGAATACCAGCGGCCCGAAGCGTTTCCATTCCCCCCAACAATGCGGCGAGATATTCAGGATGGCCCCGGGGAGCGAACCTCTTAAGGTCCGCGTCCAGGATCATCAAATTCATGCGGCACCCTTGATTTGTGCGAGGCTGTCGATGACGCGAACTGCGGCCAACTCGAGTGTGAGATTTTCCCGTGCGGCGAGCGCCGCCAGCAGCGGGAATCGAGCGGGATCAGCACCGGGGACAAAGGCCTTGGCCTCGTTGATCTCCTCCAGGTGCCGCAGTACCATTGCCATGTCCAGCGTGGGGGCAGCTGGCATAGGGGGCATAGGGGGCATAGGGGCCGTCGTCGGGATCTCCACCGGCGGCGGCTCCGCCCACGTTCGCATCACGGCGACCGTGTTGTCCGCCTGCAGGATGGGCGTCTCCGACGTCATGACATGGCCAGACGATGGCGCCGTGTCCGCATAGGTGGCTGGCACGACGTTGGCCTGATCACCGCTCACGGTCGCGCTGTGGATGATCTCAATACCTTCCGGCTGTAGTCGTGCCCACATGGCAGGCTTTGGAGCCTCGACGACCGCTGGCGCGGCAGAATCTGGAACCTCCACCGCGGCCGGCGGACTTGTCGCGCGTCCGCCGGCCGGCGGCTTACGCACTGCGAAAATCTGCGCCTTCTCGATGCCGACGACGGCGATATGCCCCGCATGGACCTTGACGACCTGGACACGCTGGCCATTGACCGAGGTGACGATGCCGATATCTTGCCGACCATGATCGGAGATCAGAACGACGCTGTCTTCCGCCGCTTCGACAAGACGTGCGCCCCAAGCCATCCATGAGGCAGGCTCAGCGGCATTGTCTGGAACCGGACGGCCCGTTGACTGCGCCACGTAAGCGATGAAGGCCGCCCCCCAATAAGGCGGCGTCTGTGTGTTCGGCGCAAATTTGATGCCGGCGGCGGTCAGGCTGGCTTTGACAACCGCTGTGAGTGCGCCGTTCTCACTTTCGAGATGGCCCAACTCTTTCATTGCCTGTGACAGCATGGGATGCCTCGTGTGAAAAATCCAACGTCCGACAACACACAGAAGCAATCTGAAAAAAACGAACCATACATATCACGCAACTGAAAAATTGACAGTCTTGCCTTGATCGCCTGGTGATACACCAGAAAACCCAGTCCCACCAAATTGATTGATAGGATCGGCCGCATCGAGATCGAAGACGCCACCGCTCTGGAAGATGTTGGCGCCGCTAGTGCCGGTGCTGCGCATGATGTTGCCGCCGCGCAACTTCAGGGTTCCCCCCGTCAGCATTATCCCATAGTTGTATCGGGAGATGCGAGCATCAATGACAGTCACGTTGCCACCGTCGCAGCGCAGGCCAAAGTAGGATTTGCCAGTTCCCGTGCCATCGCCATGGGCGCGCAGCCCGTTGATGGTCACGTTCCCGCTGGCGGTCTGGATCGGCCCGGTATGGTTGCGGATATTCGACGTGACGGAGCCTAGCGTGCCTTGGTCGATCAGCGTCTGATCGGCGATCACGCCATTCATGTCGAACACCGCCTTGTTGGCGGCCGGTGCCCCCACGAACGTCATGATCACATCGACCGAGCCGTTACCGACGTACCGCCCGCCCTCGATGCGCGTCTCACCCGTTCCAATCCGCCCCGTGCCGTCCTTGCCGTTGAAGCTGCCGTCGCAGCCAACCAGGACGCAGTTGGTATTCGCGCCATCCTGGCTGCAGCCGTCGCCACGATTGTTGTTGAACGTCGAGCCGATCAGCGTCCCCGTGGCGTTGTCGCCAAAACCAAAGCCGTCGTTGCCCGCGTCGATGAACGACGAGCCGTGATCGGTCCACGTGCCGCCATTACCGGGGCCGCAGGCCGTGCCCGTCCCCTGCAGGTTGCCATTGCGCCCAAACAGACAATTCCGCGTGACGACGGAGGAACCGTTGGCGGGCAGCACCGCATCGCGCGTGTAGGCGATCTCGATGTCGATGAGTTCGACGGCGCCACACGACGTCAGGACCAAACCCTTGGTCGCCACCGGGACCTCGTAACTCTTGCCAGTGATGGTCCCGCCCCACGGGTAGACGTAGAGCCGTTGCGCGGCGCTGTCGTAGAAGAAGGCGCCGGGCTGACTGTTGGCGGACGCCAGATCCGGCGCGGCGCTTGGCAGCGTCGTAGGCCCTTTGGCATTGAAGAACAGCCGCGTTGGCGTGCCTGCCGCATCCAGCTCCCAGCAGGAGTCCGGATTAGCCGCCAGCGAGATATAGAACAGGTTCGGCGTCGCCCCGCCAGCAGCGGTCCAGGACGCCGCCGGATAGTTGACAGATCCCAACAGCCGTGCGCGCTGGTTGGCGGTATCACCGATGCCAGCCACCGTCTTGCGCCAGGCGGCGATGGTCAGCTTGTTGACGTTGATGATATTGAACTGGCTAGTAAAGCGCACGGGTGCATTGACCCGCACAAAGATCGTGGCTGCGCCAGATGCGAGCGCTTGGCTCAGTGTCGCGTACGGCTTTTCCTCGGTGCCGGCATCGGCGTCCTGGCCGTTGGTGGGATCGACGTAGGCCACACCAACTCGATTTTTGACAAACGCCGCCGTGACCGGGCCAGGAACGTTGAGCATGTCGGGATACGATGCCGTGTTCTTGCCAATCCAGACTTGCTGGATATTCACGGATTGCGCCGTCCAGCCGCCACCGCTGCGATTGTCAAAGCCGATGCGGAAATTGGTCGCCGCCGCGGCGTTGGCCTGCTGCACGGAAATGCCACGCGCGCCATACCAGCCGCCGCCGAGATCGCTCAGCTTGGTCTGCGGACCTTCACCGCCTGTGCCACTCGGCGCCAGGAATATCTTGGCGATGGGCGTCGCCAATTGCACCAGAATGGAAACGGTATCCGTCGCAACCAATCCGGAGACCGGCTGCGTGAAGTCGGTCCAGGCGAGCGCCGCCAACGTGTACGTCTTGCCGGTCCGTGTCGCCACGGGCGCAATCACGGCCGCCAGCGTCGGATCGGTCCACAAATTGGTGGCGGCGTTGGCCGCGTCGATCTGGATATTATCCATGACCGCCAGATCCGTATCGACAGTGAATGTCGCTGGCTCCCCTTGGCCGATGGATGGCGCCATGAAAGTGCAGCCGCCGCCAGCCGCAGTCTGGAAGCGGACACGAATGAGTGTGGTCGCGCTGTTGAGCGTGATCCCACGCACGACGCGACGACTGGATTCTGCGAGCATTGCTAGTGGTGCGACAACAGAACCAGAAGATGATCTCTGCTCGTAAGCGATAGCTGATAGCGCGCCTGACAAAATCTTGATATCAACCCAGACATTACCAGTCGCCAGCATCGCCGCCGTCACCGGTAAATCGAAATAACAGTCGGCGTTGGCTCCAGCGGTCCACGACCGATTGGCATTCTTGGTGACGCCGGTGAATGCATCGGCGATCAGAGGCCGGATCTCAAGACCGGCAATCTCTCTATCGTATTGGACAGCGGCAAGTCCATAAGACGCGACAGTCGCCGCTAAGGGGTCCGCGAGAATGCAATAAACGACACCGACGTTCCGGCCTCGAGTCTCGGCGCCGCCCGTGCTGCTGGTTGCACCAGCTGTCACGGCATGGCTGTGAGATCCAGCAGTTGCGGTTGAGCCGCCAGCCGCCGAGATGATGGCTGCGTTGTTCGTTCCGCTTTGCACTGTCCCTGCGTTTGCAACGGTCACAACGCCGGCATGAGCATGTCCAGGGTCAACTGCGGTTCCTAAGCTTCCTGGACCATGTGTATGCCCCTCAATGGCCCCGGCTTGTTTGGTGCCAACGACGTCACCAGTCGTGCCGTCACCACGATTTGTTCGCGTCGAACGATCAGGATCGCTAGCTTTGCCATGGTCCCACCCGCGCAAGAATTCGCCACGATAGTCCGGCACGTTGAACGTCGTGCTGCCGTCACCTACGCCGTACCTTGTGCCGTACGCCTGAAAGAGCTGAGCATAAGCCGTGCGGGACACAGCCTGCCCCGCCGCCTCGATCCATCCTGTGGGAATGGCCTCTGTCGGCCAGATACCGATGAAGCCCGCCGCCAAGAGATTGCGATAGGGTGCAGCCGTATGGAGACCGGAGAACAGCTCATTGACATAGAAGCCTGACCCGAGCGCCAGAACCTCATCGGTCGCGCCGTTATAGAAACACGCGATCGGTGCGCCGGCCTTGATGTCGCCCGCACGGAACTCGCGGGCGACCGCCGGCCGAAATGGCTTCGAGCCCATGCCGTTGATATTGATGGTGCATGGCCCGGTGACATCCTGGTGCGCTCGAAATGCGACCGTGAAAGCATCGACATAAATGCCGGGCTGACTGGCTGCCGTGACGTCGAAAGCGTTTGAGGTGCCGCCCGACGACGCCCGAGTTGGCGCGAGGTCTCGAATATACGCCGCGACGCGAGCCATGACAGCGCGCGCACTGTCGTTGACGGTGTCAGCGTTTTGGTACTCCGTCCAATTGACAGCGGAGTCGGCTGCGGCGTTGTTGCCCGCTGTCTGCGACCAAGCATAGAGACCGTCTAACGGCATGGGTGTGTCCTAGTTCGAAAGGAGGCTGGGACGCAGAACAGGATTCAGAAGCGTCAGCGTTTCTGCTGCGCCCAAGGCGGTTGGATGCCAATTTCCTTGGCGGCACGAGCGATGATCTCACCCATCATGTCTGTGGGTTCGTGATCCCACATCTGTTTGAGCATGGCCTCGGCTTCGCCGGGAGACCGGGCTTTGTTGGATAGAGAATCCATCAAGCGAGAATAGCTCTCCTTAGGCTGCATTGGCGTTGGCATGATACCCAAACCGCCGCGTCCGCGCTCGGGTGCCGACGGTTGCGGCATGATGCCCTTGCCGCTCATGAGCAAGGGCTCATCGCCATCTCGATAGAGGCCGCGACCTCCGCCGCCAGCGCCTACATTGGGCGGGCTCGCGCCCATGACATCGTCGAGTGTGCCCATACGGCCGCCGTGGCCGCGAGCCATGCTGAAGCGAGAAAGGCCTGCGCCAGCAGTGGCTGTGGGGTCTCCGATCGGGCCGCGATAGTTGCGCGGGCGATTTTCTTCTTGCATCCAAGGGTCGTCATGGAAGTCCGGTCCAACGTTTGGCGGATTTCCAAAGGCCCCGCCTGGAATAGCGTAGCGATCACCCTTCATTTCTGCACCCTTCCTGTTGGTGGATGTGGTTGCGTCAGGTCGACGCCTGGATTGTCTTTGCCATACCAATATTGCATCACTTGCCCCTCGCTTTCCCATGGGGCAATCTTTTTGCGCTGCTCCGGCGTCATGTGATAATCGCGATGCGAGGAGTTTTGTGCACGGCGTTCCTGACGCTGAAACTCCCAGGGCAAGTGCGACTCGTCACCCCAGTGCGAATACGCATTTTCGATATCGTCAACGGCATGCTGCTTTTCATGCTGCATGACCATGGACGGATCAATCTTTCCAGGCGTTCGCGGCATGGCGATATAGCCCAGCGGATATTGCTCATCCTTCCCCATGAACAAGCCCTGATGCTCCTCCTCTGAATGCAATTCCTTGACCGGCATCAGTCCCATTTGCGGATACGCCTTTCTCAACGTTGGGTCAGAATGAACAAAACCCAACGGGAAGCTGCGCTGCTTCTTGGTCCAATTCGGCGGGTTGTACGTTGGTGGCTTGTCGGGCGATGCCTCATAGCTCCAGGCGCCCCCGTCATTCCACCAGCCAGTCTTGTCCCAGATCTCGCGCCGATCAGCGCCCGTGCCCTCCATCTGCCGGGCGGTCGCCAGGGCAGCATGGTCGGCTGTCTGCGATTTCTCGCCTGCGAACAGTGCCGTTGCGCTCGGATCGCCGATCGGGCCACGCCGGCGCGGCGCAGGTGCATAGGGATTATCCCAGAGTGCCATTGCTTACCTCACTCCCGCCATGCGCTTGGCGTTGGCCAAAAACGCCTTGCCGTTCTCGCGGTCGTCCTGGCTGATGGCCTGCGCGCGGACCAGAAGAGGCCCCCACTCAGCCGAACGGCTCGGCAAGGACTGCACGCGCGCCGCCCGGGTCAGCCAGTCGACGTAAGCAGGACGTGCCATCATCCGAGCGAGGCCGTACTGACCCGCCATCATCGTTGCGCCCGCAGCCCAGTTGTGAACGAACGTGATCGCCGTTGCGCCGCTGTGAATGTTCAACGCATGCGGCCGCGAGCCGATCGTCTCACTCATCTTCAGGCCGGGCTCGGCGAGCTTCACGAGCTTGTCGAGCGACCGACCGAGAGGCGCGGCGTCGCCCTTGAACAATTCCGAGCGGGCGGCATGAGACATCTTGCGCCAGTTTGTGACGAAGGTCTCGACGCCGCCTTCCAGGCTGTGCGCGATCAGGGCGCCGGCGCCTTCGCGCTGTTGTCTGCCGCTGGCATGGGCTGACGAATAGGCACGGATGAGATTCAGGTCCCCGCCCTTCTCCTGTGTAGCGCGCAGCAAGCGATCGAAGGCCTGCTCGGGACGGACGTTCTCACCGAGGATCGGCTTCAGCGGCTTGATGTGGTTTTCCATGAGCGCGGCGTATTGCCGGTTGGCGTTCTGCCACTGCGTCAGAGCCGTCTTGTCGTGCAGGACGCCGAGACGGGCCTCGATGTCCTTCGTCAAAGCCGCCTCGACCCGCGGAGCCCACGTCTGATAGACTTTGCGCGACATTGGGTCGGCGCTGTCCATGTAGCGGGCAGAAGTGCGGAAATCTATCATCTGGCGCATGCCCGGCCCGTCGAATCCTTTCACTGTCATCAAGGACGTCACGAGATCATCAGGCATATGCTTACGCAACTCGCGCTCGATCAAATCTTTGACGGGACTTTCCCAGTAGGGACCCTCTTTATCTCTGATTGTTTTTCCATCCTTGATGAATTCGAGCTTGCCTGGAATGGCTCGGGCCTGCCGCCTGATCTCATCGACAAGCTCAAGAATATGTCTATCGCCAGATGGGTAGTCCTTATCGCCGCGATGTAAAAACCGAGCAGTGCTCATGCCGCCATGAGCCTCACCAGGCCGCGACCTGGCCGCCAGCTCGTACATGGCTGCAGTTCTGTCTTTGTAGGTATACGGATAGTTGTCGATATGTGGCCCCGACGGCGGTTCTGGCCCTTCCAGGCGTGGCGGCCCCGACGGCGGTTCTGGCGGCAGTATATCGCCATCGCGCGGCGGCTGACGGCGTGGCCCTTCACCTGCCAACGTGACGCGGTTCTGCGGCGGCTCGCTCGGTGGGCCTCCGCGACCTCCACTGGCAGTCTGCGGTGCCTGGAATTCTTCGGAACCGGGAGGCCGCGACGGTCGGATGCCACGCGGCGGAGGCGGCAACTGTGCGGTGTCGCCCCAGCGCCAGGGGTCTTTGGCCAGCGGGTGCTCGGGATTGATCGGCTGCCGCGCTTCCTCACGCAGCTTTGCCACGGCCTGCTTGTGTCTGATCTCGGCTGCCGCTGTTTGCCGAGCGGCTTCCTCTGCCGCTGCCGCGTCCTTGCTCGTGTTGATCTGCTTGAATTCGTCGATGCGGTGCCGCTCGTAGGCCTGCGTGATCTTCCCGGCCTCGAGATCGATGTTGCGCTGCCGGATCATGGCCTGATTGTACTCTTCGACCATGCGATTGTGCATGGCGACGACGTGCTTGCTGGGTGCCGTCCCCAGCATCTTCGCATCGATGCTTTCCAGGCCGTTGAACTTTTGGAACGGCACCAAGAGCCGGTGCTGTGTCTGCTGCATGCGCGGCACGAGATCAGCAAGCAACGTCTGGTTCCGTTCATGCTCGACGCGCAAGCGACTGTCAGCCTCGCGGAGATGTCGCGGCACGGGAACATCATTCGGCGTGACGTCGGGCGGCGAGACCGGCTTGACCGGCTCGGGTGGCGGCGGCTCGTTGATGGCCGTGCGCTTGCCGTAGATGCCCTCGATCTCAGCGCCGCGCGTCTCGCGCCATTTCTGGGCTTCCAGTGACGGATGCGGCTCGGGCGGCGGCTGTTTCGGCGCTAGGGTCTGCTGCGGCGGCATGACCTCACCCTCATGGGTGAAGCGTTCGGCCTCGGTCGACGGACGGCGAACAGGCGCGGGCGCGCCCGGCGCAGGTGGCGGACCATCGGGCCCACGTGGTGGCGGCGGCTGATACGGTCCCGGCGGATGCTCGCGCGGCGGCGCACCATAGCTCGACGGACGCGGTTGCGCCGGTTGCGGCTTCGGCTGCCCGCCCATCAACGGCTCGGCCATTGGCCACAACTCGTCGATCGTTCCGTTGCGGATCTGCTCTTTCGGAACCTCGTATTGGTTCACCTGCCGGTCGAGGAACGCCTGCCGATCCGCGCCAGCTGTGTGCTTGCTGATCGGAGCGCCCGTGCTGTCGACCTCGCCGCGGATTTGCCTCTCAAGCGCTGCCATGTGCCGATCGGCAGCCGGTCGCGCCGCGAAATGTCCACCGGGGCTATTTGCTAGACTGCTCTCGATCGCCGATGGCTCGTCACGCAGCATTGGGCCATAGATTTCCTTGGGCTGCACGCCAGCATCAAGGAGTTCCTGGCGGCGCGCTTCCATGGCGCGGGCTTGCGCCGGCGTCCGGCCGGTTGCATGCTGCCATGCGCCCTTGCCCGCATTGTAGAGGCCAGATGCGCCAGCGAACCCGAACGGCAGGGCAGCACCAACCGCCGCGCCGCCAGCGCCTCCATACATTGCACCCGTCAGCCGGTCCTCGAAAGAGTTCTCGCCTGAGCCGAAACCGTGAGCCGCGCCGAATGCTGCACCGACGGGAACCGTGTTTGGAAGCATCTTGGCCGCGTTTTTGGCCCCTTCCTTGATGCCCTGCCACGCCGTGGATGCAGCGGGGGCAACAATGGGTGCGGCCGCCTGAAGTGCCTTGCCAGGAACCCCGAACGTCAATCCAGATGCAAGCTCACCGGCCCCGCCGATATAGGGCGTGTTCTTGGTCGCCATGTCGTCGAGCGTGCGCTGCTTGGCAAGCTCGAGTTCATAGCTCTTGTCCGCGTCGAATTCTTCGCCCTTGAGCGCGGCGCGCAGCCGTCGGCCGGGATAGCTCGCCATGGCCCTGGCTTCATCGCCAAACCCAAGCATGATGGCGTTTTGCGATCGTCGCGTCATGCTCGCGGCAAAGCCAGGCCGCTCGTCAGCCGGGATGCTCGCTTCTGGCACGCGCATGCGCGCCGGCTTTGCCGGGTCGCTCTCGGCGTTGTAGGTCACGGCCTCGAACTTCGCCCACGGGTCGTCCGGCTTCTTGCCGACTTCCTCGAACTTGCCCCAGGGATCCGCCGCCATCAGGGCTTCCTCATCGTGCGGCCGTCAGGTGTCGTGAACACGGTCCCTGAAGGAAGGCGATCAGCCTCTTGCGGAGTACGGACCTGGACCGGCGCGGCGCCCTCCTTCGAAGATGGTCTGTTGAAGCTGTCGCGAGGCCGCTCATCCTTCTGCGGCGGCAAGTATCGTCGTCCTTCTTCGATTCCCGACTGCACCATCTCCTTGATCTTGTCGTTTCCGCCCTGCGTCCCGTCCCGCACGCTATTGATGATTCGGAAGTAGTCGTCGAGGCGGCCGAACTTCCACGCCAACGTCGATTGTGAGTCTCCCATTTTTGGCGCGTACATGTCGAGAAAGTGCTTGCGCTCGGCATCGGACACGCCGGCGCCAGACATGTAGAAGTTCAGGTTGGTGACAGCGGAGTTCGCAGACTTGTAGGCGCGGCCGACTTCGCCGAATCCATCCGTGACCCGCCCCACACCCGGGATCTCGATTGGCCCTTTAATGAGCCGCTCGCCCCATCCGTACTGACCTTCACCTGTCGCGACATAGTCGCCATCCCTCTCCTCGATCGGACCGACCAGCTTGTCACGGGAATACTTCAGAGCGCGCCGGCCCATGAGGGCCATCGCTTCACCCTTGCGCTCGCCTGCCGTGAGCTTGACAGCGCCGGGGATGTCCTCTTGCGATCCGTCCGTCCGCCAGCGCTTGCCCTTTTCGAGCTTGGTGCCCATTGTCGCATCCATGACGCGCTGGATGACCATTTGATGTGCCGGATTATTCGGATCAAGCGTCTTTACGTCGTTGCCTGGCTGCTTCAGCCACTCCTCGGCCCATTCCCTGTTCAGCGTCTTCGCACCTGGGTGCATCCAATCTGGTCGTCCCTTGCGGGGCGCATCGAGTTGCACGCCAGGAATGGGCGAACTCCCAGATCCTCCACCAGATTGAACCTTGTCGACCGGCAGATCGCCGCGATATTGCGAGCCAATGCCTGGGAAACTGGCGTTATGAACTCTCGCTTCGGCAGCACCGTCCAAGAGATCGGCCGGAAGCGTCATGTTGCCGTCGGCATCCCAGCCGACATGAGGCATGATGTGCGCGACGTTCATGCTCCCGGCTCGGCCACTACCGCGAGGCCCGCCGTAGCCCATCTCGCGCTTGAGCTGGATTTCTTCCTCGCGGCTCTTCAACTTGCCTTCGTTATATCTGTTTGCCGCCTCAAGTTTGCTTTCGTTGATTTCCTGTTGGCGCTCCTTGGCGAGCTTCCAGTTCTCCACTCTCTGCTCGGCGATGTCGAGCTGTCGCCCACGGTGGTCGGTGAGGAAATCCAAGTGCCGCTGCTTGTACTCGCGATCGGAATAGTGGTTGAACAGGTTCAGCGCTTCCGGAGCGGTCATGTTGCGGAGCGCGGCGCGGTATTCGGGCGGCATCGCCGAAGCTAGGGATTGCGCGGATTGGCGGCTGCGCTGATCGGCCGTGGCCTTCTGCGCAAGCTGAGCACCGTTCATCAAGCCTTCGCCGACGGTCTTTCCCGACATCACGCCCATGCCCATCAAGGCGAGCGGAGATTGCAGGGCTGTCGTGAAGCGGTCGATCATCCCGGGCTCGGGCGGCGGCTCGTCATAGCCAGGATCGAAACGCGGCGTTGGTGCGAGTAAGCCGCCGCGCATCGGCTCTTGCGGGTCTGGCCTGCCCTGCTCTTCCTGCGCCGCGCGGAACGAACCTGCCGCCGGGCCGGAAGCGCCAGGAGCGGGGGCTGGCCGTCCAGCCTCATACCCGGCCATGGCCTGCATGAGCGGCTGCCGGTGCTCGGGCCGCAACGGCTCGTCAGGGTGCACGCCCAGCGACTTGGCGACCTTCTGCGTGTAGGTTCCCGTCGAGTTGTTGTCGACGCTGGACGGAGCCCAACGGTTGACGATGCCCGAGACGGTGTTGAGGCCATGCTTGTCCTGGTAGGTGTCGAGCACCTTTCCCATGACGGAGTAACCGGCCTGCGGGTTGTCGAACTGCGCATAGCGGCCGTTTGGGCCGGGCTTTGCGCCGTACTTCTCCATCCACGGCGCATATTCGAGAGCGCCGGGGTTGTTGTAGCGTTCGGTCAGCGGCGTTCCAAGCAGGCCCATGCGTCACCTCATCATTCTGCCGAAGAGGCCGCGCATCATCTGCGGCATCTGTGCAGACTGCATCATGTCTTGCGCCTGTTGAGGCATGCCTTGAGCCTGCATCATCTGCGGCATGGGCTGTGCGGATGGCGTGAATGGCGTCATCTGGTTCTGCTGTTCGCCGGGCTGCTGGAGGCCAGCCATCATGCCCCCTATGCCCCCTATGCCGGCGGGTCCCTGCTGCGGTTGCGGCTGCCCCTGCGAAGGCGTCTGCGCTGCGCCTGGCTGTGCCATTTGGTTGACTTGCGGCATGATCCCGCGAAGGAAGGGTTGCCCTTGACCGGGTTGCCCCGACATCATGCCGCCCATAAACCCACCCGGTCGCCGCTGCTGCATCTGGGGCATGCCGCGCATCATCTGCGGCATGGACTGCGCAGACGGCGTGAATGGCGTCATCTGGTTCTGTTGTTCGACGGGCTGCTGGAGGCCGGCCATCATGCCTCCTATGCCCCCTATGCCGGCGGGTCCCTGCTGTGGTTGCGGCTGCCCCTGCGAAGGCGTCTGCGCTGCGCCTGGCTGTGCCATTTGGTTGACTTGCGGCATGATCCCGCGAAGGAAGGGTTGCCCTTGACCGGGTTGCCCCGACATCATGCCGCCCATAAACCCACCCGGTCGCCGCTGCATCTGCCCAGGCATGCCGCGCATACCACCGCCAAATCCCATCATCGCCCGTATCCTTGTGCGTAGGTTGTTCCACCGCGTCCGTAGTCAGGATTGAAGCCGCCACCAGCGCCAAAGCCCATCCCGCCGCCGCCGCCAAACATCCCAGCGGGCATCCCCGAATACAGGCTCGCGCCCATCATGCCGAGGCCGATCGCCGTCTGTAACGGGCTCTGCTGCTGCTGCGTCGTCTGCGTGCCGTTCGTCGTGTTGCCCATGCCAGCGATCGGGCGGACCATGTTGTTTTCCCACTCCAGACCGCGCATGCCCGCCGTGCGCTTGTCGTTGGCCATCGCGTCTTCAAGCCCACCAGCCTGCATCTTGAGACCTGCGCCGAAGAGGCGGGACTGGTCGAGCTGGCCAGCCATGCCAGCACCCTGGAAGCCGCCGCCGTAGAGCGTGTTCGACGCCTGCATCTGGTTGCCGCGCTCGCGATTGTACTGGTCCATCAGCACGCCGGAAGCCGTATCACTCAGGCCGCGCGACATGGCATAGTCGTGCTGGCCAGAGCCCGTCCGGCCCGCGCCCGAGAACTGACCATTCACCCGGCTCTGCGTCTCATCCATGGCGCGGTTGAGATTGGCG
>JAHEGZ010000049.1:20882-29856 GCA_024644865.1 Aurantimicrobium sp.
TGAACAGCTCAGTCCCGACGATGGCGCGCACCCGGCCATCCCAAACTATCCACAGCTGCCATTTAGAGCCGATGAACTTCTCAACCATGCCATCGACGGTCCAGCGGCCCCTTGAGCGGCCAACCAGCTCGATCAGCTTGGGCTCGACCAAAGGCCACACAGCGCGCAAGGCTTCAGGAGGGATTTGACGCAAGACTGGCTTGTCGAGGACGGTCCCGAGAAGGATCGGCTCCAGGTATCGGGCGATAGCTTCGTAATGCTCGTCCCCGGCCACGTCTCGTGCCAACTTCACCCCCCAATGATCAGGTAAGAAAACGTTCGATCCGTCACACCACTGTTCGCGTGCGAAATCAACATCGAGCTGGCGTCAACCATGGTGGCAAACGTGGTGGTGACCACTGCGGCGGCGCTCGCGGTGCGCGGAGACAACAGAACCTCGGCATTGCGGTTGCCGTTCTTCAGGGACACCGTGGTCGAGGTTGCACCCGGCGCCAATGTCACGCGGCCCGCACCATTGGACCGCCCATTGATTAAATCGTTAATGGCTTGGTCGCGCTGTCGGTCCGTGGCCCCGACGGGAGGGAGGACGTTCAGTGGTTTAGATCCGCGACGATGGATTCATATCGAGTTTGAACCTCTTCGGCTTCCAGGCCAGCGTCTTCAGCGATGATATCGACAAGCGTTGCCATAGCCCCTTGCAGTCGTATGCGGGCAGGACCTTGCTTCATCTGCAGCAAAATCTTGTAGGCCTCGATCGCCAATTGCACTGCGCTCAATGGTGCGCAATCACAGAGCCCAGATGGATTGGCCGGACCATTGTGCAGCGTGCAATCGCTGGAATGAGATGTCATCGTCGCCCCTCCGGCCTAGCCATCGTCTCGAGTCCCTTCGCCACAGTCCAGGCCTCTGCAGCCGGGATGGTCATCGTCGCTCGTGCGATGTTCCCCGAGATGTGCGCAGGACACACGCCCGTATCTTCCATGGCTTCTGCGGTGTCGAACGAGATAACATCCGCGTCACGTTCCCGCATAGCGATTGCGACGGTCGCGCCCGCAGCATCCACAGATGGCCGCGTGCCTGTGATCACTTGGCGGCGGTCCTGTTGTCCATCCGCCGTGATGAATGTTGCGGCCAGTGTGTCGCCCTGCAAAAAGCTCAGTTTGTGGTCTGGCGTGAACACGCCGAAAATGTTGGCCCCGCCCTTCCAGAACGGGCTATCGAGCGAGAAGGGCAGCGTATCGAGGTTGCCGTAGCTGTTCATGGTGTCGAGCGTGACGCCCTGAGTGACCCAGCCCACCATCGACTCAATCGAGATGTCTGCGAACGTCGCCTCATCATAAACCCAGTCGTAGATGAGCATTCGATTGGGCGCCGTGTCGGACAGTGCGGTCAGGCTCTTTGACTTGTAGGCCCAGAAAATTCGCCGGTTGATCGGGTCAATACCGCCCTGCACGAACTGCTCTGCGCCGGGCTTCACATCGTCCATGAAATAGCGATTCCACTTGCGGACACCCAGAGGCTGAGCCGAACCGGCGCCAGTGTCGAAGTGATAAAACCCATCTGGTGCCAGATAGTAGGCGTCGCGGCCGAGGCGCACGAGGCTGCGCGAAGCCTTCATGCCGCGTGTGCCCTGGACCTCGTCGACCTGGAACACCGCCGCTGATCCAGGCACGTAGGTCATTCGCGTCACGCGGTCTGTCTGGAACACGTAGGCGACCTCGCCGCCAATGATGCCCATTACGGGGCCGCCAGACAGCGCGTCTTGAACGTCGGATTGTTGCGGGCCGCCGATCCGCCAATCGTTGATGTCGTTGATCCCGCACCACTGCACACGACGTGCGTTGCCGAACGTGTTCCCGACCATCGCAAAGTCGCGCACAACGGCCGCATGCCGGGCTTGAGGTGGCGCTGCGCCGAACGCCGCCCCGGTGAGGTCCGCGAAGTTTGATCCAGAAACGACGTCGATTATCTGCGGAGCCGATGAGACGTTGAACGCCACGGCCTGGGTGCCCCAAGCGATAATGGCCCAATATTCTGATGGGCCAACGGAGTAAGCGCCGCCAGCTACTCGGCTGACATCTGTCCAGGTCGCAGCGCCGCCCAGCTTGTAGAGCTTGGTTTGCGTGCCGGCTATGGCCGTCGACTGTCCGTTGTTGACGGTCACGAAGCCCGCACCACGGCAGACGTCGTTCAAGGCTCCAGTTGCTGGAGCTGGCGCGCGCAATGGCGCAAATCCAACAGAGTGCGGCACGCAGTTTCGCGCCTCACGAAGCACCGGAGTGTTGATGGCCGCACTATCAGGGTGCCAAGGTCCCCAGGGGATCAAGGTATCGGACTCCTGACACGGACTCGCAGCTTCGTGCTAGCGTCCCGCGTTCGCTGGCTGGTGCGGTTGATGCCCCCCGCGATCGAATTGTACTTGGCGAGGAACCCCATCGCCGTGTCCTGCTCTTGCATCCAGGCGTAGGCTTCGAACAGGCATCCCATCAGATAGAGCTCACCGTAAGCCGTTAGCATCGCGTTGGTCTGGTTGCTCACCGACAGAGCGGCCGGCCGGATGTAACAGAGCGCATCGAGGGCGCCGTCATAAAGCGGCGCGGTTTGGATCTGCCCTGCCTCGATGGTATAGTATTTGGGGAACGTGCCGCCGATGAAACGAGTATCGAAGTTGAAGCGCTGTGGCGGCAAGAACGACAGGCCCTCGCCTTGCGCGCCCGCGCGGTTCAGGCGCCGAACGTCGAGGAAGTTGGCCGGGAGCGGCCCCGCACCAGCCACCAGCGTAATCGCCTGAAGGCTCTCGATCGCGGCAGCTCGAACCGGCGCACTGTAGAGCGGCTCAACTCGATCCGATCCCGCTCCATCGAAGATCCGAGACTCGCACAGGCTCAGGAACGTCGGGAACGTGTTGCCGAACTTGGTGTCGGATCGCGCCGTGTAGTTCTGGACCGCGGCCTTGAGCGTGTCGTAGTCGGCGATGGCCAATTCAGATCCTCACGTCGGCGGTCTTCAGATACCGATACTCCGGATCGTTCAGCTTCTTTACGATCCGCTGCATGCCCTCGGGTTTCCAGAACTCAATGCCCTCTTCCGCGAGCCACTTCATCAAGAGTCCGTTCGGGATCGACGCTTCTTTCCGGAAATCGTCGCCGGCACGCCAAGCGTCGAGACCGGTGTTCCGGAGGACAGCGTTGTCGTTGAGGATGGGGGTGCAATCTTGCTCGTGGTGGAGGTGGAATCCGTCGTCGCCGTCGGACTCGAACCAGACGCTTTCTCCGGTGTCGGCGTCGTGATCGATGAGTCGTTTGGTTCCCATGTCTTGTCCTTGTCGGTGTCTGTGTAAACGCGGTCGTAGGCAGCCGCACGATCCTCGGGCGACAGATCGTCGTGATTTTTCATCACCGCTTCGGCCAGCTCTTTGACGGAAAGCGCGCGCTGGTTGGTCTGCACCGCAGCAGCGGCCATCTTGGCCTCATGCGTCACGGCCTCGCCGAACTCCACCGCGAGTTTGGCCCCGATGAAAATATCAGCGATCTCGGTTGGCAGCGTCGGGCACTCCCCCGACTTGTGCCAACCGCCGATGCCGTCAGACACAGCCGGATGGTCGCTGTGAACGACCATCCGAATGCGCTTGGTCTTAGGCTCATCCGCCATCAAGCAACCTTCACGTCAGCGAGGATGCCGTTGGCGCGCTCTTCCAAGCACTCCAGCGTGCACTCGGTCGAGAGCATGCGGCGCTCGCTGTGGCCGAGCTTCGCGAGCTGGTCCTGCTTCATCGGCTGCAGCGCGACCACGGCCCAGGTGTCGGGAGAGATCACGAGCACGCTCCGGTTGGCAGTGTCCTTGTCGACAGTTGTCACCGGGCGATAAGGCCGCGTCCGGCCAGCGCCGTAGGAGCCCAATCGAGTCGGCATGATCTTGTGCACGCCGAAATCGCTCTTGTAGATGTCGATGCCGCCTTGGATCGTCACGCGCTCGTTCTTGCCGCTGATGGCATTGAACTGCGTGGCGATACCGGTGAAGCTGCTCGAAATCTTCTGCTTCATGTACGGGCCGCAGAGTACGGTTGTGTCTTCGCCGCCGTTGATCCAGGTCTGTGCAACGACGTCCTTGAACATGCCCTCGGTGATGACACGCAGGGTCCCGTCCGTGGCTGCCGCGATCAATCCGGTGCCGGAGTTGAAGCCGCCGTTTGCACCCGTCGCGCCGCGCGAGACGTTGCTGGTGAGATAGGCCTCGGCTCCAGCCGCGAACCCGGCCGCGCCCGTGTTGCCCGTGATCGACGCAAAGTTGCCCTGGAAGCGGGCTTCCATGTCGCGCTTGATCTCGCGGCCCTTCTTGACGACCTGGAAGTTCATCTCGTCGCGGCGACCAGCGGTGTTGACCGCCGACGCCGTGGTCGAGACCTCGGCCACCTTGTCGAACAGCTGCACGATGTTCTTCAGGCGCTCCGGCTGAGTGCCGGCGTCGTTGGCGACCTGGTCGCCTTCAATCGCGGCGTTCGTCGGATCGGGATCAGCATCGATATCGCGCATCCACTCGGGCGTGCGCGAGCCGGTCTTCTTCTTCTTCGCGAAGGAATAGAGCGGCGTTTCGAGCGGCATGATGTTGGTGATCACGTCCGCGAGATCCTCGCGAATGCCGATCTGCTGGAAGGTCTGGACGGTATTTGCTGCAACTGCCATGTGTGTAATCTCCTGAGATCAGATCAGAATTTCAGAGCGCCGACGGCTGCGACGGCGTCCTCCATCGAGTTGGATTGAGACAGCCGGCCCATTGCCGACTGAAGCTGCCCTGCTCTCGGATCTGTCGCGGAGCGTGCCGCGCCCTTGACCAGCTTGGGCTTGCCGCGCACGACCTTGACGGCCTGCTGCGCTGCCTTCTGCCCATTCCGAAATGCAAGGGCGTCCTTTGCCATGGCAAAGAACCGAGGGTCGTAAACTTCGTCGATAGTCTGTGCGTCGATGCCCCAGTAGCGCGAGGCATCGTCGAGGAACTGACGCTGGACGGCTTCTTGCTGCATCTCCGGCCAAGCGTTCAGCAGCTGGCTGCGGCCGCGCGCTTGCTTGGCTGCGAGAATGGCGTTGTGCTCGCGCTGTTGCTCATCAAGCAACTGGTTCTTCCGGCCGATGGCAGCGCCAACCATGCGCCGCTGCTCGTCGTACATCGTCGACTGACGGTAGAACAATTCGGTGTTGTAACGGGGGCTGTCAGGATTGAGCAGCTCGCGGTCGGGCTCGCGAGGCGTCATCAGATCCTGGTAATACTCGATCATCTGGATAAGCCTGCCGCGCGTGGCGACGGACTGATAAATCGCCTTGTCGTACTCGACGGGCGGCGGCGTGCCTCGGCGCAGCTCAGCGATCTCAGCCTTGAGCGCGTCGCGTTCCTGGTAGCCGGTCCACACGTCTTCGGCCTTCACACGGCGGGGTTCGGCACCCTCCTTCTCCGGCGGCAGCTCAAACCATTCCTCGCCGACCGCGCTCTCGACAGCGGGATCGCCTTCAGCGCCAGCATCGGGCTTCAGCGCCTCAATCGGCGGGCGCTCGGGATTGTTCCGGCGCGGCATCTGGATGATGTCCGCTTCTGCGGGCAAGTGCTCGGTCTTGAAGCGTCCGCGCTCGTCGCGCGGCGTCGTCGTCTGCATCGGGCTCGGATCCGGCCCACCGAAGTCCGGCACGTTCATGGCGGCTGCTTCGAGAGAGCCGTCTTGCTCGACGGTCATTGAGTTCGGGTCATCATTCGGCATTCTGTTTCTCCAGTCTATCCGTGGCCGCGCTTCCCGCGCGCACCGTTGATGCGATCCAGGATCGCAGGTCTCTCAGCGCCCGCAGTTCCAACGCAGCAGATCGACGGGACTCATCGTCACCTGGGTTGGCTGTAATCATGCGGTTGATCAGTTGGGTTTCACGCAGCTCGAACAGAGCTTGAATGGCCGCACCTTGCAGTGGCAGAAGCTCGCGGCCTTTGGCTGATGTGGCTTGCAGGCGATCTTGACGGGCCTGCTCCGATCGGTCTGTCATTCGCTCGGCATATCCGCTGTGGGCTCGAGTTCGGACTCGGGCGCTGGCTTCTTCTCGATCTTCGGAGGCGACCAGTCCGTCGCGTGCACCTTGTCGATGTCGGCGCGCATGCGCTTCAGCTGGCCGTCGAGGTAGATGTTGAAATTCTCGTGCCCTGCGAGGATTGCCTCGTACATGTGCCGGTTAGGCATTGGGCGTCACCAGCTTCAGGGCGGCGGCGGATAGCTCGCGCGATGGCGAGTCGCCAATCATGAGAAAATGCCGGTCCTCGATGAAGTATCCGACGACGACCGTTGTCCCCGCAGGGTTGTCAGTGTGCACCTTCAGAACCGTCATCTGCGGCCCGCCCGACAGCAGCTCAACGATGTCGCCAACCTTCAAATCAGGCATCCAATCTCCCCCCCGGCCGGTTCTTCTGCAAATGGATCTCAGCGGTTTTCGATTCCGTTGCGTGCGCCGACGCGGAATGCCCTTCGCGCTGCATCTTCAGCTGCATCGAGAACTTCCACTGCTCCAGCTCGATCTGCGCCGCCAATTGCTGGCGCGCGAGGACGGCCTGGCTCTCGGCATTCGCCAGCGCAATCCGCTCTTCCATCTCGCGACGGAGTGCGTCCTGCTCGGCCTTGCGATCTGCCTCGTACTGGCGGGCCTGCATATCTGCTTCGAGCTTCTCGCGGGCGAGTGTCTGGTTGAACTGCGCTTCAGCCTGCTTGAGGGCGGCCTCGTGCTGCATGCGAGCCGCTTCCGACTGCTGCTGCATCTGCAGCTCGGCTTGCTTGATCTGCATCGCCTGCTGCATCTTGGCCTGCTCGGCCTGCTGCTGGGATTGCAGCTTGGCCTGCTCTAGCGCAACCTTCGGATCCGGCGGCGGATCGGGCGGCCTGTAGTCCTCAGGGACCTCTTTGATATAGGCGCCGGCGTCCTTGCGGCCCATCAGCTCCAGCGACCATGCGATGGTGTTGCGCAGCTCCTTCGCGCCGCACAAGGGATTGTCCGGGCCCATGCCGGTGACGATCTTTTCCTGAACGGCCATGATGGCGTTGGCGTAGACAAGCTGCTTTTCGCGGCTCTCGCCAACGGCGCCGACGTTGACCGTCACGGTCATCTCGTCCGACCAGCGGCGCGGATCGATGCTCAGACGCTTGCCGTTGATCTTGACGATACGAGCGTGGTCCTGATGCGTCGCGATCAGGCGCAGGCTCTTGTCGAGGATCTCCTGCAGGGCGTAGGCGAGCCAGCGGGCGACCAGCTCAATGCGGGAATTCGAAGCGGCCTGCAGGTTCTCGATACCGCCTTTGGTGTCCGTGATGGCTTGAGGCTGCACGCCCATGGAATGCCGGCTAACGCCGCTGGCCTCTTCTGATCGCCGGTCCCATTGCTCCAGCGCGGCAAAGGCCTGCGGGCTCACATCCGGCGTGGCGATCGATGCAAACGCCTTGCCTACGTCGTCGGTGTCCAGCTCGATCACGTCGCCGACGCTGTGATCCATCAGGCGATCATACAGCGTCGCATCGTGCTCGATGGCGCGTTTGGCGACTGCGCTCCTCGGCTGCAGCGACTGGCTCAACGAGTCCATGGCCTTGCGCATCAGCGCCGTGCGCACCTTCTGGATCTGCATGAGCGGATCCGAGACGGCAGCGCCAATCAGCCGGTGCGCAACGCGGATTGGAGACCACGTGACGAACTCGGTTTCGTCGACCTGATCGAACTCGAGAAACGTGTCGCCAACTCGCTTGATGCGGTACAGCTTCATCTCGCCTTGGCCGAACGGGTCTAGGTGGCAATACTCGATATGCACCCATACCTTGCCGTCATCACTGCGCGAGATCCAGCCGGTATCCTCGAAGCGTGCCTGGATGCGCGGATCGGTCATGCTCTCGATGTCGCTGGTCGACGCTTTGGTCGACGCTTTGGTCGACGCAAAATCCATCATCTCTTCAGGATGGTCTTTTCGCAAGTCAGACAGAAGCGCCTGGAACTTCCAGCCGTGATAGGCGTCCTTGAGCTTCTTGGCCCGGCGCGCAACCCGAAACTCTTCCGGCGGTACAACTTCGATGCGGCACTTGCCGACACGCGGCGTGCGCTGCACCTGGACCGTGAACGTCGGCAGGAACGCTGTCTGCTGCGCCTGCTGCTGTTGCGGTTGAATGCCCATGATGCCTGGCTGCTGCGGCTGCCCCTGTGGCGGGGCAAGCAGTCCACCCATCGGCGGTTGCGCGCCGTCGGGTGGTGACTGCTGTTCCGGCTGGCCGGGCTGCGGCTGGCCGGGCATCATGGGAGGCTGTGGCTGCGCCTGCTGTTGAGGGCCTTGCGGCTGCTCGTCTCCGTCGTTGTCGCCGTCATCGGGATCGGCACCGGTGTCGCCGTCCTGCTCAACGCCAAGGATCTGATATTCTGGATCTTGCGCGTACTTGATCAGCTGCTCTGCCGTCACGCCGCTCATCGTCTTTGCGGGCTTGGGCTTGGGGTCTTCCCAGTAGACGCGGGCAACGCCGATCTTCTGCAGCAGCCCGTCAAAGCAGAAATCGTGCAGGATTTCGTCGCCCGGGTTGTCCTTGAAGAAGACGTACCGCAGGAACTCGGCCGACTGGATCAGTGTCGGGTCGCCGTCATCGAGCCCGTCATCGTCGCACGTGATAAATTGCTCGCTCCCGAGGAACGGCTTCATCATGCTCGGCATCAGCCAGTTGATCGTGTCGCCGATGTCGTTAGTCACGATGCGAGAGCGGTTCTCGTCGCTGCTGTCGAGGCCCTTCGGCGCCTTGCCGAAATACGCATCGAGTGCTTCCGCCTGGGCGTTCGCCGTCTCGCTCGTGTAGTACGTATCCGCGTCCGCGTTTTCCTCGCGGAGGACCTTCAGCACGGCGGCCTTGTCGAATTCGGGTTTCTTTTCCCCGTCGTCGTGCGTGTCGCCGGATACGTCGTTGAACGGCATCATGCCATCAGGCAATTGT
>JAHEGZ010000013.1 GCA_024644865.1 Aurantimicrobium sp.
TTAAAGAATCCGATTCCCTACTTGACTTAATACCCCCCAGGGGTATTATTGACATCGTGATTGACGACATCAAAAAGCGAGCACTCCATCGGGCAAAGATCATCGAAGGCCAGATGCGCGGTCTGACCAAAGCCATCGAGAGCGAGGAGTACTGCATGGACATCATCACGCAGTCCCTCGCTATTCAGAAGTCTCTGGGCTCACTCAACAAGCTCATCGTCGAGAACCACTTGCGCACACATGTCAGCCACATGATGCGATCCGACGACCCCGCCCAGAACGCCCGGGCCGTCGACGAAATGCTCAAGGTCTATGAACTCACACAAAACCGACAAACCAGCTAGCCACAACCCGAAGACAAAGGAGGTGAACACGATGACCGACAACCACACCTGCAACTGCGGTGGAAACTGTCAGTGCACCGCTAACGGCGGTTCATGCAACTGCAAGTAGTCCACGCCACTCAAAGGAGACCTCGCGCGGGGTCTCCTTTTTGTTGCGACTCCGGGCAAGGGCGTCGGTTATTCCCCGACTGCTCGCCAGCAATACCAGGCAACCACGCTGCGATACGGGCTGAACTTCTGCCCATCGAGACTCAGACCAGCAGGGGTTATTGGCGCGTCGAGGGCGTAGATTTTTTCCCAGCCGCGCCTCACGCCCAGGTCACCGGTCGGCCACACGTCTAGGCGCCCGAGCTGGTGCATCATGAACATGTCTACCGTCCAGGTTCCGATACCCCACAGGCTCGTGAGTTGCTCGGCAATCACCGCGTCGTCGTCGATCTCGTGCAGTGCGTTGATGTCAATGCACCCGGATGCCGCCGCCTCCGCAAGCCCCGAAATGGTCTTGAACTTGGCGCCAGAAACTCCGGCGGAGCGCATCTGTTCCTCTGAAATCGTGGCAATGCGTTCCGGTGTGACGCTCGAATTGCACAGCTGCTCCACGCGTCGATAAATGGTGTCTGCAGCCTTGACCGAAAGCTGTTGCGAAATGACCGACTCGACCAGCGATTCGAAATGGGTTTGCTCAGGAACACTCTGACCTAGGTGACACAGCGGATGGCGCTCTATGACCGTCGCAAGCATCGCGTCACGCGCGCTCAGCTCGGCCACGATGGCTTGCATGTCGGCTTGAGATAGGGGCACGTGAACAACCTACCCGTGCGCAGTGTGAGCTCTAAGAAACAATCCGTCCACGAACGAAATCTTCGTCTGGCGAATCCGTGACTGGCCGACCAGACGCAACGAGCGACGCTCGCAGGGCTTTCATAACGTTGTTGGGTACGCGCATTGCGGGTGCCCTGAGTGCGCCACCGTTATAGCCGGCAAGCCATTCTTGGTACTTCCAGGTCGTGCGATTGAGAACGCTAATCGTCGGCGCCGACGCCTGCGCCTGCCCCGCCGCAGCCCGAGCTGGAGCGACTTTCCACCAGCTTTCCATGGCCTCTTCCCACTGACCGTTTTGCGCTTGTCGAAGCGCCTTGGGGTACCAGTCACTCAACCAGTTGGTGTTACTGGTTCCGGAATACTGAATATTCATGACGGACAAGAGAGGAATCACATCAGCCTCAATCGGGCACGAGATGACAACCTCATCTCTGAAGTGGCGATACATCTCCATCAGGCCGCCAATACCCGGGAAACCTTGCTCGGCCTTGATGGCAACAATATTAGGGATCTCGTCGAGAATGCGACGAACAAAAGAGACCTGCATTCCTGCGGGGTGGATGCGTTCAAATTGCCAGAGCGGAATCGGAAACAGCATGACAGCGAGGTCGGTCGCGTCACAGAATGCTTTTGTGTATTCAAAAATTTCGTCTTCGCTCGTGGGCCAGAACGAAGTTGGATACGCCAAGAGAGCGCGGTCGGCCCCGGCCTTTTCAGCTAGCTTGACGGCCGCAATATTTTCGTCGAGAGAATTGAATGCCGCGTGAAAGAAGATGCCAAAGTCTTTGTTCGCCACCTCCCTGGCGAGCGCTGTAACGCGAGCATTCTCTTCGGGGGTAATTGAGACCTCGGTTGCAAGCAGCGTTGATGCATATCCAAACGACTCCGTTAGTGCAACGTCATGCCGAATTGCTTCGTCGTTGATGGATGAAAAGTCTGCGCTATAAGAAGGCAGGTTGACGCCCGTTGCTCCGATGAGGTTCTTTCGAGCCCACTCCCTAGCGTTGGTCTTGTCGTAGTCGACCATGGTGGCCTTCCTCTCATTGATTACTTGCGGATGGTGAGAACACCAGTGGGCAGCGGGGTTCCAATTCCCCGCTCAAGCGCACGCGTGTACAAAAGTTCAGCAATCACTAGGTCTTGAAACCCAGAACCCGTTGACTTGTATACGACGATTCCCGCGCTCGGTCGCTCAGCCTGACCGCTCATGACGTCGTGCAAAGAAACCGTTTTCCCGGCAGCGTCATATCCCTCGCTCGTCGCGGCAAGCATGTCGCCGGAGTCATAAAGCACCTCATGCATCGCATCGGCCACGACCATGGCAGCCCGGCCGATGAGCGCAGCATCGAGTTCGCGCTGCGAAGGCGTGGTTGACCCCACGGATACAACGGTGGCGTTGTCGTCAACCCACTCAGCCATAAGGGTTGGCGACTCGTCACGAGATCGCGCGGCGCACAAAATCAGGTCAGCCCCTCGCACCGCATCCTGCGCTGAGTTGCGTGCGCTAACGGGTAGTCCGAGCTCGTCGGTGAGTTCCGACGCAAATCTGTCGCGATTAGCTTGAGTCGGACTTGAAACCCGCACTTCTGCGAGTGAGCACACGCGCGCGGCTGCTCGCAACTGCGCGCGCGCTTCAAATCCTGAGCCGACGACGGCCGCGACAATGGGGCGTTGTGGAAGCAGCCGTTTCAGGGCGGCCGCCGAAGTACCCGCAGTGCGAAGCCCCGTGACCCGGTTGCCGTCGATGAGTGCAGCAAGCCTGGAATCGTTCTGATCGAAGAGCGTGATCAAGTAGCTCACCAGTCCGTTTTTGACAGACGCCGAAATTGTTTTCGAGCCAGCGAACTTCGAACCGGGAGGCGCAGAAGTCATCACGCGTTGCCACCCGGTCGAGGTGGGAACCACGACCCGATCAGGCGTTGCAGCCTGGTTCTCGGGCTGACCGTATGCCTCGGCGAGCGCGCCAATAACGGCATCCATGTCAGCGAGCACCTCGACATCGGAATCGCTCAGAAAAAGCGTCGAGGGAGTCGCGTAGAAAGAGTCATCGCTCATTCGGGTGAAATCCTCAAGATCATTGGGTTGCTCGTGGTTCGCAGGCGCGAGCATGCCGGTGGGGAGTGACAAGTAGCCAAACTCTAGCTTGGTGCTTGCGAGAGTCGAAGGGCCTGTCTCCGATTTCAACTATTGCGAAATCCATGGTCGGGACACCCGACCCCGGCTCCGCACAATTGGAAACACAATGAAGAAAGCGCCCGGAGGGCCCCGCCAGCAAGGCGATGCTTTGCTCAGCGGTCGGGGCCCATCTCACCCCCAAGGGGTTTCTCACACTCGCTCAACATGCAGGGAATAAAAAAGCCCCACGAGGGGGCCTTTTTCTATGGTGCGCCCGGAGGGATTCGAACCCCCAACCTTCTGATCCGTAGTCAGATGCTCTATCCGTTGAGCTACGGGCGCAGTGTTGAAAACAACTTGATAAGCATAGCCCAGAATTTCAAGGCGAAAGAATGCGAAAATCCGGCGCCGGTCTGGCCAGCTCAAGCACGAGGTTGAGCTGCGATTTCGCTTTTGCGGCGCCGATTGATGACCAGAGCAACGATGTACGTGACGACAAAACCGTAAAGCGAAATCCACGGGATGAACATGCCAGCGTTTGAAGCCAACGTTGGCCAGAAATCCGACACAGGCAGAGAGGGGTCTTCGAACGGAATCGTCAACAATCCGATCATGTTCGCCGCGAAAGGCAAGAACCCCAAAACGGCACCCGCCATCGCCACAATGCCGGTGACGTGTTGAACAACCATCACCCGGGAGAAGATCTGCTGCGCCTGAGCTTCATCGGTGTGCAACATTTTTCGAGTGAAGAGGTAAAAGTAAAGCAGGCCTGGCAGAGCCAGGAGCATCAAGCCCGCATAAATGACTTGGACATCGGATCCGCCCCGAAAGTTCAGCAGAACAACAACGTGCGCGACGACAACAAGAGCGAATCCAACGCTCCACGCAATCAAGCTGCCGAAATACAAGCGGTGGGTTGTCCTTACCCAAGGTGCGAGCATCAGACCATCAGTGTTCACAGGACGACTCCTCGTCTATTCATTCAACTTCTGCCCGGATTCGCCCCAAGACTAGTGCCTAGCGTTGCGCGCGCTTGGGTAGGAATGTCGCGACGCCCACGAACAGAACAACGACAATCACCTGAACAATGAGTCCTGTTCGGAAGCCGACATCTGCCTGGCCCGTGAGCGCGTACGTGAAGAAGACCGTTCCAAAGATGGCCACTCCAACCGATGAGAACACCGACTGCACCGCTGAAAGCACGCCGCTGGCCGAACCACTCTGTTGTGGCTCAACGGTCGAAAGGATTGTGTCGAAGATGGGGGCGGCAATGAGTCCGGTTCCCATTCCCGAGATAACTAGCCCGGGAACAATCTGCCAGATGCTGAAGTTTTCGATGCTGGAGAGCGAGAACCAGAGAACAACGATGCCCGCGAGTTGAACCGCAGCGCCAATTTGAAGTGTGAAGCGCCCGCCGATCTTCTCAGAGAGAAAGGCTCCGCTGACCGTTCCACCTATGGCCGAACCAACGGCGATCGGAATGTTTCCCAAACCGGCCTCGGCGGATGTGAAATGCTCTCCGAACTGAAGGAACAGCGTCAGGATCAAATAGATGCCAGTGAACCCGGCAAAGTACAGTCCCAAGCCCGCGAGACCAAAGGTGTAGTCGCGGTTCTTGAAAATGGTGGGGTCGATGAGCGTCGTCTTGCCGTTTCTGCGGGCGATGAACTCGAGGCGCGCGAATAGCAAGAATCCGAGAACTGAACCGGCGAGCATGAGATAGGTCCATAGCGGCCAACCAGCTTCCTGCCCCTGAATGAGAGGGTAGACGAGAAGCCCAGATGCGGTCATCACCAAAAGCGCGCCAAAGATGTCGATTTTTATGGAGTGGTCTGCGCCTGACTTCTGAACGAAGCGAGCGGCCAAGGCCGACGCGATGATTCCGATCGGCACATTGACCAAGAACACGGCACGCCAGCCAAGATCGAGAATGTTTGCCTGAATAAGGAAGCCGCCGATGACCGGTCCGAGGATTCCTCCCAGGCCGAAAGCCGGGCCGTAGGCGGCAAACGCTTTACTGAATTCGGCCGGCGGGAATGCATCCCGAATCAGACCGAAGCCCTGAGGCAACAGCATCGCACCGAGGAAGCCCTGAACGAAACGTAGAACGATCAGTGCCGCGATAGTCGGAGCCAGAGCGCAGGCCAGCGAAGCCAGAGTGAATCCGATCAGCCCGAACAGGAACATGTTGCGGCGACCGAAACGGTCACCCAAGCGGCCACCCAAGATGAGGCCGGAACCGAGCGACAGTGCGTACCCACCGATGACCCACTGCAACTCAGTCGGTGTCGCGTGCAGCTTTTCAGCGAGCGCGGGCCCGCCAACGTTAACAATCGTCGAGTCGAGAAGGTCCATCATCTCGGCGATGAGAACCACGGTGAGTACGAGCCACCGGTACTTGTATGCACTGGCTTGTTGCGTTGACATGGTGAACCCCTTCGAGCGCAAAAGTGAAGAAAACCCTCGAATCTTCGAGGGTTTTACTTTCGCGGAGACGGAGGGATTTGAACCCTCGGTTCCCTTACGAGAACTCCACCTTAGCAGGGTGGTGCACTAGGCCTGACTATGCGACGTCTCCCGTGCGCACCTTGCGGAACGCAACTCCCACAGTCTAATAGTGGCGCGACCCTCGGCGTAAACCGAGGGCGCCGGATGCCCTAATTGGCCTTCGAGCAGGTGTACTGATCGGCCGACTGACCGGTGATGCTGCTGTCGAGCGCAACTGGCTTGGCTGTCGAAGTCGGGGTCGGCGTTGCCGTCGGCTTCTTAGAACCCGAGGCGGTCGGGGTCGGGGTCGGGGTCGTTTTCACAACCGGGGCTTTTCCTGCTTCAGCTCCACGCCCGAGACCGCCTGTGACAACCACCGGGAGGTCTTGGTTGAGCGCATCAAAGAGCGTTGCGGCAGCCTCGAGGTCAGGCTGAACCTTGCCTGCGTAAACACCAGTGCCGCCAAGCGTTCCTGGGTACTGCACAAACACGATGTTTTTGAGGTCGATGTTCTTGAGAGCCATCGCCATCGACACCAAAGTGTCCGGGTTGCCCATGCTCGTCGACAGGGTCATGTTCGACACCATGACCTTGGCCATCGAGTACAGGGTGAGCGGGTTGGTCAGAACGCTCTCGCTCTTGATCTTGCGCATGAGAGCAGAGAGGAACACCTGCTGATT
>JAHEGZ010000016.1 GCA_024644865.1 Aurantimicrobium sp.
GTGTGAGCAATCCGCGCTCGGTGTCAACGGCGATCGAGATGTTCTCGAAGCCGGGGTAGACGATGTCGTCACCCTGAACCGTGCTGTTGATGATGGGGAACGCCTGCAGCGCTTCGACCGAAGCACGGACGAAGAACGGCAGGAAGGTCAGCTTCTGGCCGGTCTTCTGCTGGAACGATTCCTTGATCCCGTCACGGAGCTGCGCGACGGCGGTGATGTCAACCTCGACGACGGTGGTCAGCTGAGCAGTCGACACCATCGACGCAACGGCGCGTTCCGCGATCACCTTACGAAGGCGGGACATCGGGGTGCGGGTGCCGCGCAACTCGGAGACCGAGAGCGGGACGTTCGCAGCCGCGACGGGTGCGGCAGCGGGAGCCGAAGCTGCGGGGGAGCCTGCGGCGAGGACATCTTCCTTACGGATACGTCCGCCGATTCCGGTTCCAGCAAGACCGTTGATGTCAACGCCACGGTCGTGTGCAAGCTTGCGGACGATGGGGCTGACGTAGGGTGCTCCACCGGAAACGGCAGGAGTCGCCGGCACCGAGACGGGAGCGGCGGGGGTAACGGGTGCCGAGACAACAGGTGCGGAGACGACCGGAGCGGCAGGTGCCACGGGAGGCGCAGGAGGCGTCACGACGACGGGCGCGGCGACAACGGGAGCAACGGGTTCAGGAGCTGCGACGGGCTCGGGAGCCGCGACAGGAGACTCGGCAACGGGTGCCGGTTCAGCGGGGGCCGAGGCGGCGCCAGCGCCATCGCCAACTCGTGCGAGAGGAGCGCCGACGGCGATGACTTCGTCCTCTTGGACGAAGATCTCTTCGATCACGCCAGCGACCGGCGACGGCACCTCGGTGTCGACCTTGTCGGTCGAAATCTCCACGATCGGCTCGTCGACAGCGACGGTGTCACCGACCTTCTTGAGCCAGCGGGTGACGGTTCCCTCGGTGACGCTCTCGCCGAGTGCGGGAAGGTTGACGTTCGTGCTCATGATTCTTCGTTCTCCTCGAATCGTTTCTTACATCGCGTGAAGCGGCTTGCCCGCAAGAGCAAGGAATGCTTCACCAAGTGCTTCGTTCTGGGTGGGGTGTGCGTGAAGGTGAGGCGCGATGTCCTCGGGGTGGGCTTCCCAGTTCACGATCATCTGCGCTTCACCAATCAGCTCACCGACGCGTGCGCCGATCATGTGAACTCCGACGACAGGGCCGTCGACGACGCGAATGACCTTGATGGAACCGGAGGTCTCAAGGATGTGGCTCTTGCCGTTTCCGGCGAGGTTGTAGTCGTACGTCGCGATCTGCGCGTCGCCGTACTGTTCCTTGGCCTTCGTTTCGGAGAGTCCGACCGATGCGATTTCGGGCTCCGAGTAGGTGACCTTGGGAATGTTGATGTCCGAGACGACAATCGGGTTGAGGCCAGCGATTTCCTCGGCAACGAAGATTCCGTGCTGGTAACCGCGGTGAGCCAACTGCAGTCCGGGGACAATGTCGCCGACGGCGTAGACGCCAGGGATGTTGGTCTGAAGACGCTCGTTCGTGAGGACGTATCCGCGATCCATCGTGACGCCGACGTTCTCGAAGCCACAGTTTGCGGTTGCCGCGCCGCGACCGATTGCGACGAGAAGAACGTCACCCGTGACGGTCTCGCCGCCTTCGAGTGTGACGGTCACGCCGTGCTCGTCCTGCGTCGCCGATTCGAATCGGACGCCGGTCTTGAACTCAATGCCGCGCTTGCGGAATGCGCGTTCGAACTGCTTGGAAACTGATTCGTCTTCGTTCGGTACGAGACGGGGGAGGCCCTCGATGATCGTGACATCGGAGCCCCATGAGCGCCAGACGGACGAGAATTCGACGCCGATGACACCGCCACCGAGGACGATTGCCTTGTTGGGGACGTAGTCGAGCGTGAGTGCCTGCTCGGAAGTCAGGATGCGTCCGCCGATTTCGAGCCCAGGAATGGTCTTCGAGTACGAGCCCGTCGCGAGAACGACGTTCTTTCCGGTGATCGTCGTGTCGCCGACCTGCACGGTGTTCGCCGAGGTGAGGGTTCCGTATCCATCAATCGTCTGAATTCCGCGAGCCTTCAACAGGCCCTGCAGACCCTTGAACTTCGAGTCGATGATGCCCTGTCGGTATGCGGACACTCCGGCGACGTCGACACCGTGAAGTGTTGCGGCGACACCGAACTTTGCAGCATCGCGAGCATTGTCAGCGACTTCAGCGGCGTGGAGCAAAGCCTTGGTCGGGATACAGCCCACGTGCAGGCAGGTTCCACCGACCTTGTCCTTCTCAACGAGCGCAACGCTCATTCCCAACTGACTTGCGCGAAGGGCGGCTGAATAGCCCCCACTTCCGCCGCCGAGGACAACCAGATCAACCGCGATGTCGGACACCAACACTCCTTGTACGTGTGAATGGAATTGAGCCCCAGCGGGTCGCGCGGCGCTCGTTACAGACCGAAGACGAGCCTACTCCCTATTTCTTCGGGCTGTTGGACAGGTCAGAGAGGAATTGAATGAGCGTCCGCACCATCGTTCCGGTAGCGCCCTTGGGCGTGTAGCCGTATGCGCCGCCCGCGTTGTTGGCTGGTCCTGCGATGTCGAGGTGGGCCCAGGGGATGCTCGAACCGTCCTTGCGCTTTCCGACGAATTCCTTGAGGAAAATGCCACCGATCAGCATGCCCGCTGCGGTGTTACCGACCTTTGCGTTGGCGATGTCCGCGACGTCCGTGGCAAGGATTGGTCGCAGGTAAGCGGGAAGCGGCATGTGCCAGACCTCATCGCCAGCATCGGTGGCGGCGAAGGACAACTTGGTCGCGATGTCAACATCGCCCATGACGCCAGCAATTCGGTCGCCCAAGGCGGTTCGTGCGGCACCCGTGAGTGTCGCAACGTCAATGATCACGTCGGGGTTTTCCTCGCTCGCGGCGACGAGACCATCCGCCAGCACCACTCGACCCTCGGCGTCGGTGTTCGTTACTTCGACGGTCTTGCCGCCACGGATCGTGATGACGTCGTTTGGCCTGATTGCCGTGCCACTTGGCATGTTTTCAGCGATGCACAGCCACGCGGTGACGGCGATCGGCAGCTTCAACTTTGCTGCCGCGCGGACGACCGCATAGACGGTCGCTGCACCCGTCATGTCGTACTTCATGCCGACCATCGACGCTGCTGGCTTGATCGACAGGCCACCGGTGTCGAACGTAATTCCCTTGCCGACGAGCGCGACGTGCAGTTTCGCACCGCGAGGCTTGTGGCGCATAACGACGAGGCGAGGCGGGCGCGACGAACCAGCGCCGATTCCGAGAATCCCGCCGAAATTGCCTGCCTTGAGCTTCTTCTCGTCGAACACCTCGACCGACAGGGTCGTTCCCTTCGCGCCTGCGACGACGCGAGACGCGAGTTCCGCCGGGCTGAGGATGTTGGGAACCTCCGTGACGAGATCGCGCACGGCCTTCACGGCGTCTACGCGTTCCTTGACGGACGCGATATCGGGCTTGTGCTTGCTGACGACCGTTATTTTCGACACACCCTTGGGTGCCGGAGCACTTTTGCGCGTGAACGACGGGGTGGCCGCAAGAGCGGATCCTTCGAGAATTTGAGAACTATCGTCAGCGGACGCACTCGGGAACATGAGGGCTACGGTGCCCTTCGCGCCGCGGGTTGCAGTCCCTGCCGCGTAGCGCAACGGGTCGATTGCGCCCGATTTTTCGGGGATGCTCACCACGGTGATCGTCCGGTAATCGCTCGTCGAGGGAGCGGGAAACGTGATCGACGCATCAATGCCTGGCTCGAAGCCAAGACGCGCAATCGCATCGCGAATCGCGGCGTCGAGTTCTCCCGAAACAGGCGTTGTCCACTTACCGTCGTCGGACTGAGAGACGAAAACGGCAAGCATGTCGGCGGAGATCGGGCTGAGGGAGTGGGCGAGAGTCGTCATGCTTCCAGCGTAGAGGGAGCGTGCGCTCAACAGCCGTAGCATGGAGGAGTGAGCACGGCACGGCTGGTTTATCGCACCGAAGGGGTTTCGGTCCCCACCGGGCTGCCGCTTGTCATCTTGCTCACGGGCTTCATCGACGCAGGTCGCGCCGTTGCGTCCGCCAGTCGACACGTCCTCGATTCGACGAACCACGAACGTGTGTGGACATTCGACAATGACGAATTGCTCGACTACCGTGCCCGTCGCCCGACATTCACGTTCGAGCGAACACATCTCACGGAATACCGTCCGCCGGAGTTGGTTCTGCGTCTCGTCACGGACGAGCTAGGTTCCCAGTTCCTGTTGCTGTCGGGATACGAGCCCGACTACCGCTGGGAGGCAGCCGCCGAGGCCGTCGTCAGCGCGATTGAACAGTTCCAGGTCAGCACGACGTCGTGGGTTCACTCCATCCCGATGCCCGTGCCTCACACACGCCCACAAGCGATGACGATGAGTGGCAATCGTGAAGACCTCATCGAGGCGTACTCCATTTGGCGGCCGACGACTGAAGTACCTGGAACGTTTGTTCACTTGGTTGAGTTCATGTTGTGTCAGGTTGGGGCTCCTGTTGCCGGTGCAGTTCTCTTGGTTCCTCACTACTTGGCGGACTCGGAATACCCCGTCGCCACGGTCGGTGTCCTGGACGCGATCACGACGATGACGGGAATAACCTTCCGCTCAGACGCACTAAGGGAGAGTGGGCGCGACTTCCTCAACGATGTTGCCGAGCAAGTGTCGAACAACGACGAACTCGCTGAACTCGTCACGAACCTCGAAGCTCGACACGACAACTACATGGCGGAGAACACCCCGCCGTCACCGTTCGTTGATGATCAAGGAAAGGTGCCCAGTGCTGACTCGATCGGAGCAGAGCTTGAGCGCTTTCTCCGGTTGCGTGGCACCACGGACGAGTAGCCGTCCGTGCTACCCTGATAGAACAAGACCCCGAGTCGTTGGCATCGCCGATTTGACACGGGGCTTCATACTGCCCGAAAGAGGATTAGTACATGGCGGAGTCGCGAAACATTTTTGGTGGTCTTTTTGGCGGAAACAAGAAGGCTGCCGCGGCTGCCGCGGAGGCTGCGGCATTGTCAGCCTCGAAAGCACCTGCCAAGCCTGCTGCGAAACCAGCCACTAAAGCCCCCGCGAAAGCTACTGCGACAACGGCAGTGAAGCCCGCTGCAAAGGCTCCTGCAAAGGCCGTAGCCAAGCCCGTTGCTAAAGCTCCTTCAAAGGCCGCGGCCAAGCCCGCCGCTAAGGCTCCTGCGAAGACTGCTGCGAAGGCCCCTGCCAAGGCCGCTGCGAAGACCCCAGCGAAGGCTGCTGCGAAAGCGCCCGCCAAGCCCGCCGCAGAGGCCCCTGCCAAGGCACCGGCAAAGACCGCCGCAAAGGCGCCAGCGAAGCCGGCAGCAAAGACGGCAGCGAAGCCGGCAGCCAAGACTCCAGCCAAGGCGGCAACCAAGCCTGCGAAGGGTGCCACGAGCGCTCCTGAGGGCGACGACGCACTCATCGTCGACGAAGAATTCGATGTTGTTGTCGTCGTCGGCGATGACGGCGTTGTGGAAGTCGATGCAGAAACACCTGCTGTCGATGAAGTCATCGAGTTGACGGATGACGAAGCCGAAGACGTCAAGTCCGTCATGGTCGAATCTCTCCCCACCGGCGCCATCGTCATTTCAGCATCGGACGAGGAAATCCAGTCCAGCTCGAACATGATCACGGGCGCTACTGCTGACCCGGTCAAGGACTACCTCAAGCAAATCGGTAAGGTCGCGCTGCTCAACGCGGAACAGGAAGTCTCGCTTGCCCTGCGCATCGAGGCCGGACTGTTCGCGGAAGAGAAGTGGGCCAAGCTCAGCCCAGCCAAGCGGGAGAATTCGAAGGAAGGCCGGGAGCTCCGCATCATCGCTGACGATGGCGAGCGCGCCAAGCGTCACCTGCTCGAAGCAAACCTCCGTCTCGTCGTGTCGCTCGCCAAGCGTTACACAGGCCGCGGCATGCAGTTCCTCGACCTCATTCAAGAGGGAAACCTCGGACTTATCCGTGCTGTCGAGAAGTTCGACTACACGAAGGGCTTCAAGTTCTCGACATACGCAACGTGGTGGATTCGTCAGGCGATCACACGTGCAATGGCTGACCAGGCGCGAACCATTCGAATCCCGGTTCACATGGTCGAGGTCATCAACAAGCTTGCGCGTGTTCAGCGCCAGTTGCTTCAGGATCTCGGTCGCGAACCGAGCCCCGAAGAGCTCGCACACGAATTGGACATGACTCCTGAAAAGGTCGTCGAGGTTCAGAAGTACGGTCGCGAGCCGATTTCGCTGCACACTCCGTTGGGTGAAGACGGCGATTCGGAGTTCGGAGACCTCATCGAGGACACCGAAGCAATCGTGC
>JAHEGZ010000062.1 GCA_024644865.1 Aurantimicrobium sp.
TAGCGACTGTGCGTGATGAGCGGGCTCTTGGTGCGCGCTACCTCGCCAGCGCCTGACACACCGACGACCTCGAGCCAGTTACCCAGCATGGTGTAGCCGCCCTCGGTGAGCACCGACTCCGGGTGGAACTGTACGCCGTAAATGGGTGCGCTCTCGTGTCGCAATCCCATGATCACTCCACCCGCGGTTCGGCTTGAAACAATCAGAGTGCTGGGTACGGTCGAGTCGACAACTGCGAGAGAGTGGTAGCGGGTCGCCGTGAACGGCTGCGGCACGTGTGCGTAAAAGGCGCTCTCATCGTGGGTTACCAGCGAGGTCTTACCGTGCATGAGTTCTTCGGCGTTCGTGACGGTCGCGCCAAAAGCTTCACCGATTGCTTGGTGGCCAAGGCACACTCCCAAGAGCGGGATGTTCAGCTTGTGTGCCGCCAAAACTGACGGAATCGAGATGCCGGCATCCGAGGGCTTCCCGGGCCCGGGGGAGACCAAAATACCGTCGTACTTGACCAACTCTGATTCAAGGTCATCGAGCGAAATATCGTCATTCCGCACAACCGTTGTCTGCGCTCCCAGCTCCTGAAGGTAGCCGTTGAGCGTGTAGACAAAACTGTCGTAATTGTCGATGACGAGGATTTTTTTCACTTAGTTAACCGCCGGGTCAGTGCTGGAAATGAAGTCGTCAATAGCGGGAAAAACGAACATCATCAGGAGGGTAACAACAATCACCGCTCCAGCAACAAGCATAGTTACCCGTGCCCACGTCGGGCCGGGCAGGATTCGCCAGAGTGCTGCGTACATCAAGCCTTCTTCATCAGGGGTGCGAGATCCGAGAATGGTCCGGCCGATCGAGGACGCCACGAATCCAAAACGGCATAGGTCACGAGTCGCTCAACGTTTCCGTCTTGCGGGCTACACGTCGTGATCGTCAGGATGCTCTGCCCTGCGACCGCGGAACGCGTCGTTCCCGGCACGGCGTTGAGCACATCCACCGAGGTGGGTTTCACGTACTCGATGTTTCGAACGGTGTAACCGTAGTAGCCAGTCGCTGTCTCGAGGTAAATACGGTCACCGGTGCGCAGAAGCTGGGCTTGTGCGAAACCGGTTCCCCAGCCCGATCGGTGAACGGCAAGGGCAAAGTTGCCCGCCTGACCAGGCCACTGGCTCGAGCTGTAGTGCCCGAAATAGCCGCGATTCAGGCTCATGTGCGGATCGACGCTCTCGGCCACCGCTCGGGTGCTCGCGGCGCCCAACCGAGGAACATACAGGTTGCCGATGGTTTCGCCCTTGCCAACATGCGCAAGAACGGGTGGCTTACCAAAATCGTCGGTGGTCGGGTCCGTTGCAGCCCCCGTGCTCCAGTGTTGAGAGTTTTGGGCGACCCGATTCAGCTGGCTACTTGCGACCAGAGCGTTGTTAACCCAGAGCTGCCAGGCGAGAAATAGCAGTACCAGAACACCCGCGGTAATCAGCAACTCACCAAAGATGTTGGTGGCTGCGAGCAGGCGTTTGCGGTACATGATGCTTGAGTCTAACCGCGCCTCGGGCTACTGCCTGAGCGCGGGCTGTGCCCGCCCGTTATACTCGAACATTATGGCCAAGTCCAAAGCACCCAAGGTTCGCGCAACCAAGTCGTCCGATTCCGACGCTCCCAACCCCGCGTGGTTCAAGCCCGTCATGTTCGGGTTCATGCTGCTCGGGTTGGCATGGATCATCGTTTTCTACATCAGCCAGGCAACGCTGCCAGTGGCGGCCCTCGGGCAGTGGAACATCCTGGTCGGATTTGGAATCGCCTTCATCGGCTTCCTCATGACCACGCGGTGGCGGTAGTAATTACACGCGTGTAATTTTCCACTTGTGCATAAGCTTGTGGATAACTTTCGCGTCGGTTAGCCCACCAGGATCGGCGCATGCGAAAGCGCTATTCCAACGAAAATAAGCGCAACGAGTCCAACCAGCAGGTTCTGGGTTCGTCGTCGATCTCGTCCGACTCGGGCGGTCATTGCCACGCCGAGAATGGCACCACCGATGAGGCCACCGAGGTGTGCCTGCCACGAAATTCTTGATCCAGGCAGAAATCCGATGACGAGGTTAATGGCAATGAGCACGATGAGGTGGGTCGTGTTGCCGCCCATTCGTCGCTGAATCACGACATAAGCGGCCATCAGTCCGAAGATGGCGCCCGAGGCGCCGATCATGCCGTTTTTGAGGGTGTTCGAATCGATCATGGACCACAGAAAAACGCCGAGGGAGCCGGCCAGTCCCGCCAGCATGTACAGCGCAAAATAGCGACCCTTGCCCAGCATGGTCTCAAGAACCTGACCGAAGATCCACAGCGTGTACATGTTGAGCAGTATGTGCAGGGGCAAGCTGCCCAATAGTCCGCCCGATCCGGTTGAATGGGCGAACATTGCTGTGATCATTCGCCACGGCTCATACGGGATGCCCTGCGCCTGAAACTCGCCGAAGGAGTACACCGGAGCGTAGAGAAGTGCATCGGTTACGCCCAACCCCGGAATGATCTGGAGCAGGTAGACGATGACGCACACCACCATGATCCCGACGGTGACCACCGGAGTGTTCGTTCCGCGAACGCGGAGCGAAAAACGATTTGCCAAGAGCTAGACGGCTGCGATGTCGATGGACTCGATGACAACGGGCTCGAGCGGGCGGTCTCCCGGTCCTGTGGCGACGGTTGCGATGGCGTCGACAACTGCCTTGCTGGCGTCATCTGCAACAACACCAAAAACAGTGTGCTTGCCCCAGAGATACTGGGTCGGTGCCACGGTGATGAAGAACTGCGAACCGTTAGTGCCCTTACCGCCACGAACACCTGCGTTGGCCATGGCCAGGACGTAAGGCTCGTTGAAGGTGAGCTCCGCGTGGGGCTCGTCGTCGAAGTTGTAGCCGGGGCCGCCGATGCCCTGACCGAGCGGGTCGCCGCCCTGAATCATGAAACCGTTGATGACGCGGTGAAAGATGACTCCGTTGTACAGCGGGGTGTTCATCTTTTCACCGGTGGCGGGGTGTTCCCATTCAATCGAGCCGGTCGAGAGACCCTCGAAGTTAGCGACCGTCTTGGGCGCGTGGTTACCGAACAGGTTGACCACAATCGGGCCCTTGTTGGTGTTGATGGTTGCTACAGAAGTGTGAAGTGACATGTAGCAATCTTTTCACAGTCGATACCCCTGCGTTGTCGTGGGAAGATGGGAAGACACGAAACTTTCGTGAAGGGAGTCCTCATGGGTCGCAAGAAACTTACCGAAGCAGAACGTTTGCGCGCGGAAGCCGATCGTCTCCTTCACGCGCAGCGCGAAGTTCTGCAGCACGCCGGTTCCGTTGTTCGTGACGCAAGCCGTGAACTCGGCCGTTTCGCGCACGACGAGGCCTACCCCAAGGTGTCCGCCAGTGCCCGCCAGGCCGCGGCCTCCACTCGCCACAAGATCATCGATGAAGTGCTCCCGGGCGTAGCTAGTGTGATTGGTTCTACCCTGGCCGCAGTTGACAACGCCCGCGGAACTGGAGCTCGCAAGGGCTCTGCTGCAGCAACCGCCGCGGTGGCCGCCCTGTCCAAGGCACCCAAGAAGGGTGGCGCCGGTAAGGTCATCGGGCTTGGTTTGGTTTTTGCCGCTGCTCTCGGAGTCGGCTACGTGCTGTGGCAAACATTCCGCGCCGACGACGAGCTCTGGGTCGAAGAAGACGCCGAGTAAACATCGAGTCCGCATAGACGAAAACACCCGCCGTGGAGGGCGGGTGTTTTCGTTTGTGGAGCCTAGGAGAATCGAACTCCTAACCCCCTGCTTGCAAAGCAGGTGCTCTGCCAATTGAGCTAAGGCCCCGTGCGGGATTTCTACTTTACCGGTAAAGGTGAAGCGTGGGGCTACCAGGACTTGAACCTGGGACCTCTTCATTATCAGTGAAGCGCTCTAACCACCTGAGCTATAGCCCCGTTAACCTGTACGAGCCTACCTGAGAGGTGCCCGTTCGTAAAAATCGGTGCCTATTTGTTGGAGAAGCCGACGCGAATTCCACCAGTCATCTTGGCGATTACGTTGTAGATGATGGCCACGATGGCGCCCATGACGGTGAGCACAACGAGGTTCAAAATCGCGATGACGGCCGCAAAAGCCAATGACTGTCCGAGAGACAGCACCGTGTTGACATCGAATCCGGTACCGCCCACGACTGAACCGATGATGGCGTTGGCGGCCGAAAAGATGCCGGTCTGAACAAAAATCACATGCAGGATGGCCGTTGCAACAACCAAGACCACTGCCTGCACAATCCCCACGAGAAAACCCATCTTCATTGCTGAGGTCCAGTCAACGTAGACCAGGCGAAGGCGAACATGTGTCGCGCCCTCCACGTTTGTTTCGGCGCTCTCGGTCAACCAGCGACGCTTCTCGCGGGATTCTTTACTCATCCTTGGTTGCTCCTGCCTCGGACTCATCATCCGTGTCGTCTGCGCCGTTGTCGAGGTTTCGCTCGGTGTTGCGAGCGATTGCCAGGATCTTGTCACTGTCTTCAAAGCGAGCAAACACGACGCCCATGGTGTCGCGACCCTTTGCCGGTACCTCAGTCACGGCGGAACGAACAACCTTGCCTGACTCGAGAACGACGAGAACTTCGTCTTCCTCTTCAACGATGAGTGCGCCGGCCAAGTCGCCTCGATCTTCGCTCAGCTTGGCGACTTTGATGCCCAGACCGCCACGGTTCTGAAGTCGGTACTGGTCGGCGCTGGTGCGCTTGGCGTATCCACCCTCGGTGACGACAAACACGAATCCACTGTCGGTCACCACTGACGCGTCGAGCAAAGCGTCTCCGGCGCGGAACTTCATGCCGGTGACGCCGCTCGTCGAACGACCCATCGGACGAAGCGCTTCATCGTTGGCGTTGAATCGGATGCTCATGCCTTTACGTGAAACCAACAGAATGTCGGCATCTTCATCGACCAGCATGGCCTTGATCAGGTCGTCGCCCTCGCGCAGGTTGATCGCGATGATGCCACCGGTGCGGTTGGTGTCGTAAAGGGCCAACTCGGTTTTCTTGACGAGACCGTTGCGGGTTGCGAGCACCAGGTACTTGGCGGCCGCGTAATCGGGGATGTCAAGAATCTGAGTGACGCTCTCCTCGGGAGCAAGCGCCAAGAGGTTGGCGATGTGCTGACCCTTCGAATCACGACCCGATTCGAGTACCTCGTAAGCCTTGGCTCGGTAAACGCGGCCTGTGTTGGTGAAGAACAACAACCAGTGGTGTGTGGTGGTCACAAAGAAGTGCTCAACGATGTCGTCGGCACGAAGCTGTGCTCCCTTGACACCCTTACCGCCACGGTGCTGTGAGCGGTAGTTGTCGCTTCGGGTGCGCTTGATGTATCCACCGCGGGTAACGGTGATGACCATCTCCTCTTCGGGGATGAGGTCTTCCATCGACATGTCACCGCCGTGACCGTACATGATCTCGGAACGACGGTCGTCGCCGTACTTGTCGACAATCTCGGTCAGCTCACTGCTGATGATGCTGCGCTGGCGAGACGGGCTGGCCAGGATCGCGGTGAAATCCTCAATCTGCGACTGCAGTTCGTTGGCTTCGTCGATGATCTTCTGGCGCTCGAGGGCAGCGAGGCGTCGCAGCTGCAATTCAAGGATGGCGCGCGCCTGGAGTTCGTCAATCTTGAGCAGTGCGATGAGGCCGTCGCGGGCATCCTCAACAGTAGGACTCTTGCGGATGAGGGCAATGACCTCATCAAGCGCGTCGAGGGCGGCGAGGTAGCCGCGCAAGATGTGCATGCGCTCCTCGGCCTTGCGCAGTCGGTATTGCGTGCGACGAACGATCACCTCGACTTGGTGGTCAACCCAGGCGGTGATGAACCCGTCTAGAGCCAGAGTTCGCGGAACACCGTCAACGATGGCCAGCATGTTTGCGCCAAAGTTCTCTTGCAACTGGGTCTGCTTGTAGAGGTTGTTGAGAACCACCTTGGCCACCGCATCGCGCTTGAGCACGATGACGAGGCGCTGTCCGGTGCGGCCCGATGTTTCGTCGCGAATGTCGGCGATGCCCGTGATCTTGCCCTCTTTGACCAACTCGGCAATCTTGATTGCGAGGTTGTCGGGGTTGACCTGATACGGCAGCTCAGTAACCACGAGGCAGGTTCTGTTCTGGATCTCTTCGACCGAGATAACCGCGCGCATGGTGATCGATCCGCGGCCGGTTCGGTATGCGTCTTGAATGCCCTTGGTCCCCAAAATCTGAGCACCGGTCGGGAAGTCAGGGCCCTTGATGCGCTGCATCAGTGCCTCGAGCAGTTCTTCACGGTTTGCCTCGGGGTTCTCCAGCGCCCACAGAGCACCGGCGGCAACCTCGCGCAGATTGTGCGGCGGAATGTTCGTCGCCATTCCGACAGCGATACCCACGGATCCGTTCACCAAGAGGTTCGGGAAACGCGACGGCAGGATGGTCGGCTCCTGGGTACGGCCGTCATAGTTGTCCTGGAAGTTGACGGTCTCTTCGTCGATATCGCGAACCATCTCGAGAGCCAGAGGAGCCATCTTGGTCTCTGTGTATCGAGGGGCGGCGGCTCCATCGTTACCGGGCGATCCAAAGTTGCCCTGACCGAGGGCCAGCGGGTAACGAAGTGACCAGGGCTGCACCAATCGAACGAGTGCGTCATAAATCGCGGAGTCACCGTGCGGGTGGAACTGACCCATCACGTCACCGACGACGCGGGCGCACTTGCTGAACGCCTTGTCGGGGCGGTATCCACCGTCGTACATGGCGTAAATCACTCGACGGTGAACCGGCTTGAGGCCGTCTCGCACCTCGGGCAACGCACGCCCCACGATGACGCTCATCGCGTAGTCGAGGTACGACCGTTGCATTTCGAGCTGAAGGTCGACCGGCTTAATCTTGTCGGCGGGCTGCTCGTCGGCCACGATGTTGTCGTTAGATGTCAAGGAAACGCACGTCCTTTGCATTCTGCTGGATGAAGTTCCGTCGTGATTCGACGTCTTCGCCCATCAGGGTCGAGAAGATGGCGTCGGCAGCAACCGCGTCATCGAGGGTCACTTGGAGAAGGGTTCGGGTGGCCGGGTTCATGGTGGTGTCCCACAGCTCGCGGTAGTCCATCTCGCCGAGACCCTTATAGCGCTGAATTCCGTTGTCTTTGGGAATCTTCTTGCCGTTCTTCTGGCCTTCGACGAGCAGGGCGTCGCGCTCAGCGTCGCTGTACACGTACTGGTGTTCGGCGTTCGACCACTTCAGTCGATACAGAGGCGGCTGGGCAAGGTAGACGTAGCCGGCCTCGATGAAGTCCCGCATGAAGCGGAACAGCAGGGTCAACAGCAGGGTCGTGATGTGCTGACCATCAACGTCAGCATCTGCCATGAGCACAATCTTGTGATACCTGGCCTTGGATGCGTCGAAGTCGTCGCCAATTCCGGCTCCGAAGGCGGTGATCATGGCCTGGACCTCGGCGTTGGCGAGCGCGCGATCAAGGCGTGCCTTTTCCACGTTCAGGATCTTGCCGCGCAAGGGCAAAATCGCCTGGGTCTCGGGGTTGCGACCCTGAACAGCTGAACCACCGGCCGAGTCACCCTCGACCAAGAAGATTTCGCTGATGCTCGGGTCTTTGCTCTGGCAGTCCTTGAGTTTGCCGGGCATGCCGCCGCCCTCGAGCAATCCCTTGCGGCGAGCCGTTTCGCGGGCCTTTCGAGCTGCCATTCGAGCCGTTGCGGCCTGAATCGCTTTGCGAATGATCTCTTTGCCCTGGTTGGGGTTGCGAGCGAACCAGTCGCCCAAGTGATCGGCGGTCACTTTTTGAACGTAAGTTTTCGCCTCGGTGTTACCGAGCTTCGTCTTCGTCTGACCCTCAAACTGAGGTTCGCCGAGCTTGACCGAGACAACCGCCGTCAGACCTTCACGAATGTCATCACCCGAGAGGTTCTCGTCTTTCTCTTTGAGCAGGCCCTTTTCGCGAGCGAATTTGTTGACCAGTGTCGTCAGTGCGGCTCGAAAGCCCTCCTCGTGAGTTCCACCCTCGTGCGTGTTGATGGTGTTCGCGTAGGTGTGGACGCTCTCGGTGTAGGAGGTGGTCCACTGCATTGCAACCTCGAGCGAGATGTGTTTCTCGGTGTCTTCGGACTCAAACGAGATGATCTCATCGTTGACGAGGTCTGACTTCTTCGCGTTGTTGATGTACTCGACGTAATCGGCCAGGCCGCGTTCGTAACAGTACGAGACCGAGGTGTATTCGCCCTTATCGTCTTTTGTGCGCTCGTCGGTGAGCGAGATGGTCAAGCCCTTGTTCAAGAACGTCATCTGCTGGAATCGAGCACGCAGGGTTTCGTAGTCAAAGACCACGGTTTCGAAGATCTCGGCATTGGGCCAGAAGGTAATGGTGGTTCCGGTCTCATCCGACTTTTCACCCTTAGCCAGCGGTGCTTCTGGCACTCCGCTGTTGTAGCTCTGCGTATAGACGTTGCCCTGGCGACGAACCTCAACCTCGAGGTGGGTAGAGAGCGCGTTCACGACCGAGCTGCCCACACCGTGGAGTCCGCCCGAGACCGCATAACCGCCGCCGCCGAACTTTCCGCCGGCGTGCAGAACAGTGAGAACGACCTCAACAGTGGAACGTCCCTCGACGGGGTGAATATCAACCGGGATGCCTCGGCCGTTGTCGATGCAGCGGATGCCACCGTTGGCCAGCATGGTCACGGAAATGTGCGAACAGTGTCCGGCAAGTGCCTCGTCGACAGAGTTGTCGACAATCTCGTAGACCAGGTGGTGGAGTCCTCGCTCACCGGTCGAGCCAATGTACATTCCGGGGCGTTTACGAACGGCCTCCAGGCCCTCGAGAACCTGAATTTGGCTCGCGCCGTAATCCCCTTCAGAAGCCTGTGTTGTCGTTTCGTCAGCCATAAATTTCACGCGCTCCATCGGGGTTAAAACAGTGCCTTCAGTCTACCTTTTGCACTGGTCGAGAAGCCTGTGATTTCGCCCGTGTTGAGCGGCGTTTTTTGGCGTTATTTCAAGGAAAACTAGCCGTAGGTATCGCGTGGTCCGCGCCCCGGTACCGACCTCGGTCCACGCTTCCACGAGGGAGCGTTTGGACCCAAAAAAGTGACCTGTGAAATTTGTGCTGCAGGGAACTGCTGAAGCAGGTTTGTGAGGATCTGACTCGACATCAAACGAAGCTGCGTTGCCCACGCGGTTGACTCACACGTGACGATCATTGTGCCCTCGTTGATTGACGTTGGTGAGGCGTGTGCGGCGACCTCGGCGCCGACAATTTCCGGCCAGGCCGAAAGAATTTCTGACTCGAGCAGAAAGGGTGTCCAGCCCAAGTCATCACTCAAACCCGCCAAGAGATCGCCGAGCGGCTGAGCATCCCTGCCCGGGCCGAACGGAGCCTGCATGCCCTCGAGCTGCTCGGGTTCGACTGCGCGCGTACGGCGGCGCCAGGTTGAGGATGCTTTCTTGCGAAGACGTTCGTAGAGCCCAACCGCCAGGCTCGGCTCCGGAGAGGGCTTTTCTTGTGAACTCATGCGCGCGTAACCGTTCCACGGGATACGTCGAAAACCGTGCCCGACAGTTCAGCCGGAAGATCGTCAGCGACGGCGCAGGTGATAAGACATTGCTCGAAGCCCGCGATTCGGGCGGCGAGACGCTCTCGGCGAGAAGCATCGAGTTCGGCAAAGACGTCATCCAATATCAACACAGGGTCACCCAACGGTGACTCGTCTTTAAGAAGCTCGGCACTCGCAAGTTTCAGCGAAAGCACAAAAGACCACGTTTCGCCGTGGCTGGCGTAACCCTTAGTCGGAAGATCGTTGAGAGAAAAGACCACATCGTCGCGGTGAGGGCCAAACATGGATGCTCCGCGCTCAATCTCTTTGACCCGATTTTCTGTAATTCGCCCCGCGAGCTCACGGCCATAAGCCTGTGCGTCAAAGGGGCGTGCCTGGTCTGTGTCTTCGTCTTCAACAGAAAGCTTCAACGCCAGCGTTGGATGCTGGTCCACGCCCGCAATCTGTCGATAGTTATCCGATAATCGTGGCGAGAGTCGTTCAACAAGCTGGACTCGCATTTGCGTGATCTCGACCGCTAAAGAAACGAGCTTTTCATCCCAGAGTTCAAGTGTGGATGTTTCTCTGTTGCGACCCGGAACGTTCTTGAGTGACTTGAGAAGCGTATTGCGCTGTTTGATGACTCGATCGTAATCGGCATAAACACCCGCCATGCGTGGGGCAAATCCGACAACGATATCGTCAGCGAAATTGCGTCGCAGTTCGGGTTCACCGCGGACCAGCTGCAAATCTTCTGGGGCAAATAGAACGCTCGAAAAATAACGAGGAAAATCCCTGATGCGCGCGGAATTCTGATTGACCTGGGCTCGATTTCGGCTCGAACGATTCAGCTCAACATCAAGAAGAAGCGATCGGCTTTCTGAAACTACATTCGCACGAATAATTGCCTGTTCAGCGCCCTTTTTTATGAGAGCTTGATCCTGCGCAATTCGATGCGAAGACAAGGATGACAAGAAATGCACGGCTTCAACGATGTTCGTCTTTCCCTGGCCGTTGGGGCCGAGAAAAATCGTGATGCCCTGATCGAGCGAAATATCAGCGGCGTCGTAGTTGCGAAAGTTAGTGACGCTCAGTTGTTGAACGTGCATGATGGGGAACTAGCGCATCAAGGGTTTGGGTTGCAGCAAGTAGCGGAAGCTATCGCTGCCTGGAGTCTCTTTCGACGTTTGACTAGTGAGCAGAACCGGGCCCGGCTTGAGCGAGTTTTCGCCACCAACAAAACTAATGCGGGTGAATTCCGAGTGCACTGCGCCGAGGCCGTCCAACAAGTAGTCAGCGTTAAGTTGCATTTCAATTTCGTCGTTATTGGTGACGGCATCGATTGTTTCGTGGGCCTGCGCCTGCTCGCCGGTCACAGACTCGAGAACAACTTTGTTGTTTCCGAAAGTGCAACGTAAGAAACCTTGACGTTCGAGTACGAGCTTGATGCGTCGAGTTGCTTCAACGAGCTCTGCAGTATTGACGACAGCGTACTTAGGTGCCTCAGCTGGGAACAACTTTTGAACGGGCGGGAACGCTCCAGCAATCAAGAGTGACGTTACGGTTTTGTTGGCTGCGGTGAAAGCGATTGTCTTGCGATTGTCAACCTCAGTCAGAGAGATCGAAATCGTTCCAGCGCCGGCGAAAGTCTTGCCGATTTCGCTGATGGTTTTGGCTGAAACCAAGGCCGAAAAACCTTCATCGCTGTTGGAATCCCACTCAAGTCCGCGAATTGCGACTCGGTATCGATCAGTAGCGGCCAGGTTTAATGACTTGCCATCAACTTCGAGTAAAACACCACTAATCACCTTGAGAACATCTTCGCGAGACGCCGCTTGAGACACCTGGCTCGCTGCTTCGGCAAAAGCGTCGGCTTTGACAAGACCTGTCTCACCCGACACTTGAGGAATGGTCGGATACTCGTCGATCGACATCGAAAGCAATGTGAATTCGGCGGTGCCGCAACGAACAACAACTTTGTTTTGTTCAGTTGAAATGTTTACCGGGGCGTTAGGTAAGCGGCTAGCAATGTCTGCGAGGAGTCGGCCCAGAACCAAAACCCGGCCTGGTTCTTCAACTGTCGCAGCTAAACGAGACGTGGTGGAAACTTCAAAGTCGAACGATGAAAGAACAAGACCATCAGTCGATGCCTCAATCAAAACGCCGCCAAGAATAGGAAGAGTTGATCGGGTGGGCAGCAACTTTACGGCGAAAGAAACAGCTTCGGCCAGAACGTCACGGTTGACTTGAATTTTCACCGTCGTCCTTTCGTTTGCGAGTCGGTCTCCTTATGTTAGTGGGCTGGGGTGACTGACGGAAACGGGTCTTTGCGTTATTGGTTGTCATCCTCATTTTGATTAACTTTTTAATCTCATTAACCCCTGTGGATAATGTGGATAACTTGGTGGAAACCCCTGTTCAAGCTGAACTACATGCGTGTGACATGTGTGCGATCTGTGGGTATTAGTTCGCAGTAGTCATGCCTAAAACTAACGAGATGGAAACTATTCACACAGGCGGTCTAGTTATCCACAGCTGCGAGCCGGTTTTGCAACATCGACTGGAAGGTTTTCCACAATTAAGCTGAATAACTTGTTTGCTGCTTGATCCGGTTTGAAACCTCAGTTACCTGGTTGTAGATGGAGCGCCGTTCCTTCATGAGGTCGGCAATCTTCTTATAGGCATGCATCACTGTGGTGTGGTCTCGCCCACCGAAGAGCTGGCCAATCTTAGGAAGGGAGAGGTTTGTCATTTCACGACATAGGTACATAGCGATCTGACGAGCGGTGGCGATTGCTTGTGCGCGAGAAGAGCCAGTGAGCTCCTCGAGCGAGAGTTTGAAATACGACGATGTGACGTTCATGATGTCTAACGGTCCCACCATGTTCGACTCATCTAAAGTGATGACGTCTTTCAGAACGGTCTGTACCAAAGGAAGATCAACCGGCTGCTTATTGAGATTCGCGTAGGCGGTAACACGAATCAGGGTTCCTTCGAGTTCACGAATGTTGCTCGTGATTTTGGAAGCCATGTATTCCAGGATGTCGTCAGAGACATTCAAGCGTTCCCGGTCAGCTTTCTTGCGAAGAATTGCTATTCGCGTTTCAAGGTCGGGGGTTTGAACATCCGTGATCAAGCCCATTTCAAATCGGGTTCTCATGCGATCTTCAAAGCCGGTGAGCTGTTTAGGTGAAACGTCGCTGGTAATCACAACCTGTTTGTTGTGATCATGCAGGTTGTTGAAGGTGTGGAAGAAGGCCTCTTGTGTCTCTGCTTTGCCTTGTAAGAATTGAATATCGTCGATCAGCAGGATGTCGACATTGCGGTACCGCGCCTGGAAGGCGGCGCCACGGTTGTTCGCAATCGAGTTAATGAAGTCGTTCGTGAATTCCTCGGAACTTACATAGCGAACTCGAGTCGTCGGCACCATGGTCTGTGCGTAGTGTCCGATTGCATGAAGAAGATGTGTTTTTCCTAGGCCTGAAGAACCGTAGATAAACAGGGGGTTGTAGGCCTTTGCGGGGGATTCAGCTACGGCTACTGCGGCTGCGTGAGCAAACCGGTTTGAGCCACCGATAACGAAAGTGTCGAAGTCGTATTTCGGATTGAGTCGGCTTCCTGTTTCGGCGGGAGTTATGACAGTCGGTGTGGTGTCAGGTTCACGAACATCCGTCTCGACTTGAGGCTCTGAGGGCGTCAGGTCGATGTCGGGGTTGACGATAATGGCGAAAGTTGAAATGGCATTGTCGGGGCCGAGCGAACCGATTGCTGAGAGCAAGGGCTGGCGAAGACGCTCTTCGATCATGCTGCGAGTGAACTCGTTGGGAACTTCGAGATAGAAGGTTCCCGCCATGACACCCTTGGGCTCGATCAGGCTGGCGAAGCCATACAGCGGAGGCGTGACGGCCGGGTCGTCGGCGAGCTTCAGCAGAATGCTGTTCCAGACAAAACTAATTTCGTCGTCGCTCACGACCCCTCCAAACCGAAAATACGTATCCACTCATTTATCAACAGGCGCTTGCCACTAGTGACGCGGAATTCGCATCATGGGGATAACTTTGTAGACGCTAGCGAAACCTGTGGATATCGGCAAGTCTGGAGGCAAATATTTCTTGGGCCAGGGTCTGAGTCGTGATTCCCGAAGAGGACTTTTCTTTATCGTGACGGTGAATCGTCACGGTCTCGAGGTCGATCCAACGCGGAGTACCGAGGTTCCCAGTTTGACGATGCCCGGAATAGCGCGTAAATTAAAGCAGTTGTCGTCTTTCGAGACGTGAAAGTCTTCGCGACCGAGTGTCGCAAATAAATGGAGTAATCATGACCAAGCGTACGTTCCAGCCGAACAACCGCCGTCGCGCCAAGACGCACGGTTTCCGCGCTCGCATGCGCACTCGCGCTGGCCGCGCCATCCTGGCTGCGCGTCGTCGCAAGGGCCGCGAAGAGCTGTCGGCTTAGAGATCCTGACGTGCTCACGCGGGCACATCGTTTGACCTCGACCCTCGATTATTCGAGGGTCGTTCGTCATGGTGCGAGGTTTTCGGCCGGCACGCTGGTCGTTCACTGGGTTACGTCGGAACGAGCCGGTGCCCGGATAGGTTTTGTCGTCTCCAAGGGTGTGGGCAACGCCCCGCAACGAAACCTCATCAAGCGGCGCCTTCGTGCAATTACCCGCGAGAACATTGGCGATATTTCAGGCGACCTCGTTGTGCGTGCTTTGCCGGCGGCAGCCAACATTGACTTTGATCAGCTGCGCGCTGATCTCGAGCGGTGTCTAGCGAAGGTCTCCGCCCGTGCCTAAAGTTCTGCGTTACATCTCCCTGGTGCCTCGAAACGCTGCCATCGCAATCCTTAAAGCATACCGAGTATGTATTTCTCCGCTGTATGGAGACGTGTGCAAGTTCTACCCGTCCTGCTCTAAGTACGGGTTGGATGCCATAACTTCACACGGCGTCATTCGCGGTTCTGGCCTTACCTTGCGTAGGCTGGGACGGTGTCATCCGTGGGCACTCGGTGGCGTTGATGATGTCCCGGCTTGCAGACACCAAAACTTTACGTTGACGAAGCATGGCTTCGTCGTTCCAAGGTCATAGGAAAGGTCATTACTGACATGGATATCATCGGCACAATCCTGTGGCCAATTAAGTACGTCATCGAGGTCATCCTCGTTGCTTTCCACTGGCTCTTTACCAGTATGGGCCTCGACGCCAACGCTGGTATCACCTGGGTTCTGGCCATCGTTGGCCTGGTTCTCGTCGTTCGTGCCGCCTTGATTCCGATCTTTGTTCGCCAGATCAAGAGCCAGCGCAAGATGCTTGAGGTCGCCCCCGAGCTGAAGAAGATTCAAGAGAAATACAAGGGCAAGCGCGACCAGTTTTCGCGTGAGGCGATGTCACGCGAAACGATGGAGCTATACAAGAAGGCCGGCACTAACCCCATGTCGTCCTGCCTTCCGCTACTGATTCAGATGCCGATCTTCTTCGGGCTTTTTCAGGTTCTGCAGAACTCTCAAAAAGGCGAGGCTGGCGTCGGACCGATGAGCCAGGCTTTGGCTAAGTCCTTTGCTGACGCAAGCCTGTTCGGTGTTGCGCCCTTGCACGAGAGCTTCCAGGGCGCCATGGCTGTTGGTAATACCGCTGTCATGATCATTGCCGCGACGATGGTTGTTTTGATGACGGCCTCGCAGTTCATCACTCAGCTGCAGATCGTGTCGAAGAACATGTCGGAAGAGACGAAGGCTAGCCCGACGTTCCGTCAGCAGCGGATCCTGCTGTACATCCTCCCGTTGGTGTTCGCATTCTCTGGTTTCGCGTTCCCCATCGGTGTGATGTTCTACTGGCTCGTGTCGAACTTCTGGACCATGATCCAGCAGTTCCTTGTCATTCGAAACATGCCGACGCCTGGCAGCCAAGCAGCTAAAGCTCGCGAGGAGAGGCTGGCACGACGCGGCAAGCTCCTGAGCAAGGATGTGCCGACAGTTGTCGTCGAGGAAAAGAAGCAGACGACCCAGCGCCAGCAGCCCGTAGGCAAGAACCGCGCCAAGAAGCAAGGAAAGTAATAGTCATGACGAACGAAGAAGGCACCCCAACCCTCAAAGCCCTCGAGGCACAGGGCGACGTTGCAGCCGATTACCTCGAGGAACTCCTCGACATTTGCGACCTTGATGGCGACCTCGACATCGATGCTCGCAATGGTCGCGCTTACGTCTCGATTGCATCGGCCGGAAACGACCTCGACCGACTCGCGCGCCCGGATGCTGTTGCGGCACTTCAGGAACTGACCCGTCTCGCGGTTCAGTCCAAGACCGGTGAGTTCTCTCGCCTGATTCTCGATGTGGGCGGCTCGCGCCAGGCGCGCGAAGGCGAACTCGAACGCATCGTTGAAGCCGCCATTTCTCGCATTGAAGAGGGATCGGTTTCAGCGGCACTGCCCCCGATGAGTTCATACGAGCGCAAGTTGGTTCACGACATCGTCGCCGACCGCGGTTACGTCTCGACCTCGCGTGGCGAAGGAAAAGAGCGCCACACCATCATCACGGGCCGTTCCTAAGTTTCACGTGAAACATTGACCGGCGAAGTTGAGCGCGAGCCCGCCGCTGCAGCGGTGATTTTTGGTGAACATCTCGAAAAGGCGCGGAAATTCGCGGAGAATCTTGCGCGCCACGGAGAAGAACGCGGCCTGATCGGCCCGCTCGAACCGCCACGTTTGTGGTCGCGCCACATTCTCAATTGCGGGGTATTTGCCGACTTGTTACCCGCGGGAGGTCTCGTTGGCGATGTTGGCTCAGGCGCGGGCCTGCCCGGCCTCGTTTTGGCGCTCGCCCGCCCAGATGTGCGGTTTGTGCTCATCGAACCCATGGAACGTCGCACCGACTGGTTGAGTGAACAAGTCGCTGAACTAGAACTGTCGAACGTCACCGTCTGTCGCAGTCGGGTTCAAGATGCGCCCTACATAGAGGCGTGCGATGTCGTAACGGCACGCGCTGTCTCCGCCCTCAAAACGCTTATTCCGATGACCGCTCCCCTGGTTCGACCGGGTGGTCAGCTTCTACTGATGAAAGGCGTAAATGCCGATCGTGAGATTGAGGACGCTAGAAAGCAACTACGCTCCCACGGCGTTCAGAATCCGGTAGTTATCCTCAGCGGGGAGTCGATTCTCGAGGAACCGACGCGCTTGGTTCAAGCTACAGTTGACTAGTAGGCGACCGAGTAAAAGCGGAAAGGTTTCACGTGAAACATGAAGGGCCCGAGGGCGCGGTTATTGCCCCCGTCGACACCCCTCTGGCGCGTGAATTAGCCGATTTGGCAGTGCGCCGCCGCATTTTGAGCGCACCACCACCCCCGCTCCCCCACCACACGCGAATCTTCACCGTTGCCAACCAAAAAGGCGGTGTAGGCAAGACCACGACGACCGTCAACATGGCAGCAGCCCTCGCCAGACTCGGCGCCCGTGTTCTCGTTATCGACCTCGATCCACAAGGAAACGCTTCGACGGCCCTGGGAATCGACCACCACGGCGACATTGCTGGCGTTTACGACGTACTTGTGGGTGCAGCCTCATTTCAGGACGTCGTACAGAAGAGCACCGAGGCCGGTGAGCTTTACTGCGCACCCTCAAACCTCAACCTAGCCGGGGCAGAGATCGAAATCGTGGGATTCGAGAATCGCGAATTCACTCTGCGAACCGCGCTCGACTCATATCTACACAGCCCTCAGGGTGGTTTTCACTACGTATTCATCGATTGTCCGCCCTCGCTCGGTCTTCTCACGCTCAACGCCCTTGTTGCTGCACGCGAAGTGCTTATCCCGGTTCAGTGTGAGTACTACGCACTCGAGGGCGTGACGATGCTCATGAACACCATTACTCGGGTAAACAAAGCACTGAACCCCGAACTCGTGGCCTCCACGGTTCTGTTGACCATGTACGACGGGCGCACCAACCTCGCTCAGGAGGTGGCCGCCGATGTGCGCGAACATTTCGGGAATCGCGTGCTGACGGCGGTTATTCCGCGTGCGGTTCGCGTTTCCGAGGCCCCGAGCTTTGGCCAGACCGTCATATCGTACGACCCGACTTCGCTGGGTGCTCTCACTTACATCGAGGCCGCTTTTGAACTCGCCCAGCGTGGCGCAATCAAGGAACAGGAGGCCTGACATGGCCGCAAAACGACCGGGACTCGGACGGGGCATTGGCGCCCTGATTCCGACGGGCCAGAGCGAGAATGCACCGGGCGAACGTGCCGTTGACGTGTTCTTTCCCAACCAGCAGGGTGGTGACGTTGAATACGCGCCAGAACAAGATTTAGTAGCTGTGCCGGGCGCCCGCTTGGCCTACCTAAACCCGGCGAACATCGTTCCGAATGCTCAACAACCCCGCCACGTTTTTGACCCCGAAGACCTCGCTGAACTGGTTCACAGTATTCGTGAAGTCGGTGTTTTGCAACCCATCGTCGTGCGCCCCATTCCCGGCTCAAGCACTGATTTCGAGCTCATCATGGGCGAGCGCCGACTGCGTGCCAGCAAAGAGGTTGGCCTGGAGACTATTCCGGCGATCATCAAAGATACGGCTGACGAGAACATGCTTCGGGATGCCCTCCTCGAAAACCTGCATCGCGCTCAACTAAATCCGCTCGAAGAGGCCTCGGCCTACCAGCAGTTGCTCTCTGACTTCGACATCACGCAGGAGCAGCTGGCTGAGCGTATCGGTCGATCGCGCCCTCAAATTTCTAACACCATTCGTCTGCTTCGTCTGCCGGCCGAGCTGCAGTCCAAGGTCGCTGCCGGTGTCTTGAGTGCGGGCCACGCGCGAGCTCTTCTCTCGCTTCCCGATGCAGCGGCCATGAACAAGCTGGCGACAAAGATCATCAACGAGGAGCTATCGGTTCGCGCGGCTGAGGCGATTGCCGGCGAGATTTCAGGAGCCGCAGGCGGAGCATCCGGTAAGCCCAAGATCACGGCTGGAACCCGAACGGCGCACCTCAACGAAATCGCGTCCCGCCTGGGCGACCGACTTAACACCCGTGTCTCGATCAAGCTCGGTGCAAAAAAAGGCCTGATCAGCATAGAATTCGCGACGGTAGCCGACCTCAACCGAATCCTGGACGAACTCGGGGAAAACCCCTTCGGAGGCTAAGCGCGCGCGACGGCTCGACGAGCCAAGTGGTCGAAGAGCACGGCGACATCAAGCCCGGCCGCGTCGATGGCCAGCGGAGCGCTTGACGTTTCGGTCAGCCCCGGGAGCGCGTTAGCTTCGAGGAACACCGGCTGGGCGTCTTCGTCCACGATGAAGTCAATGCGTGAGATGTGGGCCAGTCCGAGCGTTTCGTGAGCTATCACGGCGGCTTCGGCCACGGCCGCCGCCGAAGCGTCACTTAGTCGCGCGGGGGCGAAAAATGTGGTCTCACCGGCGTTGTAGCGGGCCTCGAAAGAGTAAACGCCCTCGGTGGGCACGATCTCGACGGCCGGCAGGGCGCGGGGGCCGTTTTCGTCATCAATGATGGTCACGGCTACCTCAACGCCTCGAACCCGCTGTTCAATGAGTGCCACCTCTGCGTAGGTGTAAGCATCAACCATGGCGCGGGGCAGTTGCTCGGCCGACTCGACGATGGTTACCCCCTGTGCGGAACCGCCCTGTGCCGGTTTCACGACTAGATCAGACCCAAGTGCGTTATCCACAACTTCGAGCACAGTGGAGGCACCAAGCTCTCTAAAGGCCTCACGAGGCAGGGTAATGGAGCGCGCAGTCGCTATTCCAGCACGTTCAACGAGTGTTTTGGAGATGGGCTTTGACCAGGTGAGTCGAGCTGCAGACGCGCTCGGACCCACGAACGCAACATCCGCCGCGGCGAGCAGATCAAGGAGGGCGCCATCTTCACCGCTGGAACCGTGAACTGCGGGCCACACGAGGTCGGGACGGGCCGACACAATGTGATCGAACAGGCGGGCATCCGGGTCGACGATCGAGACGTTGTGTCCGGCTGCGATCAGGGCGTCAGCCACTCGGCGGCCGGATCGCAGCGAAACTTCGCGTTCGTGGCTAATCCCCCCAGCGAGGACCATGATGTTCAAAGGTGCAGCGGTCATGTGCTTCTCGATTCTCTGCAGGGTGTTAGTTCATGTCTGGCGGGGGAGCGATGACGTTGTCACCGGCCGTGGGCGGGGTAAGTGGGCCCGTCCCCGCGAATGTTGCGAGCAAGTCGCGCTCGCCGTTGATCACGGTGGCAAGGCGGCGGATGCCCAACTGAATGTTTTCAGGTGTGGGGTAGCAGAACGACAGGCGCAGGTTTTGTCGCCCGGTGCCATCGGCAAAGAAGGCGGTTCCGGGGGTGTACGCCACCAGTTCGGTGACAGCACGGGGCAACATCGCCTTCGAATCGAGGTCTGCGGGCAGTCCAACCCAGACGTAGAAGCCGCCGTTGGGCACGTTCCACGTCAACTCGGGCAGGTGCTCCTCGAGCGAGTTAATCATGGTGTCACGGCGCTCGCGGTAGACGCCACGGAAGCTTTCGATCTGCGCCATCCAGTCGGCCTCATTGAGGTATTCGCTGATGGCCAACTGGCTGAATGAACTCGGGCACAAAATGGCGGCCTCGGCTGCCAAAACCAGCTTTTCGCGGATGGCGTGCGGGGCGATAGCCCAGCCCACGCGGAATCCTGGGGCAAAAGTCTTCGAGAAGGATCCGAGGTAGATAACACCCTCGTCATCCATCGAACGCAGGGCAGGAGGCACGGGCTGATCGAACGAGAGCAGGCCGTAGGGGTTATCTTCGAGCACCAAAATCTGGTTTTCGCGACAAATCTGCAGAATTTCCGGGCGGCGCTCGGCGCTGAGTGTTACTCCACCGGGATTGTGGAAATTGGGAATTGTGTAGAGGAACTTGATGGACTTGCCCTGTCCGCGCAAGAACGCGATTGCCTGACGAAGGGCCTCGGGGACTAAGCCGTCGTGGTCCATCTCTACGTGCTGAATGTCGGCTTGGTAAGAGCGGAAGACGCCGATAGCACCCACGTAGCTCGGGGCCTCGGCAAGAATCACGTCACCAGGGTTGATAAAGAGCTTGGTCACCAGGTCAAGCGCTTGCTGGCTGCCCGTGGTGACAACCACGTCATCGACGCTCCCGGAGATGCCCTCGAGGGCCATGATTTCAAGAATTTGCTCGCGAAGCGCAGGAACTCCCTGGCCTGAACCGTACTGCAGCGCGGTCGGACCCTGATCACGCATCACGCGGTCGAGCGCACCGGTCACCAGCTCATCCGGAAGGGCCCGCACATAGGGCATGCCACCGGCGAGAGAAACCACCTCGGGTCGTGAGGCAACCGCGAAAAGGGCGCGCACCTCGGATGCGCTCAGGCCGTTGGCCCGATCCGCATAGTGGCTCAGCCACGGGTCGAGATTGATTCCGTGGCTACTCGCGCGCTGAGCAGTCATTCTTCTAGCCTATCCGTTCGTTTTTGGGGATAAGAAAAGCGTCCCGCCTCCGAGAAGAGGCGGGACGCTGATCTCGAAAGCTGGGGTTAGCCGATGAACGCGGCCAGGTCCGCCTCAAGGGCGGGCTTGGGCTTGGCGCCGATGACGGTTTTGACGACCTCGCCGTTCTGGAACACCTTCATCGCGGGGATGGACGTGATCTGGTAGGCGGCAGCGGTTTGCGGGTTCTCATCAACGTTGAGCTTAACGATCGACAGTTTGTCGCCGTGTTCAGCGAGAATTTGGTCGAGGATCGGGCCTACGGCACGGCACGGGCCACACCATTCAGCCCAGAAATCAACGAGGACGGGCTTGTCGCTGGCGAGGACGTCAGCGGCGAAAGTGGCGTCGGTTACTGCGGGTGCGGCAGACATTATTTCTCCTATGGGGGTGGTGGTTAAACTGCGCTGGCGAGGACGTCAGCGGGCAGGGACTGAAGGAAGTGCTCGGCGTCGAGAGCTGCGACGGTTCCGCTAGCAGCCGCGGTAACGGCTTGACGGTAGGTGGGGTCGACCACATCGCCGGCAGCAAAAACCCCGGTCAGATTTGTTTTTGAGCTGCGGCCGTGAACGGCGATGGTGCCCTCCGGGGCCAGATCAACCTGCCCGTGGATGAGGTGGGTGCGGGGGTCGTTACCGATGGCGATGAACAGACCCTCGAGGGCGATGTCACGCTTCTCGCCGGTAACAGTGTCGGTCACGGTGACGCCGGTCACAGCTGCATCGCCAAGAATCTCGGTGACCGCGGCGTTCCAGACAAACTCAATCTTGGGGTTGTTGAGCGCTCGGTCCTGCATGATTTTGCTGGCACGCAGGGTGTCTTTGCGGTGGATGACATAGACCTTGTCGGCGAAGCGAGTGAGAAAATTGGCTTCTTCCATGGCCGAATCACCGCCACCAACGACAGCAATCGTCTTTTGGCGGAAGAAGAAACCGTCGCAGGTGGCGCACCACGAAACGCCGTATCCGGAGAGACGGTCCTCGCTAGGAAGGCCAAGCTTTCGGTTTGCCGAACCCGTGGCAAAGATGACCGATAGAGCCTCGAACGTTTCACCACTACCAACGGTGACCTTCTTGACGTCTCCGGTGAGGTCGACGGAGGTCACGTCATCCATCAGAATCTCGGCACCAAACTTGGCGGCCTGCTCTTGCATTTTGATCATGAGCTCGGGGCCCATGATGCCCTCGGGGAAGCCCGGGAAGTTCTCTACTTCGGTCGTGTTCATCAATTCGCCGCCGGCTTCAACCGAGCTTGCGATCACCAGGGGTTTGAAGTTTGCACGCGCTGCATAGATCGCCGCGGTGTACCCGGCAGGACCGGACCCAATGATGATGACCTGACGCACCACAACTCCTAGAAATTACTGAGTTCCGCGGGAAAGCCCGCGGACAAAGACGTGAACAAATCCTATCGCTTGTCTATTCCGCAGAGCTTCGTCCGCGTCCGCGCCGAACCACTGTCAGTCCGTCGCGAAGTTCAGGCGAGCGAATCAGCGCGAGCACGCCGACAAACACGAGCGTCACGACAACGCCGATGATGATCATGCTGATGATGGCGGGCACAAAACCAGAAAGCGGGAAGCCATGAGCGGTCAGTCCACCGAGCGCGTAGGTGGCATACAACCCGACTGCACTCGCGATCACTGCAGCCACTGTGCCACGGACAAGCGCGCTCATCACGGTTCCGTCGAGCGGTACACCGAGTTTGCGGCGCAGAAGCGCGGCAGCCAAGACGGTTTGGGCGGTTCCCGCGATCGACAGGCTCGCACCCACGCCGAGAACGATGTACTCGTGGGGCAGGAGTCCACAGCTCAACACGAGGGCAATGACGATGACGGTCTGGAACACCGTCACCAAGAATGGCGTTCGACCGTCACCCAGGGCGAAAAACACTCGAAGGATAACGAACAGCCCACTAAAGGCTGGAAGCCCAACAACAAGCACGACGATGATCGAGGCCAGCGTTAGTGACGACGAGAAGTTATCGGCGAAGAGTCGGGCAAACGGAATCGCGATCGCAATGAGGCCGGCCGAGGCCCACAAGATGAGCGTTGAAATGCGCCGCAGGGCAGCAGCCGTGTCCGCGCGCAGGGCATCGAGGTTGCCCTCGGTTGCGTGCGAAGCCATGCGAGTGAAATAGGCGGTCGCAAGCGATACCGCGATGATCGAGTGCGGAAGCATGAAGGCGAGCCACGCGGTTTGGAAGGCAAATACCGAGGCACCGTTGCCCGAGGAAAGCGCGGAGATATTTGTCTCAACCAGTCCGGCAATCTGGGTGACCACGATCATGCCGAAAGTCCATCCGGCGATCTTGCCGGTTTCGCGAAGACCGACTCCGCGCCAGGCGAAGTCCAAGCGGAACCGAATGTTCAGACGTTTCCAAAACGCCAACAGGATGAGTGCCTGTGCGGCAATTCCCGCCGTCGCTGTACCTGCAACGAGGGTGATCATGCCGGGGGTCCAGTCGGTGACCGACCGCGCCCCCGAGCTGTCTGCGCCAAAGAGCGCGATGAACGCGACCAGACCCGAGATGGCCACGACATTGTTTGCGACGGGTGCCCAGGTGGATGGACCGAAGATGCTGCGCGCGTTGAGGATTTCGCCGAGCAGCGTGTACAGCCCGTAGAAGAAGATTTGGGGCAGGCACCAGTAGGCAAACGCGGTTGCCAGCGCGAGCTGGTTTTCGCTCCAGTGGGTGGCATATAACCGAACGAGCACGGGTGCCAAGAGCGTTGCCACAAGGCCCGCCGCGGTGAGCACGGCCAGAGCGATGGTGATGAGTTTGTTGATGTACGCGGCACCGCCGTCGGCATGAACGGCCGAACGAACAATGGCCGGAACCAGTGTCGCCGAGAGAACTCCACCGGCAACGATGACGTAGAGGTTGTTGGGCATCTGGTTCGCAACGGCGAAGGAGTCTGCACCCGCACTGGCGACGACGCCGAGGGCCTGCGCGAGCACGATGGCCTTTACAAAACCGAGTGTCCGGGAGGCAATCGTGCCAGCACCCATCACTGTGGTTGCGCGAACGAGACTAGCCATCACTCTCCGTTCGGGGCTGGCGTTTGCGGCGCAGGGTGCGGAAGACGCCCGCGACTACCAGGGCAATGAAAACGACACTCAGGCCGAGCAACCCCCAGCCTTCCCAGTCGGCACGCACATTGACCGGCAGCAATGTCACAGTCCCGACTCGGTTGCCAGCGAGGTCTGTCAGCGATACCTCGAGCTCGACTCGACCACTTCCTACTCGGGCACTCACCGGAATGTAAGCGCGGCTTTGCGACTCGGCCTCGATGCGAAGTGACACGTCTCGCTCGACGACGAGGCGAGCGTTACTTGGTATTCCGTGAACAAGGACCGAGACTCCGGACGGCAGGCCATTGCGCACGACCACCGGAATTCGGGCTTGACCGCCGACCATGTTGATTGTGCTGCTGGTCACGATGCTCACCGAGTTGAGAACCTCTCGGGTGAGAGCGGCGTTCTCGTCTGCAGCAGTAGCCCACGCGGGGTTACCTATCCATGCGGTTGAGGCGAATGCAGCCAGTCTGCGTGCCCCGGGGTTGATGACTCGTTCGGGCTCAGTGGCAACAATCGAGAAAGTGACGATGGATTCCTGATGCTCGAGAGCGCCGGTCAGCGAGCGCAGACGAGTCTTGGATTCGGACCGTGACGCGAGCGTGAGGGTTTGGGGCGCTGAGCTCATTACCGCCGACAGGGGGATCGGTCGAGCGAAGGCAAGTCGACTGATGGAGTTCACGGCCTCATCGAAAAGGTCAGCCGAGAAGGTCGATGCGGGCGTGCGAGAAAGCGTGATGACGACGTTGGAATTTCCACGAGCGCTCGTGCTTGCTAACGCGACCTGGGAGGCAATACAGGCTTTGTCGCGCGCGAGCAGGACGGGGTCGTTTTGGCTTTGAATGTCGCCGGCGCAGTCTGAAGCAGACTGATTGATAATCACCGTTGGTGAATCGTTCACCGAAGCTGAGCTCGTGCGTGCGGTCGCATCAATCACGTTCGTCGATGACAGCAACATTGTGGCGACGTTCTGTGCGGAGAGCGATGTCAGTGACTTGGTCGAAACGGTTCCTGCCGCAGGCCATGCGACAGCGAAGAGCGAGGGGTTCCAGCCGGGCCAGACCGAGCCGCCCCACTGACCACCCGCAGGAGGCGCGGGAATGTTAGGAAGGTCAGAGATTCCGGGAGAGATGGGCGCGGCTGCCCCGGCTTGGATCTGCCCGGAGAGGTCTGCGTCAGCGTAGCTGAGCCAGAAGCCCGGCAGCCCGCTCGATTCGAGCGCGGTGAGCCAGTTTTTTGCTGTGCCGGGGGCTTCCGCGCCCAGGGTCAAGATTGACGTCGTGATGCGTGGGTCAACCGCCAGCGTGACGGTTCGGGTTGACGAGGCGGAGAGTGCGTGGCCAAGGTAGCCCTGCTCCGAGGTGGCCGCCTCGAGTTCGGCCGAGGTCATCAGGCCAAGAGCCGAGGGTGAAGACACGAGCGGAACAATTGTTGCGACATTGACCGCCGCAGGCGCCTGCCCAGCCAACAAAACTACCGAGGATCGGGCCGAGGCAACCGGTTGACTGCCAACCGAAACAGTGCCGGCCAGGCCGCGAACTCCCCACGATGAAGGGTGTGCCAGCCGAGTGGCAGCGAAAGTCGCGGTCACGTTCACGCTTGATGTCGGCGGGATGGTCGGTGTCTTCACGACGGCAAGGTTTGCCGTCTCGGCGCTCTTGCCGCTCATCCACGAGGTCAGGTCTGCCGAGGTAGCCAACACTTCAGCGCTCGAGAAAACGCTGAGTGTTCCAGGCTTCAGCGCCGTCTTGCCTGAGTTCCGAATGAGAGCCGTGACCGTCACGGTGGAGCCGGGCAGCACGGTAGCCGAATCGCTCGCCAGGTGCACAGACACGGTACTCGCGGCCTGTGCCGAGGTCGCCCCGACCGCAACAGCAACGACGATCGACCCTGAGACGAGAGCAACGACGCCCAGAATTGAGGCGGCCCGCGAACCGAATGTCCGCGCTCGGGCGAGCAGGCCAGCGGTGGCGCGCGCGACGAAAGAAGGGGCCACCATGCTCGCAATTCTAGGTCTCGCCACCGGGTTCGCGCCGGTGGCACAGCGGTAGACTCACAGGAATGCAAAGCGCTGCCGAGGCTCTCGCCACCCTCACGAAACTGGCTCAGACGCCAGCCGTCGCGGCGCTCGCATCCGCTTTCGCGAAAGCCGGCCGCGAGCTCGCACTCGTGGGTGGCCCGGTGCGCGATGCTTTCCTCGGCGTGCAGGTGCACGATCTTGACTTCACGACGGATGCGCATCCCGACCAGATTCTTGAAATCGTGACACCCATCGCCGAGGCTCACTGGGACATGGGCAGGGCATTCGGAACGATTGGCGCCCAGATTAAGGGCGAGAAAGTCGAAATCACGACGTACCGGGCGGACGTCTACGACGGCGCTACTCGCAAGCCCGAGGTCTCGTTTGGGGACAGCCTCGAGGCCGATTTGACCCGACGCGATTTCACGGTGAACGCGCTGGCTATCCGCTTGCCAGAGCTCGTGCTGGTTGACCCTACGGGGGGCATCGATGATCTCGTCGCCAAGAAACTGCGCGCGCCACAGGCAGCAACGCAGTCGTTCGACGACGACCCGCTTCGTATGATGCGTGCCGCGCGCTTTGTTTCGCAGTTGGGTTTCACCCTCGACGAGGAGGCCGAATGGGCGATGACCGAGCAGGCCGCGTCGATCGACAAGATCTCCATCGAGCGCGTTAACGAAGAGCTGTGCAAGCTGCTGGCCACGGATGACCCGATTGAGGGCATCCGCATTTTGGTGACAACCGGAATCGCAGACCGGGTCTTGCCCGAAGTTGCAGCGCTTCGTCTTGAGGTCGACGAGCACCACCACCACAAAGACGTTTACGAGCACAGCCTGACCGTGTTGGCACAGGCGATCGAGCTTGAGAAACAGCGTCACCCCGCCGAGGCACCCGACATCACGCTTCGGTTGGCGGCGTTGTTGCATGACATCGGCAAGCCCGCTACGCGCAGGCTCGAGCCCGGCGGGGCGGTGAGTTTTTATCACCACGATTTGGTTGGCTCGAAACTCGCCGCTAAGCGCCTCAAGGCTTTGCGTTTCGACAACGAAACAATCGCGCAGGTATCGCGACTCGTCGAGCTCCACCTGCGTTTCTTCGGGTATTCCGAGGGGGCCTGGACCGACTCGGCCGTGCGTCGATACGTTCGGGATGCAGACACCCTGCTTGAACGCCTGCACATTCTGACTCGTGCCGACGTGACCACGCGCAATAAGCGCAAGGCAGATCGGCTGTCTCACGCCTATGACGATATCGAGCGACGAATTGCCGAGTTGGCCGAGGCCGAAGAGATGGCGGCCATTCGACCCGACCTCGATGGCGAGCAAATCATGCAGATTCTTGACCTGCGCCCCGGGCGTGAGGTCGGCCAGGCATACGAGTTTTTGATGAACCTCCGGCTGGACGAGGGTCCCCTGGGACAGGAGGAGGCGACCAAGCGTTTGGTTGCCTGGTGGCGCGCGCGCTAGACTAGGGAAGTTGTCTGTGCGCCGGAATCATCCGGCCTCCTCAGACGCACATGCACAACCCTCCTGCTGTAGAAAGTCTGCAGCCGTTTAGTCCGAAGGAGGTGGGTTAGTCATGCATCAGTACGAGTTGATGGTCATCCTCGATCCCGAGATCGATGAGCGCACCGTAGCTCCCAGCCTTGACAAGTTCCTCAATGTCATTCGTAACGATGGTGGAACCATCGAGAACGTTGACATCTGGGGTCGTCGTCGTCTGGCCTACGAGATCAACAAGAAGAGCGAAGGCATCTACGCCGTCGTCAACCTCACCGCAAAGCCCGAGTCGACTGTAGAGCTCGACCGTCAGCTGAAGCTTTCCGAGGCAGTTATGCGCACCAAGGTGCTCCGCGCTGAAGAGGCAATCGCAATGGTTGCATCCGAGGCCAAGCTGACCGCTGAGAAGGCCGCTCGCAAGGCTGCTGCTGGAGCGAAGGCTCCCGCCGCCAAGGCTGCGAAGGACGCGTAACCACGATGGCTGGCGAAACCGTCATCACCGTGGTGGGCAACCTCACCAGTGACCCCGAGCTGCGTTACACGCAGAACGGAAAAGCTGTGGCGAACTTCACCATCGCATCCACTCCCCGTAGCTTCGACCGCGCGTCGAACGATTGGAAAGATGGCGACTCGCTGTTCCTGCGCGCAAGCATTTGGGACAAGGCCGCCGAGCAGGTTGCTTCAAGCCTGACGAAGGGTACCCGCGTTATTGCAACCGGTCGCCTCGTGCAGCGTTCCTACGAAACCAAAGAAGGCGAAAAGCGCACGTCGATTGAACTTCAGATTGACGAAATCGGTCCGTCGCTGCGTTACGCAACGGCATCCATCACTCGTGCCGCCTCTGGCGGAGCTCGCAGTGGCGGAGCAGACGAGCCCTGGGGCTCGGCACCGGCCGTTGGCGCAGATCCTTGGAACACCCCCGGTGTTCCGAGCGACGACACTCCCTTCTAACAACTTCAGTTGATCCGCATCTGCGCGCATCAACCTCAACGAAAGAGAAATCATGGCTGGAAAAGCAAGCGGCGACCGCCGCAAGCCGCTTCGCGGTGGCAAGGGCGCTAAGGCCCTCGCACCCGCAAAGGCAATCCGCGTTGGTGTTATCGACTACAAAGACGTCGCTACCCTGCGCAAGTTCATCTCCGAGCGGGGAAAGATCCGCGCTCGCCGAATCACCGGTGTTTCCGTACAGGAGCAGCGCCTCATCGCCCGTGCCGTCAAGAACGCACGCGAAATGGCTCTTCTTCCTTACGCTGGCTCGGGCCGCTAGGAGAAATCATGTCGAAAGTTATTCTGACGAACGAGGTCTCCGGCCTCGGCTCAGCCGGTGACGTCATTGA
>JAHEGZ010000063.1 GCA_024644865.1 Aurantimicrobium sp.
GCTGGAGCAGGCATTGTGGCCGGTGCGTTCATGATTGTGATGGGTGCTCGTCGTCGCAAGGCATAGAAACTAATAAATCGAAAGAGGCCGACCCGAAGCAACGGGTCGGCCTCTTTCGATTTCCAAAGGTTAAGCCTCGCCACGAGCAATCTGCGAGATGAGCTCGTCGCCGGGGCGAACCATGATCATCTCGGCTTCAATCTCAGCTCGATCGAGCAGCTCTTGCGTGCGACGCATGCGTGGCTTGGTGATGAGCGTGACAACCACACCGTGGCGACCGGCGCGGCCGGTACGGCCGGCGCGGTGCAGGTAGGTCTTGTACTCGTCGGGCGCATCCGCCTGAATGACGAGATCGATGTCGTCGATGTGAATGCCTCGGGCAGCGACATCGGTCGCAACCAAAACGTCAACGCGTCCGCTGGTGAGCATCTGAAGGTGTCGGGTGCGACGCGACTGGTTCAGGTCACCGTGCAAGCTGGTTGCCGGGATGTTCGAGTCATCGAGATCATCAGCGAGTTGCTCGGCGTATGCCCGAGTGCGAGAAAAGACGAGCGTTTTTCCGTCGCGATCGGCAAGCTGACGAATGACCTCCATCTTGTCGCGGTGCTCGATGACGAGAACGCGGTGGTCGATGGTTGAGCTCGCCTGGTCTTCCCCGGCAACTTCGTGCACAGCTGGGTCGATCAGGAACTCATCAACAATGGCGGCTACACCCTTGTCGAGGGTTGCCGAGAACAGCAGACGCTGGCCGTCGGGGTCGGTCTGACGCAAAATGCGCTGCACGGGCTCGAGGAACCCGAGGTCGCACATGTGGTCGGCCTCATCCAGCACCGTGATGGTGATGTTGCGCAGGTCGATGCGACGCTGCTGCACGAGGTCTTCGAGGCGACCGGGAGTCGCAATGATGATGTCGACACCACGCTGCAACGCGCCCACCTGGCGAGCCTGAGGAACGCCACCGTAGATGGTCGTCGTGAAGAGACCGACCGAGCGAGCAATGGGTTGAACCGTGCGATCAATCTGCATGGCAAGCTCACGAGTCGGAGCGAGAATGAGTGCACGCGGAGCGCGACCCATCTTGCGGTTCTTGCCGCCCTCGTTCTCCATCAGGCGCTCCACAATGGGAGCTCCGAAAGCAATGGTTTTGCCCGATCCGGTTTTTCCGCGACCAAGCACGTCACGCTGAGCAAGAACATCGGGGATGGTGGCGACCTGAATCGGGAAGGGGTTCTCGGCACCCATGCTGGCGAGCTGACGGCAGATGTTGTCACCAAGACCAAGTTCGCGGAACGTGCTGTCGACGGTCTCTGACGCGGTAGTCATGACGGCTTCGAGCTTCTCGAGAACGACGTCTTCGACGGGCTCAAAACGGTCGCCCTTGGGCTTGTCCGGGTAGAACGACGACGACGAGCGCTCAGCGCGGTCGAAACGATCACTGCGGGCCGGGCGAGCGGGGTGGTCATAACCTGCGCGGTGGGGACGGTGTGCTCGCTCCGACTGCTCGGCGCGCTCACGACGGTCGCTACCAAAACGCGGACGTTCGCCGCGGTCGCCGCGGTCGTCACGGCGGGGAGCACGGTCGTCACGGTCATAGCGGGGTCGCTCGGCGCGGTCGCCGCGGTCATCACGGCGAGGACCTCGGTCGTCGCGGACCGGGCGCTCATCGCGGTTGTAGCGAGGGCGCTCGTCACGCGAACCACGCTCGGGGCGGGCCCCACGATCATCCCGGTCAAAGCGTGGACGCTCGCCGCGGTCGTCACGGCGGGGTGCACGGTCGTCGCGAGCCGGGCGCTCATCGCGGCCGCCACGGTAGGGGCGGTCTCCGCGATCGTCACGACGGGGTGCACGGTCGTCGCGGTCAAAGCGACGCGGTGCGCGGTCGTCGCGAACCGGACGGTCATCACGGGGTGCGCGGTCGTCGCGAGCCGGACGCTCAGTGCGACCAGCAGCGCGCTCAGCGCGCTCGGCTGCATCCCAACGGCGCTTGCCGGCTAGAGGCTCCTCGGCCCGGTAACCGCGGTGACCCGGGCTCTTGCTGCCGGGCTTCGAAGCTGCCGGGCGTGACGGGCGACCCGCTTTAGCGCCGGTGCGCGGTTCAAAATTCTTTGCTGGACGTCCGCCAGCGGGCTTCTTGTTCTTAGGCATGGTGACTCTTCTGGGTTGAATTCACGAGAAAAAGCACTGCAAACACAGCAGTGTAAGAACCCTCAGCGTCAATTGCTCAGGGGCCGATTCACGAAGTGACTATTACCAACCTTTTGTTGGCAAACCGACCCAATTGACTAACAAACCCATCCGCACCAGTGCGCGGTGTCAAGAGCCGACCCTACGAGTGTACCCGTTAATGCACCATCGGGTCGACCGCGACCGGATCGGGCAGTCCATCCTTGCTCGGCCACTCGACAATAAACATGGCTAAAACAATAAGACCGCCACCGATAATCGTCTTGAGCGTGAGCGTCTCTTGCCCGACGAGCACGGCGATCACCGCAGTGAAGACAACCTCAAGAGTCAGAATGACGGCAACCCGAGAAGCCTCCATGCGCGCTTGTGCCCACGTCTGCATAAAGAACGCAAAAGCGGTCGCCAACAGCGCAGTGAACAACACCGCGACCCACACGTCGAGATTCGGCGGTGGCTGGATGCCGTCGGGCGCCGCACCCACCCACATGAAGACGGCGATAACGCCCAGTTGCACAACGGTGAGTGCATAGCTGTCGAGACCGGGGGACCAGCGACCGAGTCCTACGATGTGGCCAGCGAAGAACAGAGCGCATGCCACTCCCCACAACTGAGCTACCTCAATACCCGCTCCCGTAATCGAGATCAGCGCGAGGCCGGCTAGCGCCAAAAGCGAGCCGAACCACACTCGCTTGCGGGTTTTCTGCCTGAAGATAAGCCAGGTCAAAATCGGAGTTGCAACAACATACAGACCCGTCAAGAATCCCGTAATTGCAGCCGATGTTTGTTCGAGCGCAATGGTTTGCGTCGCATACGATGACCCGAGCAGCGCGCCGAGAATGAGACCGCGCCACAGCAATTTGGGCGTGAACGCCTTGAGCACTTTCGGACGCACGGCGATCATGACAACCGTTGCGATGGTGAACCTAAACGCCAAGAAATCCCAAAACGGCTCCTGCTCGATGGCAGGCTTCATGATGACGAAAGCCGCGCCCCAAATGATTGTTACCGCGACGAGCGCCGCGATAGCGAGGGCGGGGACTTTTTGTTTCACCCCACCACGCTACACAGCGGCGAGCTTGGCTGCTCTCTTGGCTTCCTTCTTCGCGGCTCGCTTGGCCTTGCGCTTTTCACGGCCACCCTCGACGAGCGAGTAGATAACCGGAAGAACAATCAAGGTCAGCACGGTCGACGAGAGCAGACCACCAATAACCACAATTGCCAATGGCTGCGAAATGAATCCACCACCGGAGCCGGTCAATCCCATCGCCAATGGAACAAGCGCGAACACGGTTGCGAGTGCTGTCATCAAAATCGGGCGCAAACGGCGAGTAGTTCCCTCGACCAAAGCGTCTTTCACATTCATGCCCTTGGCTCGATACTGATTGACCAAATCGACCAGAACGATGGCGTTCGTGACCACGATTCCGACCAGCATGAGCACACCAATCATGGATGCAACACCCAGCGGAATACCTGTGACGACCTGCAACGCAATGGCTCCGGTGGCCGCGAACGGGATCGAAACCAGCAGCAGCAACGGCTGAAGCAGTGACTTGAAGGTCGCGACCATGATGATGTACACCACGAGGATGGCAACCAGAAGCGCCAGACCCAGCTGTGAGAACGCGTTTGCCTGGTCGGCGGTCACGCCTCCGATGCTGGCCTCGGCCCCCGCAGGGAGCTTGATCGTCTTCAGGGCTTGGCTCACCTGCGCGTTAGCAGATCCCAGGTCTGCACTCGGCGTGACCGTGACCGTTGCACTGCGAGCGCCACGAATCGTCGAGATCTGAGTCGGGCCATTGGCCTGCTTGACGGTTGCCAGATCACTCAACGGCACAGTTCCCAGTGCGGTCGGGATCTCCATGTCACGAAGTTGCGCAATCGTGGTGGGCGGGTCTTCCGACGCGATGTAGATGCTCATTTGCGTGTCGTGAATCGTCACGGTTCCGACCGAGCTGGGGTTGGTCGCGGCGGCGACCATGCCGCCGAGAGCGACTTCGGTGTAGCCGGCCTTGGCCGCGGCCTCACGGTCGACAACGACCGCGATGTAGGGGCGGGAGACGGCGAGGTCAGAGGTAGCCTGCTTGACCGACGTGAGTGACCGCATCGACTTGACGACGACATCGGATGCCTCAGCCAGAGAAGCAGCATTCGGGGCGGTGATGTTCAGGGCGATGTCCGAGCTTGCGCCGAATCCGCTTGAGGCACCAATGGTGATGTTCTTGAGGTCAACGACCTTGCCGATGTTGGCGCGGGCGGCATCCTGAACAACTTGCTGGTCGGCCTTGTCGTCCGTGGTCACCGAATAGGTGATGTTGGTGTCTCCTCCACCGACGAAGGCGTCGCGCAGGGCGTTTCCAGTCGAACCGATCGACACTTGAACAATTTTGACGCCCGGCGTCTTTATCAATGCGGCCTCAACCTGACCGGCGAGCGCATCCTGGGCACCCAGGCTGGTTCCCGGTGCAATTGCCTCACTGACCGTGAAAGTGTTCTGTCCCGAAGAGCCCAGGAAGTTGGTCTTCATAAATGGAGTCATGGCCAGCGTTCCACCCAATACCGCGATGGCAAGAACCAGCACGAGTGCGGAGTACTTGAGCGTCCAACGGATGATCGGGCGGTAGCCGCGCTGCAAGAGACCGGGGCGCTCGTCACCAGCCGACTGACCGGCTGCGACCGCAGCAGCTTCAGCGGCTGCCTCTTTCTTGCCGCGGCGAGACTCCGGCGAGGGTGCGCGCAAGAACCAGTAGGCCAGAACAGGCACGATGGTCAGCGAAACCAAGAGCGAAGAAGCCAGGGCAATGGTGACCGTCAGTGCGAAGGGTCGGAACAGCTCGCCCGTTACCCCGCCGACGAAAGAGATCGGCAGGAATACCGCGATGGTTGTTGCTGTCGACGCGGTAACCGCACCAGCAACCTCCTTGACGGCGCTCACAATCGTGGCAGCGCGGTCGGCGCCCCACACGAGCTTTCGCTTGATGTTTTCAATGACCACAATCGAGTCGTCGACCACTCGACCGATGGCGATGGTCAAAGCGCCCAGCGTCAAGATGTTCAGCGTGTAGTTCGCCGCCTGAAGCCCGATGAAGGTAATCAGCACCGAAGTCGGAATTGAGATCGCCGTCACCAGCGTCGAACGCACAGAGAGAAGGAACAACAGAATCACGATCACGGCAAATCCCAGGCCGAGCAGACCCTCCGTGGTCAGCGACTCAATCGATTTCTGAATGAAAGGCGCCTGATCGAACACCACCGTCATGCTGACGTCCGGTCCGAGTGCCGACTGAAGTGCAGGAATCTGCTTATTGACGAGCTTGGATACGTCGACGATGTTTGCCGAAGGAAGCTTCGTGACAGCGATGGTCAGAGCGGGTTCACCGTTCACTCGCGAGAGTGAGGTCTGCGGGTCGACGCCGAGCTTGACCGTCGACACATCTCCGATCGTGACGAGCGGTGTCGAGCCAACAATCGGCAGGTCTGCGATCTGCTTAGTGGATGTCAGCTTCGCGCCGATTTGAATAACGAGTGTCTTGCCGTTCTCAGTAATCGAGCCTGCAGGAATAAGCACACCGTTCGCGCTCAGAGTGTCTTTGATCGACATCGTGGTGATGCCGTGTGTGAACAGGTCGGTCTGGTTCGGCGTGATGGTCACGCGCTGCTTGGGTGCGCCGAGTAGTTGAGCGTCTCGAACGCCGTCGATTTTCTTGATGTCGCCCAAGGTGGATGCCCGGAGCAAATCGGCAAGCTGAAGGCTCGTGAGCTTCGAACTCGAGATGGCGATCTGCAGAACGGGGAAGTCAGCGAACGAACCGGTGATGACCTGCGGGTCAACACCGTCGGGGAGGTTCGACTTGATGCGGTTGATGGCCTGGTTGATCTTCTGCTCGGAGACGAGGAGGTCGCTTCCATAACCGAAGGAAACCGAAATCAGGCTGAAGTTTGTGCTCGACGTGGCTTTGGTGCTTTCGATGCCGGGCACGGCCTGAATCGCCGACTCAATCGGAGTCGAGACGTCATTGTTGACGACGTCGGGTGATGCTCCCGGGTACGAGGTCAGAATTGCGAGCTGGGGGAAAGTGATTGAGGGCGCGAGCTCCTGCTTCAGGCCGCTCAGCGCAATGCCACCAAAAATGGCGACGACGATGGTGACGAGGGCGATCAATGCCCGGTTTCTCATGGACGCAACAGCGAAGATATGCACGAGGGAAAGTCTCTCACCGCCGATAAACATTCACCTATTCGAGGCACTCAGGCAATTGTCAGCTCAGGCGAGTATTCCGCGTCATGGGCGTCGCGAGTTTGAGATGGAACCTTGCGGGAGTATTCTCAACCCTCGTGACCAAAGAGAACGAAGAACTCGAGCCTCCCGAGGAAATCAAGTCGGCCAAGCACTGGATTATTGGCGAGCCGCTTCCAACGACCAAGCTCGAGGGTGAGCTTCTCCCCAAGCGAATCGCCCTTCCCATCTTCGCCAGCGACGCTCTCTCGTCTGTTGCTTACGCGCCCCAAGAATTAATCATTATTCTGCTCATCGGTGGACTGGCATTCCTGTCGTTCGCACCGTGGATTGCAGCCGCGGTCATCCTGCTCATGCTGGTTGTGGTCGCGAGCTACCGTCAGCTCATCAAGGCCTACCCCTCGGGCGGTGGTGACTACGAGGTCGCCAGCAAAAACCTAGGCGAGTGGGCCGGCGTAACGGTAGCCGCAGCACTGCTCGTTGACTATGTCATGACCGTTGCGGTGTCGGTGGCCTCGGGCGTTGACAACTTGATTTCGGCCCTGCCATTTCTGAACCCCTGGCGCGTGGCCATGGCCGTAGGTTTTGTGGTCATTTTGGCCGCCATGAACCTACGGGGTATTCGCGAGTCGGGCAAAGCATTTGCCATTCCCACCTATTTGTTCGCCGGCTCGGTCGGAGTGATGATTCTTGTCGGTCTCGTGCAGACCATCTTGGGTCACCCCCCGGTTGCCGAAACGGCTCAGTACGGGGTGAAGGCCGAAGGAATCGCCCAAGCTGCCATCGTGCTCCTTCTTCTTCGTTCGTTCGCGAGTGGATGCTCGGCCCTGACCGGTGTCGAAGCAATCGCCAACGGCGTTCCCGCGTTTCGCAAGCCCAAAATCAACAACGCGCGCACGACGCTGGCCCTCATGGGCGGAATCGCTGTCACGCTGTTCGCCGGTCTCGTTACTCTGGCCCTGGTTTCGGGCGTGCACTACGTCGAGAATGCCTGTCAGCTTGTCGGCTTCCCCAACTGTGAAACGTCGCCTCAGCGAAGCTTGATCGCGCAGATTGCCGCAGCAACCTTTGGCAATAACTCGTTCATGTTCTTCGTCATTCAAGCGGCAACCGCGCTGGTGCTCTTGCTGGCCGCGAACACCGCCTTCAACGGATTCCCGCTGCTCGGGTCGGTGCTGGCACACGACGGTTACGCTCCCAAGGCCCTTGAGACACGTGGCGACCGCCTCATTTACTCGAACGGCGTCATTGCGCTGGCGTTGACGGCGATTGCCGTGTTGCTGGTGTTCCAGGCAAATCTGACGCAGCTCATCCAGCTCTACGTGATCGGTGTATTCGTCTCGTTCACGCTCGGTCAGTCGGGCATGGTGCGTCACTGGTTGCGCCTGCTCAAGACCAAGCCCGAGAACCCGGGCCAGATCAAGCGCTCGATGGCGATCAACATCACCGGCGCCATCTTTACTGGCGTGGTTCTCATCGTGGTGACCATCACCAAGTTCACCCACGGTGCCTACATCGTTTTCTTGATCATGCCGATCTTGTACTTCCTGATGATGGGTGTGAACCGCTACTACCGCGATGTCTCTAAAGAAATTGCGGTGGATGAAGATGTGAAGTTTGGCAAAGAAGGCGACCACGCCATCGTGCTCGTCGGCAAGATCCAGAAGCCTGTTCTCAAGGCTCTCGACTACGCCATTGCCGCTCGCCACGACAGCCTCGAAGCTGTGCACATTTCGGTCAGTGAAGTTGCGACGGCCGCTCTCGAGCTCGACTGGATTCGACACAACATTCACGTTGAGCTGCACATCATCAACTCGCCTTACCGCGACCTCAGTTGGCCGTTGATCGAACACATTCGCGAACACCAGGCAACGCACGGTTCCGAGATCATCACGGTTTACCTTCCCCAGTACATCGTGGGTCACTGGTGGGAGCACGCGCTCCACAACCACCGCGCCAACCGCCTCCGCAACAAGCTCATGCTTGAGCATGGTGTGACGGTTGCCCTGGTTCCGTGGCGCCTCGACTCCTCTGACCTGATCTACGGTCGCCGCTCGCGACCGTTGCCCGGTCAGGCAAGACGAGGCGAGCCGGTCATGACGACGGCGCGCATCCCGCTGCCACCGGTAGAAAAGGTCAACGCTTCGAGCGCTGAGCGGTCCAAGCTCCAAGCCGCCCGGGACGCTCGAGCAGCCAAGCGTCGCGAATCCAAGAAGTAGTTTTCGTGCCCATCATCCTCGCCGTGTATCTCGGCGGAATCATCGGAACCGCATTGAGGTTCGGTGTGGATGTTGCCCTGCCTCACGAAGCGTCGACGGTGGGCTGGAGCACGATCATTGTGAACATCGTCGGTTCATTCGTGCTGGCGTTACTCACCACGACAGCGTGGCGAACGGCGAGCTTTCCGGCCTGGGCAAAGGCAGGGCTCGGCGCCGGCGTGCTGGGTTCATTCACGACCTACTCGGCCGTTGCCATTGGAACCGCGCTGGCAGCTCTCTCGGGTCACGTCGAAATCGCGTTCATCAATCTGAGCTTCTCGCTCCTGTTCGGATTGTTCGCCGCCGCCCTGGGCATCGCCGTGGGCAACCGCATCTTCAAGCGCCCGCGCTCGGGAACCACCATTGTTGATGAGGGGGTTGACCTGTGAGCGCCGTGCTGCTGTTCATCACCGTCTCGATTGCCGGTGGCCTCGGAGCAGTCATCCGTTACGGCCTGCAGCGATTGATCCCGGAGCCGGGCGCTCGCATGCCCCGTGCCGTTCTGCTGGTCAACCTTGTCGGCTCGTTTTTGGCCGGCGCGACATTGGGGCTCATGACCGGAGGGGCGCTGAGCGAACTCGCGGGCACGATCATCCTCGCTGGTTTCTGTGGCGGACTCACCACCTTCAGCACGTTCTCGGTTGAAACGATGGACCTGTTTCGAGTGAACGCATCGAAGGCCGCCTACCTGAACATCATCGTGACCGTCGTCGGCGGAGTGCTGCTGGCTGTGCTCGGGTTTGTGGTGACTCGAAGCCTGCTCTAGTGCCCACCTGCTAGACTCGCCCACAGACTTTTCGTTATGCATTGGCACTTCACGGTTAACTCTGTGAACGAGAAATATGAAGGGGTCTCGCATGGGGCGTGGCCGTCAAAAAGCGAAGCACACCAAGGTTGCTCGCGAACTCAAGTACTCAAGCCCAGACATGAACCTGTCTGCGCTCGAGCGTGAGCTCGGGGGCTCGACCGGCGACCCGGCGCTCGACGAAAACCTCGACAAGTGGGCGGAGTACGCCGACGATGACTTCGCCGCTGAAGGCGAAGAAGACGAAAACGCCTCCTAGCCCAACACCCGCAAGGGTTACCGGCGCTTCGTTCGCGACGCTACCTTTTTGGTGGCTGATTTTGCTTTGACCTTTGCTGCCTTCGCGGCAGCTTTCGCGCGGGCTTGAGCTTCGTTGGAAACTTTGCTGACCTTGCGCTTGGCAGCGTTCACGCGAGGCGTATCGGGCAAGATGTTGCCGTACCTCGGCGACGCGATGACGTCCTTGGCGAGGTAGCGCATGCCGTAGCCCTGTAGCACGGCGATGATAATCACCGCAATCGTGCCGCCCACGGTCATGATGCCCACCGCTTTGAAGATGTTGACGTCACCGCGGGTGAGCAAAGTGAATAGCCCAAAGACCAGCGCGCCGATCAGCCACGAACCAGTCGTAATCGGAATCCATCGCCATGCTCCACGAATGCGGTAGCGCAGAATGCGTGTCTGCACATACGGAAAGAGTGAGACCACCACGATGATGAAGAACGCCGCGATGCTCGAGTAGATGAGGTTGGTCAGGTCGGGAGTTACGAAGAACCCGGGGATGAGCGCGATTGCCCAGGTAGCCCCGGTGCCCAGCGCCGAAACCAACACCCACTGCTTGCCGGGAACAGAAACGCTGGTCTTGCGCATCGCCAGTGCCTGACCGAATCCGATGAGTGCACCTTGAACGAGGCCCATCAGCACGAAGGCAAAGTACTGCAGGATTCCGAACCAGTTGTCGAGCACGCTCACCAGAGTGACCATGCTGAACGGAATGAAGCTCGCCGCCGTCATGATGACGACGTAGCCGCTCCAGCGCGGAATGGTGAAGGCTTTAGTGGCTGCCATAAGAACCCACCAGTCGAACTGCACCGCCGTCGACACCCTTGGCGCCCTGCTCGAAACCGGTGAAGTCGCGTGACGCCGTCGAGACCATTCCGACGACCCATGACGGAATGCCGAGCAGACTGAGTTTGGCGACGATGGCCGATGCGGAGTCAGGCTGAACCACTGCGAACATTCCGATGCCGAGGTTCCATGTTCCTTCGGTGCTCTCGAGCGACTCCCCCGAGAGTGAGGTCAGCACGCGAAAGACGTCGGAGGGCGACCAGGTCGAGCGGTCGACCTCGACCCACGATCCCACCGGAAGTACACGTGCGAGGTTGGCGGCGATTCCGCCACCGGTCACGTGACTGAGCGAGTGCACCGCCGAGCCGAGCTTGTCGTCGGCGAGCAGCTCCACCAGAGGGCCGGTGTACAAGCGGGTCGGCTCGAGCAGAACCTCGCCGACAACCCCACCGAACTCAGCTGAGTTGTCGGAGTAGTTGATCTTGTTCTGGGCCAGGATGTGGCGCACTAGCGAGTAACCGTTCGAGTGAAGACCACTGGATTCCATCGCGATCACGACGTCGCCGTTGCGAACCTTTTCGGCACCGAGCATGGCGTCGGCCTCGACCACACCGGTGGCGGCGCCGGCAACGTCGTAGTCATCGACTCCGAGCAGACCAGGGTGTTCGGCGGTCTCGCCGCCGACGAGCGCCGTGCCCGTCGCAGCACAAGCATCGGCGATGCCTTTGACAATGGCCGCGATGCGCTCGGGAAACACCTTGCCGCAGGCGATGTAGTCGGTCATGAACAGCGGACGCGCACCACACACGATGATGTCGTCAACAACCATGCCGACGAGGTCTTGGCCGATAGTGTCGTGCTTGTCGAGCGCCTGGGCGATGGCCACTTTGGTGCCCACGCCATCCGTGCTGGTTGCCAGCAGCGGGCGCTTGAAGTCTTTGAGAATCGAGACGTCAAAAAGGCCGGCGAACCCGCCGACTCCACCGAGCACCTCGGGGGTGTGGGTGGCCTTTACGGCGGCCTTCATGAGCTCGACGGCGCGGTCTCCCGCAGCCGTGTCGACACCGGCGCGTGCGTAGGAATTCTCAGTCATCACGACAATTCTATCGGCGCGCGAATGTGCCAGACTTAGGGAGGTTGCTTTTGACCCTCAGGCTCACCCTTCCGGAACGGAATTCTTGATCTGACATGTGTGGAATCGTCGGAATCGTCTCAACCGAACCGGTAAACCAGCAAATTTATGACGCGCTGCTGCTGCTTCAGCACCGCGGTCAAGACTCCACCGGTATCGCCACCACCGAGGGCAAGCACATCCACCAGTTCAAGACCAAGGGTCAGGTGCGCGAGGGGTACCGCACTCGCGACATGCGCTCGCTGGTCGGAAACATCGGCCTGGGCCACGTGCGCTATGCCACCGCCGGTGCTGCCAAGAACGAAGAAGAGGCGCAGCCGTTCTATGTGAACGCACCCTATGGAATTGTTCTTGTGCACAACGGAAACCTCACCAACACTCGCGAGTTGCAAGACGATCTTTTTCGCGTTGACCGCCGTCACGTAAACACGTCGAGCGACACCGAGCTGCTGCTCAACGTGCTTGCCACTGAGCTACAGGGCCAGATTTCTGGACTCGATCTCGACCCCGACCAACTGTTTAACGCAGTGGCCAATGTGCACAAGCGCGTTGAGGGCTCGTACGCGGTCATCGCTCTGGTCGCAGGTCACGGACTCCTCGCGTTCCGCGACCCGTTCGGTATTCGCCCCCTCATTTTGGGAAAGCGCGTCGAAGAAAACGGAACGACCGACTGGATTGTTGCCTCGGAGTCACTCGTGCTCGAATCAGCCGGCTTCGAAGTTGTGCGCGACGTCGAACCCGGAGAGGCCATCTACATCACGGCCAACGGTGAGCTCTACTCACGACAGTGCGCTGCCAACCCGGTGCTCATCCCCTGTTCGTTTGAATACGTGTACCTGGCTCGCCCCGACTCGATTATGAACGGCATCTCGGTCTACGAGGCTCGCCTGCGTCTCGGTGACCGTCTGGCCAACACCGTGGCCGAGCACATGCCCCTCGGTGACATCGACGTGGTCATGCCCATTCCCGACTCGTCACGCCCGGCCGCGATGCAGGTCGCGCGCAAGCTCGGCATCGAGTACCGTGAGGGTTTCTTCAAGAACCGCTATGTCGGCCGCACGTTCATCATGCCCGGGCAAGCCGAGCGCAAGCGTTCAGTGCGCCAAAAGCTCAACGCGATGTCGGCCGAGTTCAAGGGCAAGAACGTGCTCATCGTCGACGACTCAATCGTGCGTGGAACGACCTCACGCGAGATCGTTGAAATGGCCCGCGCCGCCGGGGCCAATAAAGTCACGTTCACCTCGGCAGCGCCTCCGGTTCGTTACCCGCACGTCTACGGCATCAACATGCCCTCACGCAATGAGCTCATCGCGCACGGTCGCAAGATTCCCGAGATCAACACCGAACTCGGCAGCGACTACCTCATCTACCAAGAGGTGGCCGACATGAAGGCGGCCATTCTCGAAGGCTCGAACGTGACCGACCTCGAGATGTCGTGCTTCACCGGTGACTACATCACCGGCACCGTGAGCCCCGAGTATCTCGCCTGGGTTGAGGCGAACCAGCTGAGTTAGTTTGCGTCTCTTTCGCGGCAGGAACTAACCCGCACTCACCGAAGTGACGGGCAATGCAACAAGGTCAGCCTCACCGCTAGCTTGGGGGTCACCCGAGGCGTTATGGACCATGCATTGAACTGTTAAGTTAGCAGTCGCGGTAGTCGTGACCACTCTGGTAATAACTATCGGAGTCTTCCACGATGACTGCTGCACGACGGGGCCTGGTGAGAAGTCAAGGTAGAAAAACCAATTGGAACCTGAACCAATTTGGCACTGAAGAATCGATGTCGCGTAACTCGTATAGGTGGTTCTTACGGCGGCTGCTGAAACCAGACCGCTCACCTGCACTACGTATGTGCCGGCCGGCAGATTTGAAATCTGCGCAAGTGTCGTCATTTGTCCCCATGAGAAATTAACCATTGAGGATGTTGAGGTGGGAGTGAGCCTGGCCTCAGCCGGGCCAACAAGTCCTGAGTTCGTTCGAGGATTGATGCGTGGAACACCTCCGGCAACATGAACGTGGCCGGCCTTGATGGAACTTGTATCGAGGTGTTTGAGGTTGATCGATCCAGGCGCTAAATCGGCCGCCGTGATTGATTTATCTTTGATGTCACTGCCATAAATGGAACCCGTGGCAATGTTCGCACCGGTAATGGTTCCTCGCGCAATGTCTTCCCCGGTGATAAGGGTCTTTGTCGCATAGGCGGTGGTTGCAGAAGTGGCGAGAATGAGCGCGATTGCGCCTGATGTTAGAAACGCGGCCGTGCGATAGCGAAGTGCCATGAGTTCTCCCGGGTAGATTTTGTGCAAGTGTGCCAGTCAATCTTTCGGTCACACAAGACCTCACCGGGTTAACTCTTAGCTTTTTTCGACCTCGTGCTCGGCGGTGGTCACGATGGTGCGCTTGCTCCAGATGCGATCGAGAATCAGCGCGAAGACCAGGCCGAGGGTGCCTCCGACGGCACCGCAGATGATGACGAGAAATCCGAAGATCTGAGCGAGGGTGAACTTGCTCGTGTTCGGAAAAGCGAACGTCAAAATGAGCGCAACGAGGATGCCCAGCACGATGCCGAGAATGAAGAAACGCAGAAAGCGCGGGCTGCGGCGAATGACGACTTCTTGCTCTGACTGACTCATGCTCACCATTCTGCCAGCGGTAGCAGGGCGCTGATGTCAGAGCGAATCCCGGATGCGCTGACCTTCGCATCTTCGACCAGCGTCGCCCAGCTCACCGCACCTGTCGCCAGGAGCACCCATTCGAGGGGTGAGAGCTCCACAACGTTCGCCGGAGTTCCTCGCGTGTGCCGCGGCCCCTCGACCGCCTGCACCGCACCAAACGGCGGAACGCGTACCTCAACCGCGTGCCCCGGGTGGGCATCCGCGAAGACCTGCAAAAGGTAGCGCACGGCGAGGGCGAGAACATCCCTCGCCACGGGCTGATTGAGCTTGTCGAAATCAGCGGTGGTTTCGACAAGCTCAACCACCTTCTGCTGCTCAATCAACGATGACCGCACCGACTCAACAGCCGAGCGCCCAGCATCCTGTGAGATCTTGGGCGGGGTCATACGACTAGTCTCTCGCATCGGGTTTCGATACGGCCTCCGGCCTACTCAACCTGCGGTGCAGTTTCGATACGGCCTCCGGCCTACTCAACCTGCGGTGCAGTTTCGACAAGCTCACTCAACGAGTGGCTCTAGGCTTAACAGGTGAAGATTCTGGTTCTGGGTTCGGGTGCTCGCGAGCATGCCATCATCACCGCGCTGCTATCTGAAAACGCCGATCACGACATCACCTGCGCTCCAGGCAACGCCGGAATCGCGAACGACGTGCCCTGCGTGGCGATATCCGCAACCGACGCGGGCGCAGCCGTGAATCTCGCTGTGGGGCTCGACGTTGACCTGGTCGTCATCGGCCCTGAGGCTCCGCTCGTTGCCGGCGTTGGCGACGCAGTGCGCGAGGCGGGCATCCCGGTGTTTGGCCCCGACCAAGACGCTGCGGCCCTCGAGGGCAGCAAGACTTTTGCCAAGCGAATCATGGATGCCGCAGGCGTTCCCACCGGCCGAGCCATTCGCGCGACCACGCTTCTCGACGCCGAGACCGCGCTCGATGACTTTGGCGCTCCCTACGTTGTGAAGGCCGACGGGCTGGCCGCCGGCAAGGGCGTTATCGTTACCAGCGACCGCGACGCGGCCGTCGACCACGCGAGCTACTGGCTTGCTCACGGCGATGTGCTCGTTGAGGAGTTTCTCGACGGCGAAGAGGTTTCGCTCTTCGTGCTCAGCGACGGACACGATGTACTGCCGCTCTCGCCCGCCCAAGACTTCAAGCGACTGGGCAACAACGACGAAGGCCCCAACACCGGCGGCATGGGCGCGTATTCGCCCCTTCCTTGGTTGGATGCTCAGTTCGGCAGCGAGCACGCATTCGTTTCGGAATGCCTCGAGAACATCGCGCTGCCCGTGGTGCGCCAGCTCGAGAGTGAGGGCACCCCGTTCGTCGGACTGCTCTACTGCGGATTGATCGTGACCAAGGCCGGCATTCGCGTGATCGAGTTCAACGCACGCTTCGGCGACCCCGAGACGCAGGTCGTTCTTCCGCGACTGGTCACCCCGCTGGGCGAGCTGCTCTATGCCGCTGCCACCGGTGACCTCGCCGGCCGAGAGCGTCCTGAGTTCTCGACGGATGCCACGATCACGGTCGTGCTCGCGAGCGAGAAGTACCCCGACACCCCCGTCACCGGTCGCCCGCTCGGCGGACTCGATAAGGCGAACGCACTCGAGGGGGTGCACCTGGCTCACGCCGCCACCGAAGTTGGCCCCGAGGGTGTGCTGATGGCTACCGGCGGTCGCGTGCTCAGCGTTGTGGCAACTGGTACTGACTTTGCCGAGGCTCGTGCTCGCGCGTATGCGGGTATCGGCGAGATCTGGCTCGAGGGCGGGCAGTTCCGTACCGACATCGCCGCCAAGGTGGATGCCTCTGGTCAGGTCATTTCTGACCCGTGGGCGGGGCGCTCGTAATGGTTTCGACGGGCTCAACAAGCGGCGGGTTTGCGGGAGCGAGCGCGACCGAGTTACCCGGCTGGGACCACGCCTACTCGGGCAAGGTGCGCGACCTGTACGTTCCTGCCGGGCAAGATCTTGCGACGGCACCGCGCATCCTCGTGGTGGCCAGCGACAGAGTGAGTGCTTTTGACCACGTGCTAGAGCCGGGCATCCCGGGCAAAGGTGCGCTACTGACCAAACTCAGCACATGGTGGTTCGAAACCCTAGGCGTGCCCCACCACCTTCGCAAGCCCGACGCCGCAACGGGCAATATTCCTGCCGCGGTTGCCGACAAGGCGATGCTCGTTGCCAACCTCGACATGTTCCCGATTGAAGCCGTTGTTCGCGGCTACCTCACCGGAAGCGGCTGGCTCGAATATCAAGAGTCGGGAACGGTATGTGGCATCTCGCTTCCGGCCGGACTCGAAGACGGCGACCGCCTGCCCGAGCCGATCTACACTCCAGCGTGGAAGGCACCTGTCGGCCAACACGATGAGAACATCACTTTCGAGCGCACGGTCGAGCTCGTCGGCCAGGCTGATGCCGAAGCGATTCGCGACCTGTCGCTCTCTGTGTTTACTCGAGCCAGCGAGATTGCGTTGGCCGAGGGCGTGATTCTGGCCGACACCAAGTTCGAGTTCGGACGCGACCGCGAGACCGGTCAGATTTGCTTAGCCGACGAGGTGCTCACCAGCGACTCGAGCCGCTACTGGGATGCCCGCGAATACAACGCCGGAAACCGAGGCGTCAGCTGGGACAAACAAATCGTGCGCAACTGGCTGCAGTCGAACTGGGACAAGACGGGTACGCCGCCGGCACTGCCTGCCGAAATCGTCGAGCGCACCGCCGCCCGCTACCGCGAACTCATCGACCTGCTTGTTAAGTAGCGCGGCTACTTCTCGCCGAACTCTTTGCGCATCAGAATCGCGACGGCAAACACACCAATCAGCGTCCACACCTGAGGTTCGTTCAATCCCAACACCCTTCCATTTTCACCCCTGGGGCGTGATTGTGCCAGAGCTCATCGACCTCATTTCGACAAGCTCTATCACCTGTGCAAACTGCACCTCACAAACAGGAGGAGGATGAACGCATGACAACGATGAGCCCCGACGACTGGGATGCCCGCTACGCCGCAACCGGCAACGTCTGGTCGATTACTCCGAACGAGTTCGTCGTTGAGTTTCTCCGTGATCTGCCCGCGGGAAAAGTGATCGACCTCGCCGGCGGTGAAGGCCGAAATGCTCTGTGGCTGGCTGCGCGCGGATGGCAGGCCGAAGTTGCCGACTTCTCCCAGGTTGCCCTCGACAAGTTCATCGCTCGGGCCGCCGCCGAGGGCCTAGGCGAGCAGTGCTTCGCCACCCTTGCCGACGCAACACACCCCACGGAGTACAAGCTTGCTCCTGCCGACCTCGGGCTCATCGCCTACCTGCAAATCGACCCCGCCGGTCTGAGCGACGCAATCGTTTCGCTCACCGCGGCCCTCGCTCCGGGAGCAACTCTGTTCGGCGTGTGGCACGAACGCGAGAACCTGACCCGGGGGTTCGGCGGGCCACAGGTGCCCGAGATGCTGCCGACGATGGATGAGCTCACCGCCGCCTGCGAGCGCGCGGGCCTGCGCATCCGCACCCTCGAGGTTCGCGAGCGTCACTTCGAGAATGCCGGAGTAAGTAGAGTCGGCATCGATGTCGTACTTCTCGCTGAGCGAGAATAGTCCGGCAGAAGTGGGCATAAAACACCCCGCCTCGCGTTTTCACCGGCATGACTGAAACACCAGTGCCCGGGCGCGAGAGCATCGCCCCCGAAACCTTCATGGGCATCGTGACCCTGCGCGTCAAAGACCTTGATGCCATGACGACTTACTACCGCGACGTCATCACGCTCGACGTGCTCAGCAGCACCGCCGACACCGTGACCCTCGGGCGCGGCGCTAGCCCGGTCGTTCGACTCGAGCACGCGCCCGAGCTCAAGCAGGCCAGCCCCGGTCAAGCCGGACTCTTTCACACGGCCATCCTGTTTGAATCGCAGACCGCTCTTGCCGCCGCTGTTCTTTCGGTCGCGACCAAGGCGCCGGGCACGTTCACCGGCTCGAGCGACCATCTGGTCAGCCAGGCTTTCTATTTCACCGACCCGGAGGGCAACGGTATAGAGCTGTACTGGGACCGCCAGCGCACCGACTGGAGCTGGAACGGCCACGACATCGCGATGGACACCCTGTACCTGGACCCCAACGGATTCTTGCAAGAGCACCTCACCCCCGAGGCCATGGAAAACCCGCGCATCGGCGGAACCACGGTGGGCCACGTTCACCTGAGCATCGGTGACATTGCTACCGCGCGCGAGTTCTACGTCAATCAGATCGGTTTCGACCAGACGCTCAACTTTCACGGCAGCGCCTTGTTCGTCAGCGCCGGGGGCTACCACCACCACATGGGCCTGAACATTTGGAACGCTCGCGGCGCCGGTCGTCGCCAGCTCACGCTCGGTCTCGGTCAGGTCGACATCCATGTGCCGAACTCGGATGCGCTTGCCGCGACAAACGAACGACTCACGCACTTCGGCAACGGCGTGCGCAACGACGGCCACACGCTGTTCGTCGACGACCCCTGGGGCAACCTGCTTCGCATTAGCGCCGTCGCGTAGCATTTGAATATGCCCACGATTTCTGTTCACGACGGTTCGCTCCAGATTGAACTGCGCGGAGTCGAACAGTTTTTGTCGTTCTCGCGTGGGCTGAACATCCCGCTGTCCCACATCACGGGCGCATCCATTGACGAGACGGTTCGCAAAGACATCGGATGGCGCGGAGCCGGAACCGGCACGATCAACTTTGCAGCCGGCACCTTCATCAAAAAGGGCAAACGCCAATTCGTTTACGCAAACGTGAAGAAGCAAACGCCAGTGATCATCGACCTGTGCGACGAGAAATTTCATCGCATCATTCTGGGAATCGATGGGGGTCGCCCCGCCGCACAGGCGCTCATCGACCAACTGAACGCCCGGTAGACTGAGGGCATCCCCGCCCGCGAATCTGCTGGAGTTTTAATGCCCACAATCGTCGTCGAGGTCATGCCCAAAGCCGAGCTCCTTGACCCTGCGGGCAAGGCAGTTGCGGGTGCGCTGGCACGACTCGGACACACCTCGTTCACGAACGTTCGCATCGGTAAGCGTTTTGAGCTCACCGTTGAGGGGCCGGTCACCGACGCAACTCTCGCGCAGGCGCAGACGATTGCCGAGGAGATCCTCTCCAACCAGGTAATCGAAGACGTCACCGCCGTTTTCGAGGCCAAGTAAACATGCGCATCGGGGTTATTACTTTCCCTGGCTCCCTCGACGACCGCGACGCTCAGCGCGCGATCTCGCTCGCCGGAGCCGAGCCCGTCGCCCTGTGGCACGGCGAGCACGATCTACACGGCGTTGACGCCATCGTTCTTCCCGGCGGATTCAGCTACGGCGACTACCTGCGCTGTGGCGCCATTGCCAGCCACTCCCCAATCATGGCTGAGGTCATTGACGCCGCCAATAAGGGGATGCCCGTCCTCGGCATCTGCAACGGATTCCAGATGCTCGTCGAAGCGCACCTGCTGCCCGGCGGTCTGATTCGCAACGACCACGGCAAGTTCGTGCGTCGCGACCAGGTCATCCGCGTTGAAAACAACACCACCGCCTGGACCACAGACTTCACCGCCGGCGAAGAGATTGTCATCCCGCTGAAAAATGGTGAAGGCGGATACATCGCCAGCGACGAGACGCTCAAACAGCTCGAAGGCGACGGGCTCGTCGCGTTCCGCTACATGGGCGTCAACCCCAACGGTTCACTCAACGACATTGCCGGCCTGACCAACCCCCGCGGAAACGTGGTCGGCCTCATGCCTCACCCCGAGCACGCCGTCGAGGCCGGCTTTGGCCCGAACACCGAGGTGCGCATGCGCTCGGGTGTCGACGGGCTCAAATTCTTTACTTCTGTTCTTGAGGGAGTGCTTTCCTAATGGCTCACGTTGCCGACACCGTAGAAAACGCCATCGCGACTCCAGACAAGGAGCAGCCCTACGGCGCGCTCGGACTCAAGCCCGACGAGTACGCCAAGATTCGCGAAATTCTGGGCCGCCGCCCCACCAGCGGTGAGCTGGCCATGTACTCGGTCATGTGGAGCGAGCACTGCTCGTACAAGTCGAGCAAGATCTACCTGCGCCAATTCGGCAAGAAGGTCAGCCCGAAGATGAAAGAGCACCTGATGGTCGGCATGGGCGAAAACGCCGGTGTTGTCGACATCGGTGAGGGTTGGGCTGTCACGTTCAAGGTCGAAAGCCACAATCACCCCAGCTACATCGAGCCGTTCCAGGGCGCCGCAACCGGCGTCGGCGGGATCGTGCGTGACATCATCTCGATGGGCGCACGCCCGGTCGCCGTCATGGACCAACTGCGTTTCGGCGCGGTCGAGAACCCCGACACCGCTCGCGTTGTACACGGTGTTGTCGGTGGCATCTCGTTCTACGGCAACTGCCTTGGCCTACCCAACATCGGTGGCGAGACGTACTTCGACGCCGTGTACCAGGGCAACCCGCTGGTCAACGCGCTCGCGGTCGGCGTGCTTCGCCACGAAGACCTGCACTTGGCGAACGCTTCGGGCGTGGGCAACAAGGTCGTGCTGTTTGGTGCACGCACCGGCGGCGATGGCATCGGTGGTGCATCCATTCTGGCTTCTGACTCGTTCGACAAGACTGGTCCGACCAAGCGCCCGGCTGTTCAGGTCGGTGACCCGTTCGCCGAGAAGGTGCTCATCGAGTGCTGCCTCGAGCTCTACAAGAACGAACTCGTTGAGGGCATTCAAGACCTCGGCGCTGCCGGCATCTCATGTGCCACCAGCGAGCTCGCCTCGAACGGTGACGGCGGAATGTTTGTCGAGCTCGACAACGTTCTGCTGCGCGATCCCACTCTCACCGCCGAAGAAATTCTCATGAGTGAGAGCCAAGAGCGCATGATGGCCGTGGTCAAGCCCGAGAAGCTCGATGCGTTCATGGCCGTGGTCAATAAGTGGGATGTTGAAACCAGCGTTCTGGGCGAGGTGACCGACACCGGCCGACTCGTCATTCACCACGGTGGCGAAGAAATCGTGAACGTTGACCCGCGCACGGTCGCCATTGATGGTCCGGTCTACGAGCGCCCGGTCGCCTACCCCTCGTGGATCGACGAGCTTAACACCAAGACGGCCGCGGTTCTGCCTCGCGCAACCGATGGTGCAGGCCTCAAAGAGCAGTTCCTCGAACTGGTCGCCAGCCCGAACCTCGCCGACAAGTCACTGATCACCGACCAGTACGACTACTACGTCATGGGCAACACCGCGCTGGCCTTCCCCGACGACGCCGGCATGATTCGTGTCGACGAAGAGTCGGGTCTCGGATTCTCGATCGCGACCGATGCCAACGGACGCTACTGTCAGCTCGACCCCTACGAGGGTGCTCGCCTTGCTCTAGCTGAAGCGTTCCGCAACGTGGCCGTCTCGGGCGCAACACCGATGGCCGTCACCGACTGCCTCAACTTCGGTTCGCCTGAAGACCCCGAAGTCATGTGGCAGTTCAGCCGCGCCGTCGAGGGCCTAGCCGATGCCTGCCTCGAGATGGAGATTCCCGTTACCGGCGGAAACGTCTCGTTCTACAACCAGACCGGCAGCAACGCGATTCACCCGACGCCGGTGGTGGGGGTGCTCGGTGTGATTGATGATGTCGCCCGCCGCATCCCGAGTGCGTGGCAAGACGAGGGTCAGCACATCTACCTGCTCGGCGTCACCCGCGAAGAGCTCGACGGTTCGGCCTGGGCCAACACCATTCACCAGCACCTCGGTGGTCGCCCGCCGCAGGTTGACCTCGGTCGTGAGATGGAGTTAGCCTCACTGCTTCGCGGTGCGTCGCTTGAGTCGCTGCTGGGCAGCGCACACGACCTCTCCGACGGCGGTCTGGCTCAGGCTCTGGCCGAGTCTGTCGTTCGTTTCGGTGTCGGCGCTCGCGTCTGGCTTGACGACATCATCGACCGTGACGGCGTTGATGCCACCAACGCACTCTTCTCAGAGTCGACCGGTCGCGTGATTGTGTCTGTCCCCCGTGAAGACGACGTGAAATTCCAAGGGCTCTGCGACGCGCGCAAGTACCCGGTTCTGCGAATCGGTGTCACCACCGGTGTCGGTTCCGACGCAACGCTTGAAGTTCAAGGACAGTTCACCGTCTCGGTCACCGAGATCCGCGAGCGCAGCGCAGCCACCCTGCCCAAGTACTTCGGGTAACTGCCACACTCGACGGGGATCACACAGGCGCGCGCATCTCGCTAAACACCTTTCGCGAATAGGATGAGCGCTAACGCTCACCGGCAGATGAAGGTTCACTCATGACTAAGCGCCCCGCCCTCAGAATCGCACTCACGGCACTTGTGGCTTCGGCGATGGCACTTTTTGCAACGAGCGCGCCGGCCTTGGCTGCCGTTGGAGATTCATGGAGCGCCGGGACCTCGGGTACGACCAAGTCTTTTTATCTTGATGCTGCTTACGGTAACGGGACGTGGGTAGCCATAGCCCAACAAGAGATTTCGACGTCAGCGGATGGCAAAACGTGGACCGTAGTGTCAGACCCGTCGGTCACTGCAGCCCTCACCGCGACGGGCTCATATTTTACCCAGATTGAGTTTGGGCAAGGAAAGTTCCTGATTCTCACGAGCTTGTACTCAATCACGTCAACTGATGGCGTGCACTGGGGCACGGCTCACGCTCTCCCTGACCCGGGTGACAGCACAGACGTGCGGTGGGGCACTCTGAGTTCGGGTCCGAATGGGTTTATGGCGGGCGAATCTGGTGACTGCTTGAGTATCGGAAATATGATCTATTCCCCCGATGGCATCAACTGGACCCTGTCGGCTGTCAACGAACTGGACACCTGTGTGTACTCCATCACTAATCGAACAGTCGGTGGAGTCAGCACCTGGATTGTCGGAACCGATGCCGGATCATGGTTATATTCCTCAACCGATAACGGAACTACGTGGAACCCTGTAACTTATGTCGGTACAGAGCCGACTGGTCCCATTCAGTCTGTGGCTTACGGCGATGGGAAATTTCTCGCTGTATCGGGAGCCATTAGTGGCCCGGTATTCACTTCGAACGACGGGTTGTCGTGGTCAGCTCCCCACAACATTCTTCAAACCCCGAGCTATGGCCAGTGGGTAGTGGCATTCGGAAATGGCAGATTCGTGATTAGCGATGGTCCGGACAGTTTTCATGGCATCTTCTCGACCGAGGACGGAGTGACCTTCACGCCCACCGGCACGCTGCCTCCGGGCCTCCAAGGGGTCTTTGGGCTGAGCTACAAGTCGAACCAGATGCTGGCGATCGGCTATGGCGGTGACTCCCACGTGAACATCGCCTATTCCGGTGAGGTCGTGCCCGATGGTGCCGAGACAGCTGCTGGAGGCTCGCTGCCCAACACAGGCATGAGCGCAAGCCCATTCATTCTGGTTGCTTTGCTTGCCCTCACGATGGGCACAGCAATCACGACAATGAGCCTTAGGCGTCGAGTTCGTCCTGCGCAATCGCGACGTGGTGTTGAATAACCTGTTCGACGACGAAGTTGAACCACTTCTCGGCGAACTCCGGATCGAGATTAGCCTCCGCCGCTAGCGCGCGCAGGCGCTCCACCTGACGCTTCTCACGTTCGGGGTCAGACGGTGGCATCTCGTTGGCTGCCTTCAGGCGGCCGACAGCCTGAGTGAACTTGAACCGCTCGGCCAGCATGTGGATGAGCGCAGCGTCAACGTTGTCGATGCTTTCGCGCAGACTGGTCAGTTGCGCGAGCACCTCGGGGTCGAGTCCGTTCGTGGAAGCCATGAGACGACTTTATCGCAGAGGGCAGGACAGTGCCCCGACTCCAGGGGGAGAGAGCCGGGGCACTAGTTTTTCCTGTCTCCATCGATCAGGAGTCTTGCAACGACGAGTGCTCAGGAGTTTGAGCGTCATCGTCAGATTCGTGGTGTGAGCAACCATCGTTGTCGGGGATGCCGTCATGGTTCGTGTCATCGGTCGGGGTGACGTTCGTGCCGCCACCGCCGTTCGTGCCGCCGCCGCCGTTCGTGCCGCCGCCGCCGTTCGTGCCACCGCCGCCACCGTTGGACCCGCCGCCGCCGTTCGTGCCGCCGCCACCATTCGTGCCACCGCCGCCGGATCCACCGCCACCATCACTAGGGTCAACCACCGGCTTGACAACCTTCTTGGTAATGACGATCGCGGGATTGATCGGGTAAATCTTCGTGGGAGTGACAACTTCGTTGGCCTCCGCCTTATCAACCTGCGATTGCACTACCGAGCCGAGGGACAAAGTAATCAGCACTGCAACGACACCGACGGTGAGCCAGGTGGCGACGTTTGCACGCTTCCTGTTATCGATTTCCTGCTGAATGTGATTCATGCTTCGATGGTACGAACAAAATTAGACCGAAAGTCTAATTTCAGGAAGCTCTCAGAAACCTCATAAGAAATAGCCAGAAACCTCTCGCGACTTCGCCGCAGGGCTGCCCCCGCGACGATTGCGGTGATTCCCAGTCTTCTGGGTTACCTTTAGCCCAAGAGCTTTTCTTTATTTGCCGACTGAGATGTCGACGTGACATCACAGATTTGGCAACCATGGCGCTCCCCCCAATTTCAACGCTCGGTTCAGTTCGCTCGACGACTGTGCGCGTCCCGGGTGCTGATCCATCGCCGAGTGCGTACTCGCGCTTACTTTCCACGGTTAAAGAATCCGGATTGATGCGTCGCGCTCCTGGGTTTTACGCACTCGTGTTTTCGTCCCTCGTGCTGGCGACTGCGGGCCTGGCCGTCGGCTTCTGGCTGCTCGGCGACACTTGGTATCAGCTCCTGATCGCCGGGGCTTTCGGCGCCGTCCTCACTCAATTCGCTTTTCTGACTCACGAGACCTCGCACCGACAGGTGTTCTCTTCGGGCAAGGCGAACGATCGGGTTGGGCGCATCCTTGCCGCCGGCGTCGTTGGAATCAGCTACGCGTGGTGGATGAACAAGCACACCCGCCATCACCAGCACCCCAACACGGTGGGCAAAGACCCTGACATCGAGGTCGACACGATTTCGTTCACCGAGACAGATGCAGCGAAGCGAAGCGGCCTAATGGCCTGGCTCACGCGCAGACAGGGATACCTGTTCTTTCCGCTGCTCACCCTAGAGGGGCTGAACCTGCACGCCCAGTCGATTCGCGGCCTTTTTGAACGCCGGCCGATCAAGGGGCGCGCCCTCGAGCTCTCACTTATTGCACTTCGATTGGGTCTTTATCTGGCTCTTATCTTCTGGCTGCTTCCGGTCGGCCTCGGTTTCGCGTTCATCGGTGTGCAACTCGCGGTGTTTGGCGTATACATGGGGGCGTCCTTCGCTCCGAACCACAAAGGCATGCCGCTCATTTCCAGCGGAGTTCGCGTCGACTTTCTGCGCCGTCAGGTCATGACCTCGCGCAACATTCGCGGTGGGTTCGGAATGAGCCTGCTCTACGGCGGGCTCAACATGCAGATTGAACACCATCTGTTTCCGGGTATGGCGAGACCACACCTCAACGCAGCACGCAAGCTCGTCAAGGCCGCCTGTGAACGGGAGGGCTTGGCCTATACCGAGAGCACAATGATGAACTCGTACGCTCGTGTGATTGAGTACCTTAACCGTGTCGGCCTTGCGGCCCGCGACCCGTTTGATTGCCCGCTGGGGCAGGCGGGCTAAACCAAGTCGTGCAAAACGATGATGGCGTCGCGAGCAGGACCCACACCAATCGCTGAGAAGCGGGCGCCGCTCATGGCCTCGATTGCGCGCACGTAGTCTTGTGCGTTCTTGGGCAGGTCCGAGAAAGTGCGAGCACCCGTGATGTCTTCGGTCCAACCGGGGAACATTTCGTAGACCGGCTTGGCGTGGTGAAAATCGCTCTGGTTAACCGGCACCTCGGCGAAGCGCTTACCGTCAACCTCGTACGCGACGCAGACCGGAATCTCTTTTAGCCCGGTGAGAACATCCAGCTTGGTAAGGACAAAGTCGGTGACACCGTTGATGCGCGAGGTGTAACGCGCGATCGGAGCGTCGTACCAACCGCAGCGGCGCGGGCGACCCGTGGTCGTTCCGAACTCGAAGCCCTTGGCCCGTAGATACTCGCCGGACTCGTCGAACAGCTCGGTCGGGAACGGGCCTGAACCCACACGCGTCGTGTAGGCCTTGATGACGGCGATGACGCGTTCGATCTTGTTCGGCCCGATGCCTGAGCCGGTGGATGCTCCACCAGCGGTCGCGTTCGAACTCGTGACGAACGGGTAGGTGCCGTGATCGACGTCGAGCATTGTTGCCTGTCCACCCTCAAACAGCACGATCTTGCCGGCGTCGATGGCGTTGTTCAGCTCAAGCGCGGTGTCGGCAACCATCGGGCGCAAGCGGTCAGCGTATGACAGCAGATCGCGCACGACGTCGTCGGCCATGATGGCGCGGCGGTTGTAAATCTTGACCAGCAGGTGGTTCTTGATTTCAAGAGCCGCTTCAACTTTTTGACGAAGAATGCCCTCGTCGAAAATGTCCTGAATGCGGATGCCCACTCGATTGATCTTGTCGGCGTAGGTTGGCCCGATTCCGCGGCCGGTCGTTCCAATCTGGCGCTTGCCCAGGAAGCGCTCGGTGACCTTGTCGAGTGTGCGGTGGTAGGCCGTGATGACGTGGGCGTTCGCGCTGACGCGAAGACCTGACACGTCGATTCCCCGCGAGCTGAGGGCATCCAATTCGGCGAACAGAACCTCGAGGTCAACGACAACGCCGTTACTGATGATGGGGGTGACGCCCGGGGTCAGGATGCCCGATGGCAGTAGGTGGAGTGCGTACTTCTCGTCGCCGATGACGACAGTGTGGCCGGCGTTGTTTCCGCCGTTGAACTTAACGACGTAATCGATGCGGTCGGCAAGAAGGTCGGTAGCTTTGCCTTTACCCTCGTCGCCCCACTGGGCGCCGATGAGAACGATTGCTGGCATGAACGGACTCCCCTAAAACGAGCGATAAGGTGGCATACGCTTCCGGCGCAAGCCCGTGCTTTATTCTATCTCGCTACACGTTGAACGACACGTGCTGCATGACCCAGGCGTGCATCGCCACTGCAGCTGCGGCCGAGGCGTTGATCGACCGCGTCGAGCCGAACTGGGTGATTTCAATCACGGCTTCGGAGGCGGCAATTGCCTCGGGCGAGAGACCGGGGCCCTCTTGTCCAAACAGAAGCACGCAACGCTCGGGCAGAGCGAAGGTCTCGATTTTTACGCATCCGGGCACGTTGTCAATGGCGAGAATCGGGAGATTTTCGGTCGCAGCCCACGCGGTAAAGGCCTCAACCGTTTCGTGGTGCATCACGTGCTGGTAGCGGTCAGTGACCATGGCTCCGCGTTTGTTCCACCGCTTACGACCGATGATGTGCACGGTGTCGGCAGCAAACGCGTTGGCACTGCGCACGATAGACCCGATGTTCATGTCGTGCTGCCAGTTTTCGATCGCCACATGAAACGGATGCCGGTGCTCATCGAGATCGGCAACAATGGCTTCCATCGACCAATACCGGTAGCGGTCAATCACGTTTCGGCTGTCACCGTTGCGCAGCAGCTCGAGGTCATAGAACGGCTCGCTCGGAAGTTCGCCCACCCACGGGCCAACGCCGTTTGCGCTGAGTTCGTCTGCTGCTGACACCTGTTTAGGCTACAGAATTAGAGTGGTCTCGATGCACGCCTCCGGCGCACTCGACCAACGAGAGGATTCCACATGCCACACGCCATCGTCGTCAGCCAGTTCGGCGGCCCAGAAGTACTCGAATACGTCGAGGTCGAGATGCCCGTTGCCGGCCCGGGTGAGGTTGTCGTTCGCGTCGCGGCCGCCGGCATCAACTACATCGACGTCTATCGTCGTGCGGGCAAGTACCCGGTCGAGCTTCCCGGTATCCCCGGGGCCGAGGCCAGCGGAACCGTTGCGGCCGTCGGGCCCGGCGTTTCTTCCGTCGCCGTAGGCGACCGCGTTGCGTTTCCTGACAACACAGGCGGATACGCCGAGTACGTCATCGCTCCGGCCGCCAAGTGCCTGCCGGTTCCCGACGGCATCGATGACCTCACCGCTGCCGCCATTCCGATGCAACTACTCACCGCGCACTACCTCGTCGACGGTTCGTACCACCTTGAAGCCGGTGACACCTGTCTCATCCATGCCGGTGCCGGCGGTGTGGGGCTTGTCCTTACCCAACTTGCCAAACTCAAAGGTGCTCGTGTGATCACCACCGTTTCGACTCCCGAGAAAGCCGAGCTTTCGAAGGGCGCTGGCGCTGACCACGTCATCGGCTACGAAAACTTCGCCCAGGTTGTGCGTGACATCACCGACGGAGTCGGTGTCAACGTGGTCTACGACGGCGTCGGCAAAGACACCTTCGACGGGTCCTTGGCCAGCTTGCGCAGGCGAGGAATGGTGGTTTCGTTTGGCAGTGCATCCGGCCAGGTTGCGCCACTTGATCTCAGCCGCTTGGTCCAGAACGGCTCACTTTCCGTAACTCGCCCGACGCTGTTCGACTTTGTCGCCGAGCCCGCCGAGCGTGCTTGGCGCTGGAAAGAGGTCACCGATGCGGTGCTCGCGGGTGATGTCACCGTGCGGATCGACCAGACCTACCCTCTGG
>JAHEGZ010000021.1 GCA_024644865.1 Aurantimicrobium sp.
CCTTTTGCTCAACAATAACATCGGCGTTAAACAAAAAACCCACCATTTCTGGTGGGCTGATTGTTATGGGATGACTCGTTGGCTTGTTTCTTTCGAAACCGCCCTGAGTGGAGATGGGGGGTTTCCACCCGTCCCCAGTTTCCGCGTGGTTACTGGGCTTTCGTCCCGTCAAAACACCAAAAGTGCGGACAGAAGTGCGGACAGAAGCCCTCGCGGACGGTCACGCTGCGATACCTCGGAGCCACTTCGTCCAGGACAGGATGGTCTGCGCGCGGCGTCGGACGGTGCTTTCCGAAAGCGGCTCACCGACGTGTGTGACCGCGTACGGTGACGCGGCGAACTTCTGCGCCACCCAGTCAACCGTCGGCATCGAACCCGAGCGCGTCCACTCGAAGTATGTCTCGGCGACCGGCTTGATGCCGAGTGCGAGGTCGGCGAAGCGGAGAACCTTCTCGCGGTAGTCGAGCGCCAGGATGGAGTGAGCCAGGCTGGTCGCCTGACTGTACTCACGGCCGTCCTCCCCCGTGAGGTTCTCGACGAGCCCCAGATACTTCGCGGCGTTGTTGTAGTAGCCACTCTGTCGCGAGTGGAAGTCGTAGTTGAGTGCGAGGTCGTCGACTGTCCTCGGCTCTTCGGCGATGAATGACACGAGGTCCATAACTCGCTCGAAGTCGTCGGCCTGCGGGAACGGCACGCTGGTCACAGGAGCCGTTGGTTCGCTCTCCACGACCTTCCGGGCTCGACTGACGACTTCGGCCTCGGACGGCCGCGTCACGCCGATCGTGTACCGCTTGTGTTTCAGTAGCGTCGCGCTCGAATAGTCCGATACGTCGAAGCCGTACTCGTAGAGGTCGTACACATCGTTCGCCAGGGTCAGGAATACGGAGCGGACGGGCTTCGTCAGTTTGCGCTGGTCGAACACGACAACCGGGTAGAAGAGTTGACGGACGAGGAAGTCGCGGGAGAGGTGGTTCTTCACCTCGAAGATGGTGAAAGCACTCTCGCTCTCGTAGCCCGCATCGATCTCTATCTGCGCCTTCGATACCGCTATTGCGCTGCGTCCGCGAACGGTGTCGTTGACCTTGTAGGTGAAGTCGCCAGTCCGCATGCGGCCCGATACTGTCAGGGTTTGCTCTTCGCCACAGAAGTCGGCGAGAAGACCGGACGCCTGCGCTGCGTTGATGACGGCGGGTTCACCCGTGATGTTCGTGACGTCAAGAGTTTCGATGAACGAAGGGATGGAGAGGTTCTTCACGTCGGCACCGGGTAGCGTCCACTCGGGCAGGGTTTCGAACACCTCGAACGTGCCGACGCGCCAGGTATCTATACCGCGCGTCAAGATGTTGAGGTTGTGCTCTTGGAAGATGAGAGGAACCTGCGAAGCGTGGTCCATCTTGGTGTTCAGTCGAGGTTGTAGGTGGAGTTGGTGGAACTGCTTGGCGGTGATGTCAGCGAAGCCGTCGCGCTTGATGGTTTCGAGTACATCGAACACGTCGAACATGTCCGCCCAGGCTGTGTCCCGAACGCGCTCCCCCTTCGCCATGTTAGATACCCACCGCGGCGTAGTTGTTGACCATAACCTCGTCCACGTTTCCTCGACTTGCGACGGTGGCGCCGATAGCGCGACGAACCTGGACGCGGTCGATGTGGAAGATGTCCGTGTCTCCGAAGAGTTCGCGGATGAGCGGGACGTCCGAGTTCGACAGGAGGACTGGCACACCCTTCGCGGTGAGGTCGAGCACTTCGTCCCGGAGGGCGGTCTGGTCCGCGACCGTGAAGCCCCCGCTCTGGTAGTGCGTGAAGGTGTCAGCGTACGGCGGGTCGAGATACACCCAGTCGCCCGCGCCCGCATGTGCGAGTGCCAGGCGATAGTCACCGGTCAGGACCGTGGTGAGGAACGAACCGTCCGAGGCTTTCTGGTTCAGGAAGTCACTTACGGACGCGATAACCTCTGCCTGGATCCAGTCTGGGTTCGCCTGACCACCGAATGGGACGTTCATTTGACCGGATGCGTTGACGCGATAGAGCCCGTTGTAGTTGGTCTTGTTGAGGTAGATGAAGCGGGCGGCGCGGTCCACCTTCGACCGAGTTGACCAGTCTGGCGAACGGTCCCAGGCGCGGACGGCGTAGTAGTGGGCCTCGTCGTTGATGTGCGTACGAAGCGCGGCCAGGAGTGCGTCCGGGTTGTCGCGGATGACTTCGTAGACCTCGACGAGATCCTTGTTGTAGTCAGACACGACCTTCCTTGCGTCCGGCGCCTGGTCGAAGAGCAGAGCGCCTGCGCCGAGGAATGGTTCGATGTACTTGCCGGTGTAGTTGGGCGTACGGAGGCGGATCTCGGCCAGTAGCGCACGTTTCCCGCCTGCCCATTTCAGGAACGGTTGAGGTGCCACGAGCGATGGTGCGACGGCTTGTGCCAGGTTGGTCACAGTTGTCTTCCTCCCTCGTTGTTTGCGGCTCGACGCGATACGGAGCCCTGTGTCAAGTGTAGGTCGGGAAAGATCAGGGAGCGCCATTTCGTCCTTCTTGTCGCGGTGTTTCGACCATGTGGTCGAGTAGTCAGGTGTATCAGGAGCCTCGGACACTTTCGAAGGTGTCGGTGGTCCGTGCCATACTCGGACGTCCCAGAAAGAAGGGACGTTATGTCACGCCAGTCCACCGCACTACTCACCATCGGCCCGCGCTCCATCAGTCCGTGGGGTGATACGGATGTCTGGCGTGTATCGGGCACGGCACAGTTGGTCGAAGGATCGGTACCCTATTGGATCGTCAGTCCGACACAACCCGCACAACACTCGGCGAAGCCGTACGAGGTTGGCGTCGAGGTTCCATACACCGAGGCTGTGGTGGAGAGCGTCCTGCTCCTTCTCGCTCTTCACTTTGGCGATGACGCTCTCGCGGACCTGCTTGTAGAGCATCACAACCTCACTATCGAAAGCGACGGCAGTCGAACTCTCGCCCCATACCCTGAACTCGCGGACGCGGTCGCCGAGGAAGTGGCGAAGAGCCTGTCGTCCAGCCTCCGGCTGGGTTTCACACTCCTCGATGACGACTGCCTCGTGGACGGTGACGTGGTGGCATGCCTGCGCGACTTCGGCTTCACGGTTGACGTCTTCGCTCCCGTGTCAGACTTTGCGGCGAGATAGCGTGGCGGTCACGATGGAGAGCCCGCGAAACCTCTCGAATACGTAGGCGACCAGGAAAGGCGTGAGGGCCTCCGCCGCCGTTTGGACTTCCTCCACCTCCACGAAGTCGGTGAAGCCTTCCACGCCGTCCTCGGTGATACAGATAACCCCAGGACCGACCGGGAACGCTCGGTACGTGCCGTCTGTGGTGACGACAATAGCCTCGTAGATACCCGCCATCAGAAGCCGACACCTCTGTCTCGTTTGTTGCCTTTGCTGGCCGCTTTCCCGCCGCCTGCGATGAACCTCTCGTAGAGGGCCTTGATGTTGTCTTCGGAGTTTTCCGCAGGCTTGGGAAGCCTTGGCACGAAGGGCGCGGCCTTTGGCGCTTTGAGGCCCGGAAGATGGTCGCGTCGGATGCGGATGGTCTTCGCGGTGCCAGGGAATAGTAGGTTCGTGATCCATTTCATGGTTCTCCTTCATGGAGTGAACTGTCCACAGATGAAGACAGTCCACTCGCCTCGGTTATCGACCTGGCGGTACCAGGTGAACGACGACGCTCTCGATGTCGAGGCGGTCGTAGGTACTCTCTAACCAGTCGCGGACTGCTGTTGTCACGCCGTCCGTTGATAGGTCAAGCGTTGGGCGACGTTTGACCAGCGGTGCGATAGTCGCGACTGCCGTCTCGTCTTCGCCTTGGTAGAGAAGGATGTCACCCGCGCCTGTCAGGTACGCCGCGAACGTTCCGGCATTTGTCTCGATGATGACTTTCATCGGTCACCCTCGTCCTCGAAGTACAGAGGTTCTTCGTCCGGGACGTCAGCGTCAGACGGCCGAGAGTTGGCACTCTTGGCGAGACCTCCGCGACGGGCTCGTTCGATACGGTCTGTCTTCGCCTTGATGTGCGAGGCCGCGCCGCAGTCGATACCGACACCTGGCACTTCCGTCCAGATACCCGCGTCGATCAGGTGCTTCGCCGCTTCGAGGACACTTTCGGTGCTTGCTGCGCCGACCACGAGATGCCTCGTGAGTTCCGCTTCGGTGATAATGTGTTGCTCGGTCGAGATACAGTACCCCTCGGCGCCGAGCATCAACCCGAGCGCCGATAGGACGTACGGTTCAGGGATCGAGGCGAGGCGTCGGTCGTTTCCGATGTTGTGCTGTACTGCCCACCAGCCGGGCTTTTGGTTGTTGTTCTTTGAGGTCACGGTTCGGGTCCTTCCGTCGTAGTTATGTGACGGAGGATGTATCGGCGTGACTTCCACTTCGGGTTTCGTAGTGCTGCGGAAGTAGTGCTAACAGACCAGACCACACAGACCAGACCAGAGCACACAGTAAGAAAGTTTCGTCGTAGGTGCGGTTGGAACGTGGGGGGTTGTCAGGGGGGAAGAGAGCGGAGTTTCAGCCCTTGTTGCTTGTTCTCGAACCTCCTGTCGCCGGAGGCGACAGGAGGTTCGGTTCAGCGAAGGATGAAAGTCCGGTGGATGACTAGGGAAGGTTTCCCGAGACCGTTGTCAGGGGTCAGAAGTCGTCGCCGCGGCTCATTTGATCAGCGAGCAGATCCTGGTTCACCCTCGTGTAGTAGTGGTTGAGATCCGAGTGTTGCGACCAGCCGAGGACATCTTTCAGGAACTGTTCGTCCTGTCCGACGACTGTCGCCCACCATGTCGCGGACGCGTGTCGAAGGCTTCCGGGCTTGGCGCCGGGGACGTCGATGCCGACCCTCTCGAACCACTTGTAGATGCGCTCGTTGTCGTCGTTCAGTTTCGGGAAGTTTCCGGCCGGGCCGATGTCTACAAGGTCCTCGAACCCTGGACGCGGCGACCAGTCTGGGGAGCGCTTCCACTCGTCGATGCGTTCGCGTTGACTGCGGAGGAGTTCGACTACTCGCTTCTGGACGGGGATGGTTCGGTCGCGCTTGGTCTTGGTGCTGTCGGTGAAGGCGGTACCTTCGCCGCCTTGTTTCGCGGATACGTAGCCGAGTTGTCGCTGAACCTTGATCATGGGCTTGCCTGGCCCGTCCAGGTTCGTTATGTCACCCCAGCAGAGGCCTCGTGCTTCGCCGCGGCGCATGCCTTGGAAGAAGGAGAGGGCGGCGCGAAGTGTGTCCGCGTCGTCGATGGTTCGGTCTCGGAACACGACGAGGAGTTTGTTCATGAGGTCGACGATCATCTCGTCCGCTCCGGACGGTCCGCTCGGCGTCGGCATGTGGACCTGGAAGGTTGGATCGCCCTCGATCCATGCCTTGGCGTCCGCCGCGCGAATGGCGGCGCGGAAGTTGGTGAAGATGTAGTTGATGCGGTTGTCACCCAGTAGTCGGACGCTCGTCGCTTTCCCATCCTTGTCCTTCTTCATCAGTCCCGGCAGGGTCTTCGTGAAGTGGATGCGGACGTCCTTCTTGGTGAGTTCAGTCAGCGGCGTAGAGCCCAGGTATGGGTAGATGTGGTCGCGGAAGGCCTGCTGGATGCGGATGGCGGAGTTGGGAGCCCAGCGGTCGCTATCGACTTGCGCCTGGTACCACTCGTCGAGGAACTCCTGGACGGAGTGGTCAGTCCGCAGGCTGTTGACCGGCGCGGCCGCCTTCCGTGTGCGCTTCACGGGACCGGTGAAGTCACCGTTGACGCGAGCGAAGAACGCCTCGATCTTCTCCTCTGTGCGCATTACTGCCTCGACCTCGGAGTTCCTGGACGTTCCCGTTATTTGCCTGCGCTTTCCGTCGGTCAGTTCGCGCGGCGCGTCCCAGGAACCTTCCCAGTACAGGACCTCTTGCCCCGCCTTGTTGGTGGTCTTCCGTTGATACGTTGTGATGTTGTAGCGCGATGCGCGCCGTCCCCCAGGTCTGCTCATAGATCGAGTGTACGTCTGGACGGTGCCGTTGGACTGAATGTTTCGCGTGTTGACCGGTCAAGAAGTGCGGACAGAAATGCGGACACAACACCCCCAGAAACGACGAAAGCCCCGTGGTTACGGGGCTTTCGCGTATGGGATGTGACCTTTTGTGGAGATGGGGGGAATTGAACCCCCGTCCAATACAGAGTTTCTAGCTCTTCTACGGGTGTAGCTTCAATAAGGTTCTGCTCGGCCCCGGTGCTAGCTTGAAGCGACATAACCGACGGGCC
>JAHEGZ010000028.1 GCA_024644865.1 Aurantimicrobium sp.
ATCGTCTCGAACGCGGTGGCGAAGATGGATGCACCCTGGAACTCCGAGGCGGTGCCTGCGTAGATCAGGTAGGGGCCGTCGAGTGAAATCGAGTCCCCCTCAGGGGTGAACCCGGCGGTATCGATGCCGTTTCCGACCGTCGCGATGCGATCGGCAGGCATCCACTCTTCGAGTCGAGTGGTGATGTCTGCCGAAACCGAGAGTGCCAGTCGTGCCCGGCAGTAGACCCCGCGCTCGAGCGATCGCACGGCGCGCTTGACGAACCCGGCGGCCTGGACCGATGCCATCGCCTCTGACCACAGATCCGGCGCGTAGGCGACGTAGGGCGTTCGGCGCAGCGCGCTCAGCACGCGAACAACAAACCCGGTGGTGGGCGGGGGTTCCGCGATAACGACGTCAGATCGGCGCGAGAAGAGAAGGCGAAACGCCAGCGGAACATCGAAGCTCAGGTACTGCAGATAGCCACGCACATAACCGGTCTTGTCGCGAAGAACGGGCCAGCGACGGATGCGCACAGCGCCGTTCTCAGAGCGCGCGCCACCAAACGTCGTGCTGAGCACCGTGACCTCGTGGCCGCGAGCAGCCAGAGCCGTGGTGAGGGCGTTCAGCCGAAAAGACGCCGCCGTGGGCTCGGGCACGAAGACCCGGGAAGCGACGACAACGCGCATGGCTTAGAGGTGTACGGCGTCGTTTGACTGGGAGGAGGCGATGAGCGCCTCAACGACCTCGAGCGTGCGCAGTCCCTGCTCCATAGTGACGACATCGCTGGGCTTGCCCAGGACAGCGTCGCGGAAGGCCTCTATCTCTACCCGCAGCGGCTCGCGCTTGGGGAAGGCATACCGGGTGACGTCACCCTCGCTCACGCCGCGGAACGCAGAAACCGAATCCCACTCGAGCATGAAGGTGGCGTTCTTGAACAGGGTCAGGTCTCCGGTCGAGGTGTCGGCCACGAACGTGCCCTGCTCACCCGTAACAATCGTGACGCGCTCCTTCATGGGGCTGAGCCAGTTCACGATGTGGTTGACGATGATGCCGTTATCCAGACGACCGGTGGCCGAGATGATGTCTTCGTGGTCGCGACCGCTCTTGTGCTGAGTTTGCGCAAAAACCGTCGTGTAGTTGCTCTGCGCAACCCACGAGGTGAGATCAACGTCGTGCGAGCCGAGGTCTTTAGCAACCCCGACATCGGCGATGCGTGCGGGGAACGGCCCCTGGCGACGAGTTGCAATCTGGTACACGTCACCAAGGTCACCGGCTTCAATGCGCCGACGAAGCTCTTGGATGGCTGGGTTGAAGCGCTCAATGTGACCGACGGCGCCGACGAGACCCTTGGCGGCGAAGAGCTCAACCATGCGGTGACCCGCTTCGACGCTGTCGGCAATCGGCTTTTCGACCAGAGTGTGCACGCCAGCCTCGGCAAGCACGGTTGCGGTGCCCTCGTGGAACACGGTCGGGACTGCGGCTACGGCGAGATCGATGCCGGCTGCGGCAAGCGCCTCAACGTTGGGCAGGACGTCGAGGCCATTGGCTACGCCGTAAGGGTCTCCACCCGGGTCAGCTACGGCAACGAGGTCGATACCGTCGACCTCACGCAAAACGCGGGCGTGGTGACGACCCATGGCTCCTAGGCCGATGAGTCCGGCGCGAAGATTCGCCATTAGGCGCCTGCCCGAGCGACGGTGTTTACGGCGGTGACGATGCGCTCGAGGTCTTTCTTCGACAGCGAGGGGTGAACCGGAAGCGAAATCACCTCGGCCGCGGCCAGCTCGGTCTGCTCGAGGTGCAGATTCTTGGCAAACTTCTCGAGCGAAGGAAGGCGGTGGTTGGGGATCGGGTAGTACACGCCCGAGCCGATGCCGTGCTCTTCACGAAGTGCGGTCTGGAATCCGGCCCGGTCTTCGGTGACCCGAATCGTGTACTGGTGGTAGACGTGCACGGCCCCCGGGGCAACCGGAGGAACAATGACACCCTCGAGGTTGGCATTGAGGAGAGCCGCGTTTTGCTGACGGGTCTTGGTCCAGCCGTCAATCTTTGTGAGCTGAACCCGACCAATCGCAGCGTGGATGTCGGTCATGCGAGCATTGAATCCGACGACCTCGTTCTGGTACTGAACTTCCATGCCCTGGTTGCGAAGGAGCTTGACCTGGCGAGCGAGCTCGGCACTATCGCACACGACCATTCCACCCTCACCCGAGGTCATGTTCTTCGTTGGGTACAGGCTGAACATCGCAAACGTTCCGAACGAGCCGACCGGCTGACCGCCGAGGGCAGCGCCGTGAGCCTGAGCGGCATCTTCGAATATCATCAGCCCATGCTTCTGAGCAATCGCAGCGATTTCGTCGATGCGCGCGGGGTGACCGTAAAGGTGCACCGGCATGATCGCCTTGGTCTTCTTAGTGATGGCCGCTTCGACCGCCTTGGGGTCGAGACCAAAGTAGTGGGGCTCAATGTCGACGAAAACCGGCGTAGCGCCAGTCAGAGCAACTGAGTTTGCGGTTGCAGCGAACGTGAACGAGGGAACGATGACCTCGTCGCCGGGGCCGATGCCCGCAGCGAGCTGACCCAGGTGCTGGCCCGAGGTTCCCGAGTTAACCGCGACCGAAATACGGCCGGGTACGAAGTGCTCTGAGAATTCTTTCTCGAACGTGGCAACCTCAGGACCCTGCGCCACCATGCCTGATCGCATGACGCGGTCGACTGCCTTGCGCTCTGCGCGTCCGATGATTGGTTTTGCTGCGGGAATGAGTTTCTGAGCCATTACGCCTGTTCCTCCGTCAAAAGACCGTTTGCCTCACGGTAGGTAGCACCCGTAGCCGGGCACACCCACAGTCCATCTTTTTCAACCAGGCGCTGCCCGGCCTTACCTACCCAGCCAATGCGCTTGGCGGGCACGCCCGCGACCAGCGCAAAATTGGGGACATCTTTGGTCACCACGGCGCCGGCGGCAACGGTCGCCCAGGCGCCGATTTCGACAGGAGCCACACACACCGCGCGAGCTCCGATAGCTGCACCAGTGCGAATCGTCACGCCGACGGCCTCCCAGTCGGCACCACTCTTGAGCGAGCCGTCAGGATTCACTGCACGCGGGTAGGTGTCGTTGGTGAGCACAACCGCCGGGCCGATGAAGACGCCGGGCTCAAGTACGGCAGGCTCATAGACGAGTGCGTAGTTCTGAACCTTGCAGTTGTCGCCCATGACAACGCCCGTGCCAATGTAGGCGCCGCGACCGACGATGCAGTTCTTGCCCAGCTGAGCGTTTTCACGCACCTGCGCAAGGTGCCAGATTGAGGTTCCCGGGCCCAACTGAGCCGAGTCAGAGACATCTGCTGACGGCACGATACGCACGTCTGATGAGGTCATGATTCTGCCAATCTGTGGGAACGCGCCAAGGACGCTAAGCCAGCCTCAAGCCTACCGGCATCTGCCAGAATGGTGACATGACTCCACGAGCAAAGCCCGTATCTGGCGGGGCAAAAAACCCCGATGTGTGGGTGGTCATTCCGCTCTACAACGAGGCCCCGGTTATCGGTGGAGTGATCGAAGAGCTCAAGCGTGAATTCGCCAATGTGGTCTGCGTCGATGACGGCAGCACCGATGGCTCGGGTGCAGTCGCCAAGGCCGCCGGAGCCCGCCTCATCACGCACCCGATCAACCTCGGTCAGGGTGCCGCTCTTCAGACGGGAATTTCCTATGCCCGGGAACGCGCGGGCACCGAGTACATCGTCACTTTTGACGCCGACGGACAGCACCGCATCGAAGACGCGCTGGGCATGCTCAAGCTCGCTCGAAGCAAAAAGCTCGGCGTCGTGTTTGGCTCACGATTCCTCGACAATCGCACCAACCCTGGCTGGGCAAAAAAGGTCGTGCTCAAGACTGCGGTGTGGGTGACCAACCAGACCACCGGCATGAAACTGACCGACGCGCACAATGGCCTTCGCGTGCTCAGCGTTGACGCCGCTCGAGGTATCAATCTTCAGCAAGACCGCATGGCGCACGCTACTGAGATCGTGGTCCAGATCGGTCGCACCAAGCTGCCCTGGGAAGAATTCCCGGTCGAGGTCATCTACACCGACTACTCCAAGGCCAAGGGGCAGTCACTACTCAACTCGGTCAACATCCTTTTCGACCTGATTGTGAACTAGAACATGACTCTTTGGATTCAGATCCTGCTCGTCCTCGGACTCATTCTCACCGCGGTGTACCTGGTTCGGTCGACACCGAGTGCCAGCCACCAGGCCATTCGTCGTATTCTCGTCATTCTTGCCGTGCTGGTCGGCGTCGTCGCTGTGATCTGGCCCGGACTTCTCAGCGGCATCGCACACGCTCTGGGCGTTGGCCGAGGCGCGGACCTGCTGCTGTATGGCCTCGTCGTGGTGTTCCTGGTTGAGTCGGTCTCGAACTACAAGCGCAGCGTGACTGCTTCGCGCACAACTTCTGCCCTCGCGCGCGAGCTGGCCCTGACTGAGGCGCGCCTCGAAGAAGCCATCGCCGATGTTGCCGCGCTGAAGAGCGGCGCCCCCAAACCAAAAGGAAAGTAGAGAATCCGCATGAAAATCGCCGTCATTGGTATGGGCAAAATCGGCCTTCCGTTGGCCACCCAGTTTGCATCTAGGGGACACCACGTCGTTGGTGTGGATGTGAACCCCAAGACCGTCGAGCTCATCAACTCTGGCGTCGAGCCGTTCCCTGGCGAGGCTCACCTGCAAGAGAAGATGCAGGAACTCGTTCCTGCCGGCCTGCTTCGCGCAACCACCGACTACTCCGACGCCATCCCCGGCGTCGACGCAGTCGTTATCGTGGTGCCCCTGTTCGTCGATGAGAACGCCGTTCCCGACTTTGGCTGGATGGACCAGGCCACCGAATCCCTCGCCGCCAACCTCACCCCAGGCACCCTCGTGGCGTACGAAACGACGCTGCCGGTGGGAACCACCCGCACCCGCTGGAAGCCCATGCTCGAAAAGGGCTCGGGACTCGTTGAGGGCAAAGACTTCCACTTGGTGTTCTCGCCCGAGCGCGTGCTCACCGGGCGCGTGTTTGCCGACCTTCGCAAGTACCCCAAGCTGGTCGGCGGTCTCTCGCCCGAGGGTGCGGCCAAGGCCGTCTCGTTTTACGAGCAAATTCTCGACTTCGACGAGCGCCCCGACCTTGAGCGCGGCAACGGCGTCTGGGATTTGGGTTCGGCAGAAGCATCCGAGATGGCAAAGCTTGCCGAAACCACTTACCGCGACGTCAACATCGGTCTGGCGAACCAGTTTGCCGTGTTCGCACAGAAGAGCGGCATCGACATTTACCAGGTGATCGCCGCAAGCAACTCGCAGCCGTTCAGTCACATCCACCAGCCCGGCATCGCCGTGGGTGGTCACTGCATTCCCGTCTACCCGCGCCTGTACCTGTGGAATGACCCGGATGCCACGGTCGTTCGCGCCGCACGTGCCGCGAACGCCGACATGCCCAACTACGCGGTTGGCCTGCTCGCCGCATCGCTGGGTAGCCTGAAAGACAAGACGGTCGTCATTCTCGGTGCCGCCTACCGCGGCGGCGTCAAAGAGACAGCCTTCTCTGGTGTCTTCGGCACAAACCAGGCCCTCCTCGCTGCCGGCGCCAAGGTGCTCGTGCACGACCCGCTCTACACCGACGAAGAGCTCGAGCGCTTGGGCTTCACCGCCTACCACTTAGGCACGCCGGCGGACGGTGTCGTGATTCAGGCCGACCACGCTGACTACAAGAGCATCACCTCGGCCGATGTGCCGGGAGTGGCTGCCATCGTCGACGGGCGTCGCGTCTCGAACGCGGGCGCGTGGCCCGGTGCCATCTACAGCGCCATCGGAATCCCGCAGTAGGCCTCGACCGTGAGCGAGCCCCGGGTTTTGGTGACCGCTCGCGGTCACGTCCTGCACATTCAGCTCAACCGAGCTGACAAGCGCAATGCGGCCGACATGGCCCTGCTTCGGGAACTCGCGCTGGCTTTTGGAGAGCTCGAGCGCAACGCTGATCTGCGCGTGGGCGTTGTCAGTGCGGTGGGCGATCACTTCACCGGTGGTCTCGACCTGGCCGACGTGACCGGGCACCTCACCGCTGAAGGTTTGCATCTCGTTCCCGAGGGTGGCATCGACCCGTGGGGCGTGCAGTCGGCTCCGGTGTCAAAGCC
>JAHEGZ010000031.1 GCA_024644865.1 Aurantimicrobium sp.
TTATCGCTCGAAAGATAAACTGACCTCGCCGGTCGAAAGGAAGTCGCATTGTCTGACTCGTCAAAACACGCGCTCCTCGTCGTCTTGAACAACGTCATCTCTGACCCGCGTGTACGCCGCCAGATTGATTGGCTCACCGACGCCGGATGGACAGTCGACACCCTCGGTCTCGGCGAGCACCCAACTCCACAAGTGCGCGATCACTTCAAGATCGAATCGGCACCGCAGTGGGCTCGCTCCACGGGAGGTCTGGCCGTCATCCACGGTTTGATGCCTGTTCGCGCGAGATTCAAGACTCTGTATCAAAACCAGTTCCCAGGCCTAGCTGGGCAGCGCGTTGCCGCCGGCAGCTACGACCTCGTCTTGTTCAACGACATTCAATTGCTGCCCTGGCTGGATGAACCAAGCGCGTTTGGTCGAGTGCCGAGCACGACCAAGATTCATCTCGACATTCATGAGTGGTTTGACCCGGATGTACCGCACAACACCCGCGGTCGCGCGCTCATTCGCCCTTACTACCGCTACACGCGCAATCTCATTGCTAGCCCCAAAATCACCTCTCGGTCGCTGGCAGCCGACGCCGTCGACCTCTACACCAACGAGTTCCACATTCCGGCACCCCCGGTCGTGCGCAATGCACCGCCCTTTGTCGATCAGAAGCCTTCGGCCGTCGACCCTGGCAACATCCGCCTGCTACACCACGGCGTTGCCGCCTGGGAGCGCGGATTGCGTGAACTGATTGAAGCTATGGGCAAAGTCGATGATGGCTTCACCCTGACATTCATGCTCGTCGGCGACCCTGGCATGATCGACAAACTCACAGAGCTCGCCGCTCCCCTGGGCAGCAAAATCCAGTTTGTGCCTCCAGCACCGATGACAACCCTGTCTCAGTCCATCAACGAATACGACGCAGAAGTCATGTTCTACCCGCCCAAGTCGGTGAACCTCGAGATTGCCTTCCCGAACAAGTTCTTCGAGGCTATTCAAGGACGTCTGGCCATGGTGATCGGACCAACCAAGAGCATGGCCGAAATCGTCAGCCGCGAGGGCAACGGTGTCATCGCAAAGGGATGGGAAGTCGCCGACCTCGTCGAAGCGATCTCGTCGATGACGGCAGAAAACGTTACCGAGATGAAAAAGCGGTCGGATGCCATTGCCCCCGACCTCTGCGCCGAAGGTGAGCGCGGGCGCTTCTTCGAGAGCATCGGCTTTCCCGAAAAATAACGCTTGAGTTATGAGCGGGGTGTCGGCACACCGATCTGAGTGAGCAAGACGTCGCGCTCATGCCCGGCGTTTAGATCGTGCGCCGCGCGGTCTGAGCCATGTTTCATCGCGGTCACTCCTTCGGGCGTCAACCCGTTGATGGCGCGTGCCAGATCCGCAGCCTGCCAGCCAGTAGCGATGGCGCCGTTTCTGTAAACGTTGATGAGATTGACCATCTCGATGCTTTGGCCCGAGACAACCGCCAATCGCGCTTGAACTGCCTCAAAGAATTTATTGGGCAGAGCCAAGCGCAGGTTTTCTGTCAGTGGCGGGAAAAAGATGATCTCGGCGTCAAACTCGTTAATTGTGCGAGCTAGGTCATGAACGGCAACGGGGTCTCGAAAAGTGACGCGAGCGTTCTTGCTCTGAGCACGAGCCTCGAGCTCGGCGAGGTAGGCCGGTGCTCCAACCAGAAAGAAGTCGAGGGTAAAGCGGTCGTCGACCTCGGCCATGGCGTCGATGAGTAGCTCGAGGCTGCGCAGAGGTGCGGCAACGCCGTGGTGCACCAAACGGATGCCGTCACCGACCACCGGCCGAACCGGCAGGTCCTCGTAGGGCGGACAGTTGCGCACGAGCGAGGGCACGTCAAAGCCAAAAAGGTCGGCATAGAGCTGTGCGATGCTTTGAGCCACCGTTGAGCGGCTGTCGATGGATGCCGACGGAATGAACTTAATCAGGTAGTCGCGCCAGCGCTTGAAGACGAGCCGGTGCAAAACTCCGCTGCGCTGGCCCGGGGCGTACTCGTGCAAGTCAAGGTGCGCGTGACCGCCGGCAACCACGAGGCGAGCCCGAGTGCGTTCGAACCATGGCAAAAGCTCAATCTCGTTCAACACGACCTGCGTGTACGTGCCGCCTGCCACTCCCGAGCGCAGAGGCTCAGGGATGCAGTTCTCGACCAAGTATCGGTACTTCGCACGGTTGGGCAGGAACAGATAGGCCAGAATCCGCCCTATCACGCTGCGCCGCGGCATGGCAAAGTGAGTGCCGTTGACCTCCGTGGGCTTAGCCCCGCGGCCGAGCGTGTCGACTTCAAAACCGGCCTCTTTCAGCCAACTGACCTCACGAAGAACGCGCGGATCGCGAGCCAGCGGAGAGTCTTTGATGACGAGGGCGCGTTTGCGATTCGTCTCCATGGCGGTGCGACTCCGTGTGTTGTGAGGCTGGCTAGTGAGCCAACTCTATCCAGCAGGTCGAGCAATTCTCGGGCGCACAGCCGCTCAAACAAAAAGTCCACCTGGCGAGAGGTGGCCTGATTGTGGTGCACCCCCCGGGACTTGAACCCGGAACCCACTGATTAAGAGTCAGTTGCTCTGCCGATTGAGCTAGAGGTGCAGATGGCCCGAAATTGTGTTTCGAACCGAAAAGCAACACTATCAGTTATGCAACGACTACCAAAAACGGCCGAAGGGGCTCCCCGTTCATGATCAATTACGCATCAAAAACCGCACTCATCACAGGAGCAAGCTCTGGCATCGGCGCCGAGTTCGCCCGCGAGTTCGCGGCCCGAGGAGCGAATCTGGTCATGATCGCGCGCGACCGTCAACAGCTTGACTCGATGGCTGCCGAGCTCCACGCTGCGCACGGAGTCACCGTAACTCCGATTGAGTGGGACCTCAGTCTTTCGGGCGCGGGCACTCACCTGGTTGCCGAAATGGCTCAGCGGGGCATCCGGGTGGATGTTCTGGTGAACTCTGCCGGATTCGGCACGCACGGCACTCTGGCCAACACAGACTCGGCCATCCTGAGCCAAGAGATGAACGTGAACATGAACGCGGTAGCCGAAACCACTCGGGGATTTCTCGCGCCCATGCTCGAGGCCAACTCGGGAGTAATCATCAACATCGCCTCGCTCGCCGCTTTTGCGCCGCGGCCGCATCACGCGATGTACTCGGCCACCAAGGCGTTCGTGCTTTCTCTCACGCAGGCCGTCTGGGGCGAAGTGCGAGGCACCGGTGTGCGCATCACGGCGGTGTGTCCGGGGCCAACCAACACAAACTTCTTCAACGTCAGCGGAACACCTATTCCTGGCGGAAAGGCGCAGCCCGCATCCGGCGTCGTGACCGCCGCCTTAACAGCCATCGAGCACGAAAAGCCGCGAACAGTTCCCGCCCCGGCAGTGATGAAGATCGCCATGAAGGTCATGGGACTACTCCCCGTCACGGCCACGCTGAAAGCAAGCAAATAGTTGGTTCGCGGTAGCGTAGACGCGTGACCCGAACGAAATTTACCCTCGACGAAGACCTGCAGCTAGCCCTGTCGTTGGCGGATGCAGCCGACGCTATTTCTCGCGAGCGCTTTCTCTCGGTAGACCTCGAGGTCACAACCAAGCCCGACAAGACGCCGGTAACAGATGCCGACCGCGCCATCGAGCAGGCAATCATCGATGTTTTGGCTCGCGAGCGTGGCGAAGACTTCATGCTCGGCGAGGAATTCGGTGAGCAGACCGGCACCGTTTCTGAGCACCCCGTCACCACCGCGGATCACCCGCACCGCCAGTGGATCATCGATCCCATCGATGGCACGGCGAACTTCTTGCGCGGGGTTCCTGTGTGGGCCACGCTGATCGCTCTGGCAATAGACGGTGTTCCCGTGGTCGGCGTGGTGAGCGCTCCCGCCCTGGGCAAACGTTGGTGGGCTGCCAAAGACAACGGCGCGTGGGTCGACGAGTCGGGCGATGCCCTCGGCGCGCTTCCCTTACCCGACGCGCTCAGTAGCCTCCTTCCTGAGGCTGCTGCCGCCACACCCGAACCCCGCCGCCTGCAAGTTTCTGGGGTCGAGAGCCTGGCCGATGCATCGATCAGTTACAACTCGATTCAGCAGTGGGACCAGGCCGGCTACCTCGACGAGCTCGTTTCCCTCAGTCGCAAGGTGTGGCGCACTCGTGCGTACGGTGACATGTGGTCGTACATGATGGTTGCCGAGGGCGTCTTGGATGTCGCCGGTGAGTTCGATCTCAAGCCCTACGACATGGCCGCGCTGATGCCGATCGTCACTGAGGCCGGTGGCACGTTTAGCTCACTCGAGGGGCACCCGGATATCTGGCACGGAAGTGCCCTCGCGACCAACGGCAAGCTGCACCTCGACGTGCTTGACGCGATTCGCAAATAGCTTTCGATACGCGCGTCGCGCTAGTCCACCCGGGCGTTTATTCGAGAGATCCGGATGCGCGCAGCATCCTCGGAGGTCGACGACGGTCCCAGCAACAGCCGCAGCAGGCCGAGGATTACCCGCGTGCTGGTGACGGCCGGCCACCACGGTCGTTTGAGCCCCAGAACCCGGCGATACTCCGGGGGAATCGAAGCCACCGCACCGGCGAAAAGCACCCGATAAAACGGGATCATGGAGCGCCGCAGGGGCGGATTGCGCAGAAATGCGATTGTCTCTTCGACGCGTTCGTCATGTTTCAGGATTCCGTCAACGTTGAATTGGTGCATCGCTGAACGAAGTTCACCTTCACTTCGCGGAGGATTGACTACACCCACGAGCTCACCGGCAATCGACCAGTCGCTGACATAGCGATCAGCCCCGCCGGGAATGGGCGAACCCCACGTCTCGTGACAGCCCAAGAAAGCATCCGTGAACACCACGTGCACCCAGTAGAGCAGCTCGGGGTCACCGGCAGAATAAGTGCGCTCAAGGCCCTGCGCATCCAGGTATGTTCCTCGCACGCGTTCGTGAAAGCCACTCACACGCGCGGACTCGGCACGAGCCAGCTCGGTGTCGGCAAATGTAATCGTGATGAGCCACTGAATTGTGCCGGCCAGACGACCCAGCGGGTCTTCCTTGTAGCGGGACCAGTCGTGCACGCCAGCCATGGCACCCGGGTGAAGCGTTTGCATCAGCAGGGCACGGATGCCGGCAACCATCGTCGCCATTCCGCCGTGAACCACCCAGGGCGCGGATCCAGGGCCAAAGAATCCGATGTCGTTGCCGCCTTCAATCTTCTTGACCCAGGCGGGCGTACCATCGGGCTCACCCGAGAACGTCTCGAGCAGGTGCGAGCGCACGCTGGTAGCAAACCGTCCCATGCCCGCCAGCCTAAGTCGCGTGAGTCAGCGCGAAACACCAAAAACCGCGTAAGACGCACGAAAGCCCCGAGTTTCCTCGGGGCTTTCGAAACAGCGGTAATTTCAGCCGCCTAGGTTAGGCTTCGGGGTCTTTGACGCCCTCGTCCGCCTTGCCCTGCGCGGCAAGTGCCGCAGCACGAGCCTCTACGCGGCCCAGGAAGTGGGCCTCTGCCTTTTCGGCGGTTTCTTTGCTGACCGGGTAGTTCTCAACGCGGGGCTTGCCGTGGTGCTTGGCGATGTACGCGTCGAGCTCGGGGCCCGACTCCCACGAGGTGATCAGGCAGTAGCGAGGCTCGTCGCCCTGGTGCCACACAGCGTGCCAGAAGCGCTGGGTGTCAACAATGAGTTGAGCGCCCGCCGGAAGCGGAATGCGGACCTCGGTAGACGGGTCGAAACGGTCTTCACGAAGAATCATGACCGAGTCGGGGTTGTCGGTGAGGTTGAAGAATCCACGAACAATCCAACCGGTTCCGTCTGGGTTTAGACGGTTGTTGTCGTCCTGGTGCATGTTGTAGAGAGCGTCACCGTATTCGTTCGGCTGGAGCTCAATGATGCGGCAGCGACCAATGTTCGCTCCGGGCTCCTCAGCGCGACGCTTGAGGATGGGCGACTTTTCAATGTTGGCCTGAACCCAGACACCGTCTTTATCGGTGCGAGGCGGGGTGTGGTTCCAGAAACCGTTACATTCCATCTCACCGAATGCCGAAGCAAGGGGTGCGAAGCGAGTAACGCCCGAGGATTTCCAGTTGACGTACTCGACGTCAAGCCATTCCTTGGGGTCTGCTGCCTGGTCGTA
>JAHEGZ010000038.1 GCA_024644865.1 Aurantimicrobium sp.
GCGTGTGAAAAATCTCGTGGAATCCGAATACACCGGGAATCGGATTGGGCTTTTTGAGCCCGTAAATAACGGCACCAGCGGTGTAACAGGCGCCGCCGATGAGCACCAAAATCATCATCACTGCGTTTGCATTGAGTAAATCGACGATGTACATCATGGCACCCCAGCCCATTGCCACGTACAGGGGCACGTAGAGCCAACGAGGAGCCGAAATCCAGAAAACTCGGAACCCAATTCCTAAGACCGTGCCGGCCCACACCAGGGCGAGAAGCAGAACGCCTTTGCTCGGCGGCAGGGCTAGAACGGCGATGGGGGTGTAGGTGCCGGCAATAAGCAAGAAGATGTTCGCGTGGTCGATTCGCTTAAGAATCACCTTGGTGCGGGGCTTCCAGTGGAAACGGTGGTACAGCGCAGAGTTTCCAAAAAGCAGCAACGAGGTTGCCATGAACACCGCCGATGCCCACTTCGCCGGCACTCCGTCAGCGAGCACGATGAGCACGATTCCGGCAGCGATGGCTACCGGGAAGGTTCCGGCGTGAATCCAGCCACGCCACAGGGGCTTAACTTCGCCCTCGGGAATCGGCTCAAAGCCCTCAACCAGGGGAAGACTAGGCAGGTGGGGAGCACGGGCTTCGTCGGCGGCGACGGCCGCATCGGCAGCTTCGTCGCGCTCGCGTAGTTCTTCTTCGGGGCTCACTTAGTCAGCCTACGGCCTCGTGGCCGAGCGATCTCGGGAGTTCGTGCCAATCCTTGGGTAGCGTAGAGGCATGACATCGTCGGCGACGCGCACGGGCTTGCTCTACGGCTTGTACCAAAAGCGTCTGCGTCGCGGTCTGAGCCCAGATGCACTTCCGCACCACATCGGAATGATTGTCGACGGCAACCGACGCTGGGCGCGTCTGCGTGAGCTCGGTAGCGCATCCCATGGTCATCGTGCAGGAGCCGAAAAGGTTCCCGAGTTTCTGGTCTGGTGTGACGATCTCGGTATTCAGATGGTCACTCTCTACCTTTTGTCGACCGACAATGTCTCCGGGCGGCCTACCGACGAGCTGAACGAGCTGTTCGACATCATTGGAACGCTCGCTGAAAATATCGGCAGCTTTCGCGACTGGAAGATCAAGCACGTGGGTGCCGACGAGGTGCTGCCTCCACAGCTGCTCGATCGACTCATTGCCGTTGAGGCTAGGACCGCCGAGAACACCGGGCTCCACGTCAACCTGGCAATCGGCTACGGCGGTCGCGCCGAGATTGCGGATGCGGTGCGCTCGATCATCGCCGAACACAAGGCGACCGGCGGTACCATCGACGACCTCGCCGAAATGCTCAGCCCCAAGCTCATCGGTGACCACCTCTACACCGGCGGATTGCCCGATCCCGACCTTGTCATTCGCACTTCGGGCGAGCAGCGCCTCAGCGATTTCATGCTCTGGCAGAGCGCCCACAGCGAGTTTTATTTCGTGGAGGCGCTCTATCCTGACCTTCGTCAGGTCGACTTTTTGCGTGCCATGCGTGACTACACCAGACGCGAGCGACGCTTCGGTTCGTAGCCGAAAAGTAAACTCTCCCAGCCCGGGCGTGTCGCAACTCAGCGGAGTTAAACCTCGGCTTTAGGTTTGCCTCATGACACCGCAAAGCAGCGGCGCCAAGGTTCGTTCTACAGCCTCGCGCCAGACCTCCAGCAAAACCCGCCAGACCGAGCGTACCTATGTATTAGATACCTCGGTTTTGTTGTCTGACCCGCAATCTCTCTTCAGATTCGCGGAGCACGCGGTGGTGATTCCGGTCATTGTTGTCAGCGAACTCGAGAAGAAGCGACACGATCCCGAGATCGGTTACTTCGCCCGTCAAGCACTTCGCCTGCTCGACGATCTGCGCGTCAAGCACGAGCGTCTCGACTTTCCGATTACCACCGAGGCCGGCGGTTCGATTCGTGTGGAACTCAACCACTCGAACCAGGCGGTTCTGCCGTCGGGCTTGCAACTCGGGGACAATGACTCGCGCATCCTTGCCGTGGCCATGAACCTGGCAGGAGACGGGCTCGATGTCACGGTGGTCTCGAAAGACCTGCCCATGCGCGTCAAGGCTGCCTCAATTGGTCTCTCCGCAGAGGAGTACCGCGCCGAGCTGGCACCCGAATCGGGCTGGACTGGCATCGATAACATCGACCTCTCTGGCGATGAGATGGCCGACCTCTACGAGAAGGAATCGATTCGCACCCGAAAAGCCAAAGACATGCCACGCAACACCGGCGTGGTCATTCACTCCGAACGCGGGTCAGCACTGGGCCGAGTTCGCGACAACGGCGAGGTCACGCTCGTTCGTGGCGACCGTGACCTGTTTGGTCTGCACGGCCGCTCCGCCGAACAGCGACTGGCCATCGACATGCTGCTCGACCCGAGTCTGGGCATCATCTCGCTCGGCGGTCGTGCCGGTACCGGAAAGTCGGCGCTCGCACTCTGCGCCGGACTTGAGGCTGTACTCGAGCGCCAGCAGCACAAGAAGATCATCGTCTTTCGCCCCCTATTCGCCGTGGGAGGCCAGGAGCTCGGCTACCTGCCCGGTGACGCGGCAGAGAAGATGAACCCCTGGGGTCAGGCCATCTTCGACACTCTCGGTGCACTTGTCTCGCAAAACGTGATGGAAGAGGTGACTGAGCGCGGCATCCTGGAAGTGCTTCCGCTGACGCACATCCGTGGTCGCTCACTTCACGACGCGTTTGTGATTGTGGATGAGGCACAGTCGCTCGAACGCAACGTGCTGTTGACCGTGCTCAGCCGCATCGGGCAGAACTCGCGCGTCGTCATGACCCATGACATGGCCCAGCGCGACAACCTGCGCGTCGGACGCCATGACGGTGTTGCCAGCGTCATCGAGACGCTCAAGGGGCAAGAACTCTTCGGCCACATTACGCTGACGCGTTCGGAGCGCTCGGCGATCGCTGCACTTGTTACGGATCTGCTCGAGGGTGGAGAACTCGCCTAGCCACTAACCGAGGCTCGGTAACCTGCCAGCATGAGCTGGCCGGGAATCCTTCTGTGCGCCTTCGTGGCGGCGGTAAGTGTTCCCCTCGTCGTCGTTGACATTCGTGAGCACCGCCTGCCCAACCGATTGGTAGTTCCGGGTCTCGCACTCGCGCTCGCATGCGGTCTTGTGCAACTCGCCCTCTCGGATGGCCGAGGTTGGTTGCCCCTGATGATGGGCGTCGGCTCTTTCGTGGTGTTCGCGCTGCTGAGTCGCGTGGGAGGGCTCGGCATGGGAGACGTGAAACTCGCGACTGTGCTCGGTGTGGCATCCGGGTTTCTGGGGGCTCAGGCGACGATCGAGTCAGTTGCACTCGCATTCGTCTTTGGCGGAGTTGCTGCCCTCGTGCTCTGGTTGTTCAAGCGACGCGGTTCACTCGCCTTCGGACCATTTCTCCTGCTGGGATTTTGGGTAGCAATGTCAATCGCCCTGTCCCAGCTCGCGAGCTAATCCAGGGCGATCCGTCAGAGTCGGGTCTAACCAGGGTGGGTCATCGACAGCACGTCGAGTGCCTTGTCTAGCTGCTCCATGGTGAGCTTCTTTCCGTCGACATAGCCGAGTTCGATGGTTGCTTCGCGAATGGTGAGACCCTTGGCGACAGCGTGCTTAGCAATCTTGGCGGCAGCCTCGTACCCGATGAACTTGTTGAGCGGAGTCACGATCGAGGGGCTTGACTCAGCCAGAGCACGCGACCGCTTGACGTTTGCTTCGAGACCGTTGACTGTCTTGTCGGCGAGAATGCGCGAAGAGTTTGCGAGCAGGCGAATCGATTCGAGAACCGAGTTGCCCATCACAGGGATGGCCACGTTCAGCTCGAACAGGCCGGATGCCCCACCCATGACGACCGCTGCGTCGTTGCCGATGACGCGCATGCACACCATGAGAACAGCCTCGGGAACAACGGGGTTGACCTTGCCCGGCATGATCGACGAACCAGGCTGCAGGTCGGGGATGTGAATCTCAGCGAGACCCGTGTTGGGGCCAGAGCCCATCCATCGGATGTCATTACAGATCTTGGTCAGTGACACGGCGATGGTGCGAAGAGCACCCGAAGCCTCGACCAGGCCGTCGCGGTTAGCCTGAGCCTCGAAGTGGTCGCGTGCCTCGGTGATGGGCAGCTTGGTCTCCTTGGCGAGGTGCTTGATGACCAGCTGCGGGAATCCCTTGGGGGTGTTGATTCCAGTTCCGACGGCGGTTCCTCCGAGGGGCACCTCAGCGATTCGCGGCAGGGCGGCCTTGATGCGCTCGATGCCGAGGCGAATCTGGGCGGCGTATCCACCGAATTCCTGGCCGAGGGTGACGGGAGTGGCGTCCATGAGGTGGGTGCGGCCCGACTTCACGACAGTGGCCCACTTCTTGGCCTTTTTCTCAAGAGACTTTGCCAAGTAGTCGAGAGCGGGGATGAGCTCCTTAATGAGTGCGCCGGTGACGGCGACGTGAACCGAGGTGGGGAATACGTCGTTGCTCGACTGCGAGCAGTTGACGTGGTCGTTGGGGTGAACGGGCTTCTTGAGTTTGCCGGTGGCGAGTGTTGCCAGCACCTCGTTCATGTTCATGTTCGAGCTGGTGCCCGAGCCGGTTTGGTAAATGTCGATGGGGAACTGGTCGTCGTACTTGCCCGTGATGACCTGGTCAGCGGCCCAGGCGATGGCCTCGGCAATGCCCTTGGGCAGAACACCGAGCTGAGCGTTGGCCAAAGCGGCCGACTTCTTGATCTGGGCGAGAGCTGCAATGTGCGCCGACTCGAGGCCGGTGCCTGAGATGGGGAAGTTCTCAACGGCGCGCTGCGTCTGAGCCGCGTAGAGTGCGTTGACCGGGACGAGAACCTCGCCCATCGTGTCGTGTTCGATACGGAAACCGGCGGGTGCTTTAGCCACGGATATTCGTCCTTGAGTGAGGTGGTGCGGTGGTCTGCGGTGAGGTGTGACGACTAGATTTCGCCGACAACGACGTCGGGAATCACGTGGCCATCACCCAGTCGGTAGTTGGCACCGACCACAGCAAGAGTACCGTTTGCAACGGCTTCGGTGATGACCTCACTCTGTTGCAACAGCTCTGAAATGGTGTCTTTGAGGTGCTCAGCGCCAACTTCGTTGACGTCAACGTCTTCGGTCTTGATGCCGCGTTCTTTGGCAACGCGCTGGATCGCCGGGCGAATGGGAGCGACCATTTTGCGCACGCTCGCCGGAAGTTTGGGTGCCTCTGGACTCAGGGTTGCAATGGCGCCCATGACTGCACCGCAGTTATCGTGACCCAGTACGACGATGAGAGCAACTCCAAGCACGTCAACCGCGTACTCCAGAGATCCGAGAACGGACTCCGAGATGATTTGCCCGGCATTTCGCACGACGAACAGGTCGCCAAGGCCTTTGTCGAAGATGATTTCGGCCGAGAGACGCGAGTCGGAGCATCCGAACAGAGCCACATCGGGCTGTTGCAGAGCGGCAAGAGCTTCGCGGCGCTCAACGTCTTGGCGGGGGTGTGCCGGTGCTCCCTCGATGAAACGATCATTTCCAAGCACCATGCGACGCCAGGCTTCAGCGGGAGTAATTCGAGGCTGCATCTTTACTTCGCAATCTGTGCTGATATGTGGGCGGCAATATCGGCAAACTCGCCGTCTGTGGCATTTCCGTTGAGAACGAAAACATCAGGCCCCTTCACGGTAACAAGGGCGTACGCCAGATTTCCGGGATGTTCCGATGAACGGTTGTTGAACACTTGCCACTCGATGCCACCGATCGTGACAACGCCGGTGGACTTCAGGTCGGGCAGAATCGATGCCGTCCATGAGGGGTTAGCTGATATTCCCTGACGGTAGGCGATGAACGTATCTTTTGGGGTAATGAAGCCGATGTACCAAACCGCGACCTTGTCGGTGGGGTTCATTTTGATGCGAGCCTGGTTGGCGCGCCAGTCGCTGGGCATGTCCGGCGTGACCAATGGGGCGTTGACCGTTGCTTGGGCTTCCGTTGCAATCTTCTGATAGTTCACGGCCCAATTGGGGTTCGCATCCGCGTGCGGAACAAGCAAGAAAATGAC